>JAABQB010000005.1 GCA_011391695.1 Desulfobacteraceae bacterium | reverse complement strand
TAAAGCAGGTCGCTTTTGGAGGTAATGACCCCCTGGTTTTTAGCAGTCTCAGCCAATTGTGTGTTTGGATAAATACGGATGCCGGCCGAGAGTTTCAATGCGTTAAGCTTCAGAGAATCCGCAAAGGCAAGACTTTCTTCCACAGACTGTTTTGTTTCACCAGGACCTCCCAGCAACAAAAAGCCCATGCGCTCAATGCCGTGATCGGTAAATAGAGCTGATGTTATCCGCACATCTTCAAGTGTAAATTTCTTATTGAAATTCTTAAGTATCTGTTCAGAGCCGCTTTCGAAACCCAGGCTTATCTGCCTGCAACCGGCTGTGGCCATGAGCTCAACTAATTCTTCATCAACATTTTTCGGGTAAACAATACAACGCCAATGCATATCCAGTTCTCTTTCAATAATCAGGTGGCATATTGATTTAGCATAGGCGGGGGGAAGATTAAAGGTGTTGTCCACGAAGAAAAAATTCGCAAAACCTGCCGTTACCCAACTCTCAAGCCAAGCTGCAACGACCTCTGGTGAACGTTTCCGCAGGATAGAGCCTTCAATAGTGGAGGTAGAACAATAACTGCACTTGAGAGCGCAGCCGCGCCTGGTTTGTACCGGAATCCAAGGTTCGTGATTCTGTGAAGCAGAAGCAGAAAGGATGCAGGTTTCCGGCAGTGTTAATTTGTCCAGATTGTTGCTCAATGTTTTTCGCTGATGTTGACCGTAACCACGAGTATATAATCCTGGTATCCCGGAAAGGTCATCGTTGTTCTCTAAGCGCGTCAATAGAGCTGGGAATGCAATTTCCCCTTCGCCTTCTATTCCATAGTCTGCCTCAAGATAAGCCAAAGCACTTTCAGGAAACATACTATAGCCGGCACCTCCAAGAACAATCGGTACATTGGATAAATCCCGGCAGACCATTACAACCTCTTTCACCTTTTCGAGCAGAAACTTAGGGGTTTCAATGTGCTGATCATCAATGTTTCTCACCGAAATACCAATACATTCCGGACGGAATTCATCAATTACTTTTTTAAGGGTGGTATTGACATCCATTTCGAACATTAAATCCAACATGAAGACATCGTGCCCGGAGTTTTTTGCAGCCTCGACAACACACGCCAGCCCCAAAGGCATGGCTGGCATGTTGAACTGTTCGGTATTGGCTGAAACAAGAAGAACTTTCATGGGAAAATATTCTCGTTAGATTATATGCACTTTACAAGCCAAACAATGTATAGATTGATCCGCATAAGACGCAGAATTTCAGTTTTCGGTCTGTATAATCTGCCATTGATTTCTGATTTAAATCAAGCATTTTCTTCAAGGTTGACGTTTTACTGACTTCAGGAAGATATGATAAAAAAACCACATTAAAAATTTTCAAGATCGCCAAACCACCGGAAACGCTGTCTCCAGCCCCGATACTATAAGTCGAGGTTCATTTTCATCATACTATTTTCGTTCTATATAGTCATATTCAGCAGTTGGATTATTTCGATCATACTTAAGCTTAAGATTACGTGCCAAAGCATCCTTATATAGATTTGTACCAACATATTCATCAGGTTTTATGTCACCAAAAAACCGTTCCATTTTCTCCCCATAGATCAAACGTTCTATTAATCCATCACCCGGGGAAAATTTTATTGTAATCGCAGAATGTGGGCAGACTTGCCAACAACGATAACATACAATGCAGGTGTTATGAAATTTAATAGCCTTATTTTCAATTGTGATACTTCTGGTCGGACATTCATAGATGCAATTACCGCAAAGATCGCATTTCATAGAATCACTGATAGGCAAGGGAGTGGTTTTCTTTTTGATATAATTTAAAATGGGTCCTACTCTATCATAAAAAATTCCCCCTTGATCAGGTTCAATTTTGTAATGAGATGCCAGCGACTCTCCATTCATTATGCTGGCAGCAACAGCACGCCCGAATTTTTCTGCTCTTTCCAACTCTTTTCCATTCGGTCGTTTCGGGAAAAGTCCAAAAAGAGTGGGAAATGAACTGCAACCTCTTAATTGAATACCTCCTATTACTGAAGCTCCGGTTTTTGTTACAGCTTCTGATAGATGCCATAATGATTTGGCAGGAGAACCGCCTGAGGTAATGAAAACAAAGGCTTTTTTTCCGGCAAAATCAAATCCACTATCTGCTAAATAGTGAGGTACAACTTCTGCCGGCCGGTTCTCGAAGACAGGACATCCGATTCCTATTAGATCGGCATTATCAGGTTTCCATCTGGTGCGGTGTAAAAAACTAACCTGATCAACTTCAACTCCACAAATTTCCAAACCTTTTGAAATAGATGAACTGACTTTGAGCGTGTTTCCTGTCTGACTGAAAATCAATATGCTTGCCTTCATATTATTACCTCTTTGAACTGGTCTGATTCACAGTACAAAACCCCGCTCTCTTTTCGAGAAACGGGGTTTCAGTAATCAGTCCATTAGCACCCTCATGCAAGGTTGAATGGTTCAGAAATTTTAATCTCTGACATTATATATGATTTTTCCAACTATCACGATTTACATAAGAAATCTACTATTAAATCGAAATGGGTAAGTTTGAAGCTTTCAAGGAAACTATACGTATATCCGCTCTTCCTCCTCTATTTGAATGTCCAAACATTGGATAAAACAAATATATCTGAAATCAGTTCTGTTTAGGCTTTTCGTCTTTCTCCTCAGTGTTGCCGAACAATTCTTTCATGATGGACATACAGTCGATTGGTTCTTCTTTGCCGGAGCACAAATTCTGCATTATCGCTGCACACCTGGATTTGCCGCCCGCGCCTTCGCTGAATTTTTTCATTATTTCCGAACAGTCGACTTTGCCTCCTTTTCCGTCACCACACTGCCTGAATGCCTTCAGCATTTTTTCTAAGTTGCCGCATGGAAATTTAATGCCTGAATCTGAAAAATCTTTTGTCCCTGGATGATTTTTATCTGCCATTTTCTGATCTCCTGATAATTTAATTAATTAATAAAACAGTTTCTGTTTACCGATCCATCGAGTTCAACACGGCCGGTTGTCATATTTTCTTCTGATCAAGGATTTGAATACGATCCAGGATCCAACCATGACAACTACTCCCGGCCAGAACAATTTAGAATGGAACCATTCAACGGGAAGGAAACCCATTCTTGCTCCAAACCATACCAGGCCAACGATAACGAGGAGGACTCCAAAACGGAGACGACTGTTTCTGGTGTTACGCCAGCTTCTGCAGAGGGAAGTCTTGTTCTCATTAGTTTTATTTTGTTCCGTATCAATTGCCGACATTTTTTTCTCCTTTCTTATTTTTATTTTAGTAGCGATGTTTCTGTTTTATTTTATCTATAGGTAGAGCATATGGCGTGCCAAAAAAGGGAAGTGGGTAATAAATAAATAAAAAAAATGATAATTATCCGAATTAAAACGGAAAATAAAAGATGAGGGTTTTTATATGAATTTGGTAGGAATTATGTTTGTTACAAATAGTAACATTTTAAAAGACTTTGCGTTACTTACGGTAGCAGAACAAAAGCCAGGAAACTTGAGATTGTAAATATGAGGTTGAGAGAATTATTTTGACCGCGGGATTCCCCATCGTTTTCTTTTTTCCCACAGGTTCTTACGGCTGATCCCCAGAATGCGGGCAATATCTTCTTCCGATCGATTGCTCTGGAGGGATAAGATTGTTTGCTGGGTGTAGGTGTCGATGGAAATGAAGTCCTGATAAACTCCCGGTGACTGTGTTTTCCCTGAAATTTTAGGCGGAAGCTGTTCAGTGATTATCGGATGTCCTTCATCAGTCAGATGAAGCGCGTATTCTATTGCATTTTCCAGTTCTCTCACATTTCCTGGCCAGGAATAATCCATAAGCATCTTAAGTGCTTCTGAAGATATTCCGGGAACTGCCCTGCCGTGTATGTCACAAAGACGCTGGAGCAGGTGGTTTGTCAAAATGGGAATGTCCTCTTTTCTTTCGCGCAGCGGTGGAATGAATACGGGAATTACGCTTAACCGGAAGAACAGGTCTTCACGAAAAGAGCCGTTTTTTACCCCATCTTCAAGATTGCGGTTTGTTGCTGAAATGATGCGTACATCAAATTTTCTTGTCACAGTATCACCAACCCGTCGCGATTCGCCTTCCTGGAAAAAGCGAAGGAGCTTGACCTGCAGTGACAAAGGTATCTCACCGACTTCATCGAGAAACAATGTTCCTCCGGCTGCGGTTTCGATTAATCCAGCATGATCCCTGACGGCGCCGGTGAATGCGCCTTTGACATGGCCGAATAACTCCGATTCCAGCAAATTCTCCGGAATGGCGCCGCAGTTCAAGGTGACATATGGTTTATCCTTTCGGTTTGAATTGAAAAGAATGGCCTTCGCGATGAGTTCCTTTCCCGTTCCCGATTCCCCTGTGATCAGAACGGTGCTGTTTGTTGAAGCCACCCGTTCAATAAGACGGAAGATCGCCTTCATCTGTTTTGACTGAGTGATAATGTTTTCAAACTTCGCCTGCCGCTCCATCTCCCTTCTAAGCGTAAAACATTCCTTTGTGATGCGGACCTGTTCGGTGACGTCGCGAACGACCTCCACTGCGCCGATAATGTTTCCTTCCGGATCCTTATAAGGACCGGAAAAAAACTCCAGCCATAAAATATTACCGTCAGGCAGTTGAATATCTCTCAGCCCTTTTCTGGGCTTCCCATCCTTGATTACTTCGAGGATAATGCAGTCTTCACACGGCTCATTGCGGCCTCGATATGCGTTGTAGCAAAACCGGCCGATTTGAAGGCCGAATATCTGATAGATGGCCTCGTTCTGAAATAAAATTTTAAGATCCTTGTCTATGACAGTAATGCCGTCGCTGACTGTCTTGAGAATCGCCGTAAAAAGGCCTTCCTTGTGCAGCACCGATGTGTCAATTTCCACTTTTCATCACATCCTTTAAAAATTTGTATCGGTAAATGTTTATCTTTTATATCATTATAAAGGAATTGTTGCCATAATTATTGAGTGGTCTGTCAGAAGCTAAACTATAAGGGTTTGTAACACACGATCCGTCCGGTTATATAAGTAACCGATGGAGGTGACATATGAAACGGACAGAGATGCTACATGAGATCAGGAAGATGCGATTTGAAGAGGTGTATTTTGGATGGAGTTAGAGTCGGTTGACCCAGTGCGTTATGCCTTGATTTATTGATCCGAGGAATATTCGACGTCCAGATAGAGTTGATCGCCATTGATTTCCAATTGAAAGAATGCAGTTCCGTCAACGTTATCAAACGCATGGTAGGAGGAAGCTATACGGTAAACGGCGGTTTCGAGAATATCCACAACGCTTTGAAAAACATGCTACTTTTCTATTCCAACTCTGGCCTGCGCCCCTTTTTGAAAATAGTGCTTAATCTCCTTCATCTCAGTAACAAGGAAGAGCTTGTCCAAGTTCAAGGAATGATTCCTATCGTTCTCTTCCTTCTCGAACAATGTCAACTATTTCCTGAGTCGTGATTTTCGCCTTTATTGACGGAACATCTAAAGGCGAAGAAGTAATCTTTTCCGGAACCAATGCAAAAGTTCGCCCATCTTTCCTTTGAATTAAAACTTTTCCTGTATTTTCAGCCTGATCAAGAACTATAGATAGTTTTTGCCGGGCTTCTGAATAAGTATAGACTTGCATTTTTAAATCTCCATGGTTGCAATGTTAATTTCTTTAGCAGCTGCCAATAGCCTTCGGTCCAATGTCAATAAAGGCGCTTTGTACCTGACAGCACAATCCAAAAAATATGCATCGTATGCATACATGTTGGTTTGCCTGGATATCTTTAAAGCATTAACAAAATCCGGATCAACATACCGAAGAGGAATATTTGCGAATATTGCAAAGCCCTTTTTGGCTTCATCGAGTGTCAACCTATCCTGTTTAAACATTGCCGAGAAGGCGTTACCGATTTCCCACGGAATAGAACCTGGCCCTATGATTGTATTACCAGCTGTTAATTCAACAATTCTTTTGCGATCGGGCTCACCAACAATAACTGCAATCAAAGCAGATGTGTCAATTACAATATCCATACTCACCTCTGTAATATGAGTTACTGACAATTGTACAACAGTAAAATTATTTGTCAAATAATATGAGGTAATTGATAATTCGTTTGAATTGGACCATATCACTGAAGAGGCAAAACGATATGAAGACATTAAATATTAATGAGTTGTTTTTACATAACAGAAATGTTACGAATTTTTCATAAAGGAACCCGTGGCATTGAAGGATGACGCCTCTCTCGCTGCTTTCACGGAGAAAAGGAAGACGGGTTCACAGCAACAAGGAACCATTTATACATGACACCAATAATTTCAATTGTCGGCAAATCGGAATCGGGCAAGACAACCCTGATTGAAAAACTGATTCCGGAGCTGAAAAAAAGAGGTTACAGGATAGGAACGGTAAAACACGCCCTGCACGGTTTTGAAATCGACAAGAAGGGAAAAGACAGTTTCAGACATAAAGCGGCAGGAGCCGATACGGTTATAGTTATCTCTCCGGAAAGTATCGCGATGATAAAAAACGGCGGCGGCGGAACTCTCGATTCCGTTTCCGAATATTTTTCCGATGTGGACCTTGTCATAACCGAAGGATACAAAAGGGAGAAGAAGCCGAAAATCGAGATCTTCAGAAAGGAAAGACACAAAGAACCGCTCTGCCGGGACGATGATAACCTGATCGCCCTTGTAACGGATGACGATATCGACCTTTCTGTTCCGAGATTCGGCCTTGAAGACACAAAGGGACTTGCCGATCTTATTGAGAAAAAATTTCTATGAATATCGATTTAGTAAGCTCTTTGAAGGACTGGTTTGCCGATTATGTTTCCCGTTTCTATACGAATGATTCTGAATACAACCGTCCGATAAAACTGAAAGAAGAACATACAAAGAGGGTATGCTGCAATATAATAATGATCGGGAATGAGCTTGGGCTTTCCCGGGAAGATCTGATCACCGCGGAGATAATTGCATTATTTCATGATTTGGGAAGGTTCAGACAGTATGAACTTTACCACACTTTTGTTGATGCTCTTTCTGAAAATCATGCGAAACTTGGCTTAAGGCAGATTGGTATCCACAAAGTTTTTTCGGGGTTGTCAAAAAACACGAAAAGATTGATATCAAAAGCCATAGCTTATCACAATGCCGCCTTTCTTCCTGAAGGCGAAGATGAAAAAACTCTTTTATTCATGAAACTTATACGGGATGCTGATAAGCTTGATATATGGAAGGTTTTCCTGGATTATCACATGGAAAAACGTCACAGCGATGCTATTGTCCTGGGGCTTCCCGACAACTCCTCATTTTCAGAAAAGGTAATTGAATCGATTCAACTGCGGGAATCCGCGAAAATGAAGGATTTGAAAACCTTGAATGATTTTAAGCTCCTACAGATAAGCTGGGTTTTTGACATAAATTTCATACCGTCATTCAGAGCCATAGAGAGGAATAATTTTATAGACATGATAGAAGAGACACTCCCGAAGGTTAAAGAGATAACCGGCGCGGTAAAAATTGCTCGCGATCATGTGGAATCTAATTTAATAACCCTTTAGAAAAAAGCCGTTGCAGAACATTGAAGCTCCCCGCCGCAGAGCCGACAGGGACTCTTCGTCCGTAAGGAATATAATCTGTTTTTAATTTGCTCGCTGTTTCGGTTCAATTTTGACCAAGTACAAGAAAGACGATACGATATGTTGTACTCTTTTACGGGGGTAATTCTGGCAGGCGGGCTTAACACCCGTTTTTCCGGCGCCAACAAAGCATTAATGCAAATTGGCGGAAAGCAAATTCTTGATCGGATTTACGACGTTTTTAGTATTCTTTTTGAGGAAATTATTCTTGTTACAAATGATCCGTTAAAATATGTTGGGTGGGATTTAAAGATCGTAACCGATATTTATCCTTACAGAAGTTCTCTTACAGGCGTACATGCAGGCATTTTCTATTCAACAAAATCTCATTCTTTCATTACGGCGTGCGATACGCCTTTCCTGAATAAGGAAATAATTGAGGCTATTCTTTGTGCTGTTGAACCACAAACAGATATCGTTATTCCGGAAACTTCTACAGGGTTAGAGCCCCTTTGTGCTGTATATTCAAAAAGATGTCAAAAGCTGATTGAAAAACAGATTGAAAAACAGGAATTTAAAATTGATAGGTTTTTCAATAAAGTCCGGGTGAAAAAAATATCGGACGTGGAATTACGCGCAAAAGATCCGGAGTTGACATCTTTTTTTAATGTTAATACGCCCTCTTCGCTTGAAAGGGCAAAAGCAATAATACAAGATTGACGGCTTCTTAAGGGTCTATTATGATTAACCATTACTTTTTTATACGCAACAGGAGAAAAATATGAATCTTGCTGTCCTTATTGAAAAAATAAAAAAACATCCGGATTACGATAAGGTGGGCATGATATTATGTCACAATGGAGTAGTTAGAGGGACTTCACGAAACGGTCGCAAAGTAACGGGGCTTAAAATAGCGGTCGATCATGAAAAGTTAAAGAAGATCATAGATGAAAATAAAAAGAGACCCGGAATTGTCGATATACTCGTTGAAATTGATGAAAACAAAGAACTTTCCGTGGGAGAGGATGTCATGTTTCTTGTTGTTGCAGGAGATATCCGTGATAATGTGATTATGACGCTTAATGATGCTCTTAATGCAATCAAGACAACAGTAACAAAAAAGACCGAGTTTTATTTATAAAGGAATCATATAATGCCTTCTTTTACCCATATTGACGAAAAGGGCAATGTGCGGATGGTTGATGTCACTGAAAAAGAACCGACAGACAGGAAAGCCGTAGCACAGGGTGTTATCTCCATGAATACTGCCACTTTCAGGATGATAAAGAATAAGAAGGTTAAAAAAGGCAATGTTCTTGAAACCGCCAGGATTGCCGGAATAATGGCTGCAAAAAAGACATCTGACCTTATACCAATGTGCCATCCGTTAGGTCTCACCCACGTAGCTGTTGATTTTTATCCGGAAGAAAGTTCAAGCAGCATAAGAATCGAATCATCAGCAAGGGTCTTCAGCCAGACTGGTGTTGAGATGGAAGCTCTAACCGCGGTTTCTGTGGCTGCTTTAACCATATACGACATGTGCAAATCATACGACAGGGAAATGACCATTTCAGATATATTTCTTATTGAAAAAGAGGGCGGGAAGAGCGGTAAGTTTGTCAGAACAAAATAGGTTATATTTTACAGCCATGCGTGTCAGACCATATCTTTTCATAATCTGTTTATTTTTGATAGCGCTGGTATGTGGATGTGCTAAAACAATTCATAGACCGCCGGAAGAGGCCGCGGTGCTTGAAAAACTGCCTGTTTCAGAATATCCCGATTTTGTTGATGATACACATTATATCAATCTTGCTGACAGCATACAGCAAAGCCTTTTATATCTTAGAAATAAACCTCCCGGAATGAAGTTCAAATTTGGGAATGATCTATATGAAACATCGCATATGGTTAATTCGCTGGAAAAATTTCAGACATTTATAAATATCAAACCGACTGCTGATGAATTAAAAAAATTTATCAAAGATAAATACTATATTTACAAATCAACAGGCGATAACGGAAACGGAGAAGTTCTTTTTACAGGATATTATGAGCCTTTACTGGAAGGAAATCTTTCAAAGAGCGACACATACAAACATCCCGTTTTCGGAACCCCGCCGGATCTTATTTCAATAGATCTTTCACTATTCTCCGCAAAATACGCAGGAGAAAAAATAACAGGAAAATATACAGGAAAAACGGTTGTTCCTTACTATGAGCGGAAAGAGATTGAAACGGGCGGAATACTTTATGGCAAAGCGCCTGTTCTTGCCTGGGTGAAAGACCCTGTGGATCTTTTTTTTCTTCAAATCCAGGGATCGGGCAAAATAATACTTGATAACGGGAAAATTATTAACATTCATTATCATACTTCAAACGGACGCCCCTATAAAAGCATCGGAAGCCTTCTCATAGAGAAAGGAATTATACCGCGTTCAGAAATGTCGATGCAAAGAATCCGGGCATATTTGAGCGCCAATCCCGGACAGATTGATGAAATTTTAAATTTCAATCCGAGTTACGTTTTTTTTAAAACAGAAAAAGAAGGGCCTCTTGGATATCTTGAAGTCAGGCTGACGCCGGAAAGATCCATAGCTTTAGACAGGCGCATCTTCCCCTTGGCGGGGCTTGCATATATTGAGACGGTAAAACCGGCGATAGATGAAAACGGCAATTTACAGGAGTGGTTAAAGAGCAACAAATTTGTCTTAAACCAAGATACAGGTGGTGCCATTCGAGGTCCAGGTCGTGCAGATATTTTCTGGGGAAACGGGAAATATGCCGAAATAGCAGCCGGGAACATGCAGCATAAAGGAAGTTTGTATTTTCTGGTTATTAAACCTGACCCGAATAATGATTAGATATCCACAAAAGGCTGTCCGGTCAATTTTATTCTGTCTTGACTATTTGCCGTAAAATCGATACTGGAGAAAGTCCTGTGATTATAGGAGAATTAGTAAACACCTTTGTTGGGGGATACAAAATATGCTTGGCATAGGAATGCCGGAATTGATTGTCATAGCTGTTATAGCTCTTATTGTTATTGGTCCCGAAAAGCTTCCAGGCCTTGCAAAAACCCTCGGGCGCATGTTTGGGGAATTAAAAAAGGCTACCAACGAATTCAAGGATACGATGGAAGTCGAATCCAAAATTGCGGATGTTAAAAAGGCTTTTGACGGTATCAATGAAAAAGAGATTATTGATAAAGCAGCAACAGTGAACGTGCAGGAAAATCTTGAGCCTCTTTCCGAACCTCCCGACGATAATATTGATGATAAATGTGACAATGAAAGTGATGTAGCTAAAGAAACTTCAAAAGGATCCGCTCAAGATGAAAGAGGATGATAAAATTCCTTTCACCGCCCACCTGGAAGAACTCAGAAAACGTCTTGTAATCTGTTCTATAGCAATTGGAATAGGTTTTTTATTGGCATACGGTTTTAAGGAAAAACTATTCGAAATTCTGACGCTTCCTCTTGTCCGGGAAATGAGAGCCGGAGATAAAATCATCTTTACGGGCCTTGCAGAAGCTTTTTTTACATACATGAAAGTCTCATTTCTTGCAGGCATTATTTTGGCATCCCCGGTTATCATATATCAGTTCTGGGTGTTCGTAGCTCCGGGACTGTACCAAAAAGAAAGGCGCTACCTTGTCCCGATAGTTTTATTATCTGTCGTGTTTTTCGCTGGAGGTTCGCTTTTCTGTTTTTTTGTTGTTTTTCCTTTTGGCATCAGGTTCTTTTTAAGTTTTGCAACAGACGTTATACAGCCACTGCTCTCTATGAAGGAGTATTTAAGTTTTGCTTCGAAAATGCTGCTTGCATTCGGACTCATTTTTGAACTTCCTCTTGTTATTGTTTTTCTGGCAAAACTAGGCATAGTTACTGTAGAATTTTTGAGAAAAAACAGGAAATATGCGATACTACTTATATTTATTGTTGCAGCCATTTTAACACCTCCTGATGTTGTATCTCAAATTCTTATGGCTATTCCGCTGATGTTTCTCTACGAAATAAGCATCATCGGCGCTATCTTTTTCGGTAAAAAGAAGGAGAAAAAGCCGGACGATTGAGCCGGAAAAAAACAAATTGACAGACTTTTCAGGTATTGATAAAAACGGACGTATAAAATCAGAGTTGGCAACGGTAATTTTTTGTTGAAGTTAATTTAAGCTTGAAAGGGGGTAAACGGAATTTATGAAAATTAAATCGTTATTGTTGGTAATGTCGGTAGTTGGAATTGCAACCCTTTTTCTTTCAGCATCTATTTTTGCTGGAACGACAGTCCCTGATGTTATAAAAATGGAAACAAAGGGATATGAAAAACATGAAAAAGGTGCAGTTGCGTTTTCGCACAAGAAGCATTCCACAGATTACAAGGGTGCTTGCGGAGATTGCCACCATGACGCAAAAGGCAAACCTCTGGCAAACCTTAAAGCAGGAGACAAGGTTCAGAGCTGCATAGAGTGTCATAAGAAACCGGGCGAGAAGCCAAAAGGAAAAGATGCGCCGAAGCTTTCAAAGAAGGAAGCCCTCGAGTATCATGCCGAAGCTCTTCATGATAACTGTCTTGGCTGCCACAAGGATTTCAACAAGAAAAATAATTCAAAAGCAGCTCCTACAACCTGCGTAAAGTGTCATGAAAAGAAGTAAGTAAATTTACAGACAGAAGAATCATTAAGGGCCGGCCTCTTCACATAGAGGCCGGCCCTGCTTTTTTATTTTCCCGGTATTTAACGGCATTTCTTATCATGGCTTCCGCCCATGCCGATGTTCCAAGCGCGTGAATGTGGGTATATGTGGCAAGAACATTCTTGAAAACAACGCCATCTCTGTTGTTGATGAGTCCCGAGCCTCTTTTTAATCTGAATGCAAGGTCTTTCTCTTCCCCGTTCCATTTAATAACGCTCGAATAATGGAATTCGTGTCCTCGGATTTCTGTTCCGAC
This sequence comes from Desulfobacteraceae bacterium, assembly GCA_011391695.1. Classification (GTDB taxonomy): domain Bacteria; phylum Desulfobacterota; class Desulfobacteria; order Desulfobacterales; family RPRI01; genus RPRI01. The sequence continues at coordinate 65,652 of JAABQB010000005.1, read as the reverse complement.
ATTATAGTACGGATTATTTTCTTCAACCATGACAATGGTATAACCGTGGGCCTGGGGTTTTTTAGAAAACCCGAAAACCACGGGAATAAGACCGGCCATTTCATATGTTACGCCGTCAAGAACAAGTTCTTTCCCCAGATACATCAGACCTCCGCATTCCGCATATATTGGGAGTCCTGTTTCAGCCAGAGTTTTTAATTCTTCTTTATAAAAAGTGTTTTCAGAAAGTTCTTTCGCGTGAGTTTCAGGAAAGCCGCCGCCGATATAGAGGGCATCAACATCCGGGATTGTTTTATCAGACAGAGGGCTTGTATAAACCAGTTCCGCGCCTTCAGAAATAAGGGCATCAATATTTTCCTGATAGTAAAACTGAAATGCGGAATCTTTCATAATGCCGATCCTGGGTTTTATTTTGAAATCAACCGGCGGCTCGGTAGCCTTCTTTTCCGAAATTTCTATATTTTCAGCACTGCCTGCTGCCGGCAAGTCCGGTGCGTCGAAAGCCGTTTGTGCCAGTTTGTCAAGATCGATATATTTGACCGCCATTTCCGCTGCTGCAGCGATGGAGTCGGCTGCCCATTTATGTTCGGGTGTCGGTATAAGTCCCATATGCCTTTCAGGAAAGCTTTGCCTGCTGAGCTTAGGGACAGAACCGAGAACGGGTACTCCTGTGTGGTGTTCAATGCTTCTTTTTAATATGTTTTCATGCCTTGCGCCGGCAACCCTGTTTAATATTACTCCCTTTATATCGACGTTTCTGTCAAAATGAATGCAGCCTAAAACAACTGCCGCGATAGTCCGGGTGCTCTTGGTGCAGTCAATGCATAAAATTACAGGCGCCCTGAGAAGTTTTGCAAGCTCGGCTGTGCTGGTAGTTCCTTCAAGATCTATTCCGTCGTAAAGGCCGCGGTTACCTTCAATAACCGATAAATCAGCATAAAGAGAGTGTTTATAAAATGAGGTTAGAACCAGATCAACAGGCGTAAGGAATGTATCCAGATTGTAGCAGGGCCGGCCTGCAGCAAGAGCAAGCCAGCCCGCGTCAATATAATCAGGACCTTTTTTGAAAGGAGATACTTCTTTTCCGGCGGCTTTAAAAGCAGCAATTATGCCGGTAGATATTATGGTTTTCCCTGATCCACCCCTGATGGCCGAAATAATGATTCTGGGAAAAGCCGTATTGTTCCGCATCATGGAAGAAAGTTAATCTTCATCTTCAGCATGAGCTTGTTTGCCGACCCCTTTGAGACCGATCAGGGTGGTGCTTCCGCTTGACCAGTATTCAAGAATCTCTTCCTGCACCATTTTGTTTACGAGATTTTTCACTTCTCTTGGTTTTTCATCCGGTGCCATTGCGTAGAAGTCTTTCAGATAAAACTTGGATTTGCCTTTCTTGCCTTGAAGAGTTTCTACTATCAATTTTTTTAAAGCTTCATTGTCCATTATTTGGCCTCATAATAAATTATAACCGGGGCAAAAATTGCCCCGGTTTGTTGTTTTAACTGCTAGAACTTAAACTGCGTTGTCTGGCGCCATGTAAAATAGGCCGGATCGCGGAAATCATCGATGAGATGGTGAGTAAACGGAAGGTCGCATTTCTCAAAAAATCTTTCCCATCCGATTCTCTCCGCCCATTCGCCAAGACGTTCATATTTGTTTGCGTCTTTGGCATAAGCTTCCACCATATTCTTAATTACAGCTGTTGTCTGGGGCCAGCGCGGCGTTTCGTTGGGCAGGAAAGCTACTACGACTTTGGAGAATTTCGGTGCGCTTATCCTGTTTGAAACCTTGCCGCCGGCCATGATTACTATGCCGTCGCCGACAGCGTCTGCAAGAGGCATCGAAGGACACATTGTGTAACAGTTGCCGCAGTACATGCAGCGATCGTTGTTTATGGAGACGCTGTTTAATTTTACACCGTTAACCTCAACTTTTGCAGGCTTGATGGCTGCTGTCGGACAGGCAGCTATTGCGAGCGGAATTTCGCACATCTTATCCAGATACTCATTGTCAATCATAGGCGGTTTGCGGTGATATCCGAGAATAGCGATATCAGAGCAATGAACAGCGCCGCACATGTTGAGGCAGCATGCAAGAGAAACACGCAATTGAGCAGGCATCCTCATGCTTTTGAAATCATCAAACAGCACATCCATTGTGGCCTTTACCGGTCCGGAAGCATCTGTTGCCGGTGTATGGCAATGAATCCATCCCTGGGTGTGAACTATATTGGTGACTCCGGCGCCTGTGCCGCCGACCGGGAACTTGAAACTTCCACCTGCGAATTTTCTGCTCTCAAGATCTTTTTTCAAAGGAGCAACTTTATCCAGGCTGTCAACAAAAAACTCTATGTTGTTTCTGGTTGTAAATCTTAAATATCCGCCGCAATGCTTGTCTGCGATTTCGCAGATTTCGCGGATATGTGTGCAGCTCATCAAACGGCAGCCGCCGACTCTTACTGTAAATATTTTATCGCCTGTTTCGGAAACATGAACCAGAACACCCGGTTCAAGAATTTCGTGATACAGCCATTTGCCTTTGTTTTTAGCAATTATCGGATGATAGAACTCATCGTATTTTCTCGGACCGATGTCGGTTATCCTGTTTTCCATCGGTTTGTCTTTATTGTATCCTGAGGATATGAATGCCATGGTCTTTACCCCCTATCTCTGATGGTATTTTCTGAATTCGTTAATGTCGCCAGTAAAGCCGCCTTCAACCTCATCCTCTTTCCAGAAGATGTAAGGATTGGATCGGGGCTCTTTAACATGCTGTGGCATCGGTTTGATATTTGTCATCTCAAGAAGTTTCTGGAAACCCTGGCGTTTGATTAACTCGCCGAGTCTTTCACGGTTCTTTCCTTCTTCCATCCACCAATCCCAAACAGCTTCAATCACCGCTTTGATTTCGTCATAAGGCTCTTCCGCCTTAACAAAAGGAACAAGGAGAGAACCCATCTGGGCGCCGTCAAGAATCGGAGCCTTGGCTCCAACCAGTATTGAAAGGCCTCTATCGTTACCGATTCTCAGAGCCCGCGGCATAACGTTAATGCAGTGCATGCACCTTGTACACTCTCGGTTGTTGATTTCGAGTTTGCCGCCTTCATAACGCATGCAGTCTGTCGGGCAAAGATTAATGACTTCTTTCTGGATATCAAACTTACCCCAGTCACGTCCTGAATGAGCCCCTGCATTAGGAGCATATTCGCCGCCAACATATGCTTTAACAGCTTTCTGATCGAGTCGGATGTCGTCCTTCCAGGTGCCTATAAATGACATGTCTGAACGTGCGATTGATGCAACGCAGCAGTTGGGACAGCCGTCAAACTTAAACTTGAATTTATAGGGGAATGCCGGGCGATGAAGTTCGTCCTGATAATCGTTTGTAAGAGTATGACATAAATGCTGGGTGTCATAGCAGGAGTATTCACAGCGTGCCGAGCCGATACAATCTGAAGGAGTTCTCAGGTTTGAGCCTGAACCTCCCAGATCCTGATTAAATGTATGGGTCAATTCGAAAAAGATCTCCTCAAGTTGTGGAGTTGTCGTTCCGATCCATACTATATCTCCTGTCGAACCATGCATGTTTGTAATACCGCTGCCGCGAAACTCCCAAAGGTCGCAAAGCTGCTTTAAATATTTTGAGGTATAGAACTTACCGGCGGGCTGGCTTACGCGCATGGTATGGAAATGAGCAACCCCGGGAAACATTTCCGGCTGATCGCAATACCTTCCGATAACGCCTCCACCATAACCGAAAACACCGACAATCCCACCGTGTTTCCAGTGAGTTCTTTTGTGCTTGTAAGAAAGTTCCAGAATTCCAAGAAGATCATCGCAAACGTCAACCGGGATCTGGTAATTAATACCTTTCACGTTTTTTGCTCTAACTTCTGCCTCTTGCTTCAGATCAGATACAAAGCTCGGCCACGGCCCGCTTTCAAGCTGATCCAACAAAGGGGTCTTATGTTTCATTGTTTTACCTCCATTTTGTTAATATGACAGAGAATACAGATTGAGTTATTTAACTTCAGACTCGGAGCTTGTGCGGTCACCTCCTCTCGCGTTTGCATATTTATAAGTATGTTTGAAGATATTACTGTAAAAAACAACGTATCAACAAGGACTCCGTATAAGATTAATATTGCTTGTTGTCAATAAAAAATGAGTGTTCATAACCCGTTGATATTCATAAATGGTGAATAATTAAAACCATCTTTATTTTGTGGTGCAAGTTGCATAAAAGCACTATATATTGTGAGCCAATTGCAAAAGTCTCAAAAATTCCCTCTCCCCTTGCGGGAGAGGGTTAGGGTGAGGGGAAACATATTTTTGCAATTGGCTATTACGAATCAGAGAATTTTTAAAGCATGAAACAGTTCGCTGGAATGTTTGGCCATGTTTCTATAAATAACCGGTATGTCGGGAGCCGATTGATTAAAGGAACTAATAATGGTTTTTAACAGTTCAAACAATTCATTCTCGGATATGGATTGAAGATAAATTCTGAATTCGTCGATAAAATTATACGGAATCACCCCTGACTTGGATTTTATTATAATTCCTTCCCGGAAGCCCCTTGTTGTTCCTTCAACCGCTATGTTGTCAGCCCACACGATATTGCCGGTTCCGTCAAGTCTGTCGAGACGCATCCTGATGGATATAACAATCAGGAAGATCAGCAATCCTTCGAATATCGAATCCGGATTGCTGTTTTGGGTATCAGTTTCATATAAGGCGGCGTACTGTCTGGCAGTTATAAGTTTTACATCCAGAGCATCGCCAGACTGTTTTACTACAAAATCTCCTGCTGCATGATGCCAGGGGAATATTTGCTCAAATGTATTAACATTATAAAAGCAGGTCATTATCATTGATGCCTGCATGTAAATTTCTATTGTTTTGTCTTCAGTTACAAAAAAGTTGCCACTTAAATTATCCCACATCAATATTTTTTCTTTTCCGTCGGAAGGATCCTTTGAAATGTGAAATTCACTATATCCTTCAAACCATTCTCCGAGAAACATTCCGATTTGAAGATTGTTCCTGCCGATAAAAACATACTCGCCGTAAACCACTGGAATAAAGGAATATAAAAAATCTGAATTAAGCTTTTTTAATGTAATAAATTCTTTGTGGATACATTCTATACCGATTTTTGATACGGCAGCATTCAAAACAAAAGGAATTGATGCATTATCTGTAACGGCTTCAACTTTTGAAGGATGATAAAATGAGCCATGTTTTTCCAGCGAAATTCTTATTTCATTAATCTGTTCAGGGCGTATATCTTTTTTCATATACGACAAAGCAGTTGATATAACTTCATAGTTATTCTTTTTAATAAAAGAGCCGGCTGCTTCGAAATAATCTCCATAGGTTACAGAAAGGGAAGCGTTTTGATCCGCACTTATCCCTGTAACTTCTCTTTTTACAGGAATCGGCAGATTCCATATGCTGCTGTTTGGTTCGATGGGTTGCGTTTGGCTTGAAAGGGAAAATATGAGTTTTGGATTTACATACATTAATGATGGATCGTTATTTGTATTGTTCAAGTTCCTGCAAAATTTCCGGAGCTACAGTGTATCCAAGTTCTATTGCCTTATTGCAATGTTCAACAGCCCTGTCGAACTGGCTGTTTTCCATGTAGGCGATCGCAAGGTTATTATGGGCAACCGCAAAATTCGGCTCAATTTCTATAGCCTTAAGACTTGCTGCGATGCTTTCAACAACAAGGCCTTTCATAAGATATGCATTTGCAAGAGTCGTATACGCCTGTAAAAATCTTGAATTATATGCAATAGCTTTTTTTAACGCAGCAATTGCCTCATCAATGTTTCCCTTCTGAAGATTAATAAAACCTATATTGCCGTATCCTTCGGAAAAACCGGCCCTTGAATGAATTGCCTGTGTGTTGTAATATAAACAGCCTTCAATATCACCGCGATTAAGACAAAGGCCTCCAAGCTGAACATAGGCTTCAGCCAGGCTTGGGCTGCAACCAATAGCGTCTTGCAGCTCTTTTTCGGCTTCTTCGAATTTTTTCAGTCCAATAAGGGCTACGGCCAGATTATAATGGGATGTTCCGCAATCGGGATTTGATGCAATCGCTTCTTTTTGCTGAGCTATGTATTCTTCAACATTTTTTGCCTTTTCCATATTATATCCTTGAGATTTTTTAATTTGGGGTTATTATGTGGGTAACAGGTTTTCAAGTAAAAACATAAAACCGCATGTGAACACAAAATTCTTATAAACATTTTTTACATTCTTTCCAAGTAAAATAAAAAAGATCTTTTTTTCTTGACAGAGCAATGTCTCTTTTCTACCGTTATTATAAAGTTATATCTTGAGGGTTATTTGTAAGACAATTATCAGATAAAAAAGGGGGTTTTTATGATTACCGGAAGTTTTACCGCCCTTGTCACACCGTTTAAGGATGATTCTGTGGATTATAGCGGACTTTCATCTCTGGTTGATTTTCAGATTACTAACGGCATAACCGGAATACTGGCTGTAGGCACTACCGGCGAGAGCCCGACCCTTACATGGGATGAACACAACAAGATCATAGAAAATGTATCAAGAAAATCAAAAGGTAAATGCTTATGTATAGCCGGAACTGGGAGCAACAATACAAAAGAAGCGCTTGCCGCGACAAATCATGCCGCAAATGTCGGAGTTGATGCCGTCTTACTTGTGGACCCTTATTACAACGGGCCTAGCTCTCTTGAGATACGCAAAGAATATATTGGTCCTGTTGCTTCGGCTTTTCCTGATGTTCAGGTTATACCGTATGTAATTCCGGGCAGAACCGGAACTCAGTTGCTTCCGGAGGATCTGGCTCTTCTGTATAAAGAATTTAGCAATGTAGACACTGTGAAAGAGGCCACCGGGAACATAGATAACATGAAGCGTACAAGAACTTGTTGCGGGCCCGACTATACCATCCTTTCAGGTGATGACGGTTTAACATATGAAATGATGACCGATCCGGATATAAAAGCCGGAGGAGTTGTATCTGTTATATCAAACATAGCGCCTAAGGCTGTAACTGAAATGGTAAAAGCAATTTTTGAGGGCAAAAACTCTGAAGCAAAAAAATACAAAACTGCTCTTGATCCTTTATTTGAGCTTGTTACCGTTAAGACCAAGGAAAAGACTCCTTACGGAGATGTTGTTTTTCGGGCAAGAAACCCTCTTGCCGTAAAAGCTGTCATGTCGATTCTTGGAATGCCTTCAGGGGGATGCAGAAAGCCTCTTGGAAAACTGACAAAAAACGGGCTTGAAAAGATTCTTGAATCATTACGGAATGTGCAAAGCAAAAACCCTGAAATATTCAGGCCGGTTGAAGATTTTTTTGATGTAAATATTAATGACCGGTTGAAAAATTCTTCGATCATGGAAGGGCTTTGTTACCAAAGCTATTAGACTTTATGGCGGCCGTTTTTCATGGGCGGCCGCCATAATTTTATTCCTTTTTTATTCTTCGCGCGACCGCTTCTTCATTCACCTTAAAAGACTCGTCTCTAAACAGAACGGAATTAAGCCATCTGAAACCGAATTCGAGCAGCGCCATATCATCACTTTTTATTCTTTCGAGAGTTTTATCATCTATATTGTAAAGTGTCAGAAATGAGCTTTCAAAAACAAACTGTCTGAATTTTTCAGCATCATAGCTTGCAGTAAAAAACATTTTTTTGCTTTTTTCCGTAAGTTTAATGTTTTGCGGAAATGACCTTTTTTTAACTACGAGATCCGTCCATCCGGCATTAATTTCGTCGTGTATATCAACACCCTGATCTATCCGCCATTCCTCGATTGTCCAGACTTTATCTTCCTCGAATCCCAGGCAATGGGGTTCATTCACAAAAAAATAAAAATCCTTGGCATCCGAACCTTCTTTATGGGATAGAGATGCAACACCAACAGGATAATATCTGCAGGCTGTGGGCCTGTCGGAGTAGACAAGACACCCGTCATCTCTTACAAAAGGGCAGGATTTTAATTCATCATCAAGAAGTTTCAAAGTTACAACAGGCAGATCTGTTCTCTCAAGAAGCTGCGGTTCCGTATAAATGGTCAAAAAATCTTCCGAAGAAAGAGAAAGACAGTTTTTCAACCTTACTATGTCGTAAGGCGTTAAAATAATATTAATGCCTCTGCAACATTTGGTAAAACACTTGACTCCCTTATGACATTTAAAATTAAATTTGCTGTCAAGGCTGTATTTTACAGGATCAATGCGAGCCGTTTTATCCTCTGTAGTCATGTTCTGTTTCCCATATGTGAAAAAGTTTTCCGCGGCTGCGGATTCAGTTTCCATGTTCGTGCACAATAAAGGTTTTCTTAACTATCCTTATCCAAATGGCCTGTCAAGGTCTTGTTTTGCAGTTTGATTTTTATAATATCACCAAAATTAATACCTTCGTAAAAGTCAAAAAACGACTTTTTACTTGGCGGGAAAGGGCTTCCCCTCTCCCGCCGCTTGAAGTAAATTCAAGCGGTTCCACCCTAACCCCAGGCCGAGACTTATCCGCTCTCGGCCTGTTGATGGACTTACGAGTCCATCAAAATTAATCTTGATTTAGAATCATAATCATGATGTATCAATATAATGAAATATTCATAAATTATATATAGTTGAAAAAGGATAGTAAAAATTATAATATAAATTTAAGATTTGTATCTATAAATGACAGGGTCAAGGAGGTTGAAATGAAGATCTCAATTAAAAAAGCAGACAGACTAAAGCCGCTTCCGGACAGCTCATCCCTCGGCTTTGGAACATTATTTACTGACCATATGTTTAACATGGATTATAGCCCTGAAAAGGGATGGCACAATCCCAGGATAGAACCCTATGCCCCAATTATTATGGACCCGGCAACCATGGTTCTTCATTATGGTCAGGCAGTCTTTGAAGGACTGAAGGCTTACAAGACTCAAAAGGGCGCCATTCAGCTTTTTCGGCCAAAAGACAACTTCAAGCGGCTTAACAAATCCTGCAAGCTTCTTTGCATACCGGAATTGGATGAAAAATTTCTTTTGGATGCCCTTAAGAAATTGATAGCTGTTGAAAAAAACTGGATTCCTGACGCAACAGGCACTTCTTTGTATATAAGACCAACAATTATTTCGATGGATCCTTTCCTGGGGGTACGCGCATCAAATACATACCTTTATTATGTCATTCTTTCGCCTGTCGGAGCTTATTATGCGGCAGGTTTTAATCCTGTTAAAATTCTGGTAACAAAAGATCATGTCCGGGCTGTCCGTGGCGGTGTGGGTGAAGCCAAAACTCCCGGAAATTATGCTGCAAGCCTTTATGCTGGCACTAACGCTCATAAACTTGGCTATACCCAGGTTCTTTGGCTTGATGGAATTGAGCAAAAGTATATCGAAGAAGTCGGGGCCATGAATATTTTTTTTGTAATTGACGACGAAATTATCACTCCTGTTTTAAATGGAAGCATTCTTCACGGTATCACAAGGGATTCTGTAATAGCTCTTGCTAAAGAGTGGAAGTATAAAATGTCGGAACGCAGAATCAGCATTGACGAAGTCATGGACGCACATAAATCCGGAAGGCTTAAAGAGGTTTTTGGTTCTGGAACAGCAGCAGTAATTTCACCTGTCGGAGAACTCAAATACGTTGATAAGGTTATTCATATTTCGGGAGGAAAAGTGGGTCCGATGGCCGGCAAATTTTTTAAAGCTTTAACAGATATTCAATATGGACGGGAAAAAGATACTATGAGGTGGATCGAGGTGGTCAATATATAGATTCCATTTGCTTGTAATTTAGGAGAAAAATTTTGAGGAACCCTGATGCCGCAAAACATGTTCCGGCTATTATCGCCAAGATGGAACGTGAGAATCTGCCCGCGGTTGTTATTGATAGTTTCATATATTATTACAATAGGGTTATCAGCGGTGAAACGGGCATTATATGCGACAACGAGATAGAATGCCTCAGGGCAGATGAAATAGATGATATTAACGACCTGCTTGAGTATTATGATGCTGGGAAAAAGGTAATAAAAAACTCCATCAGGATAGTATTAAATGGCGGCCTTGGCACAAGCATGGGATTAAGAAAGGCCAAATCGCTTATTGAAGTCAGAAACGGGAAATCGTTCCTTGAAATAATTGTAAAGCAGGCTGAAAGAAGCAATGTCAGGCTTGCTTTGATGAACAGCTTTAAGACTCATGAAGATACTGCCGAAGCTCTCCGGAAAATGAAATTGCCTGTATTGCCTGTATTATTTCTTCAGCATAAATATCCCAAAATTCTGCGGGAGGGATTTGGCCCTGCAGTATGGCCTGAAAACAGTGAACTGGAATGGAATCCGCCGGGACATGGAGAAATATTTACAGCGCTTCATACATCTGGAATACTTGATACGCTCCTTGCGGAAGGAATAACCTATGCTTTCATATCCAATGCGGATAATCTGGGAGCCACTCTGGATGAGTCTATTCTGGGCTATTTTGCCGAGATAGGATTTCCTTTTTTAATGGAAGTTGCCGAAAGAACCCCGTCTGATTTAAAGGGAGGACACCTGGCAAGGCATAAAAACGGACGGCTTATTTTGCGCGAGGCTGCCCAGTGCCCCGTTAACGAACTGGATGCCTTCAAAGATACGAGTTGCTACAGGTTTTTTAATACCAACAACATCTGGATAAATCTTTGTTATTTAAAAGATCTTATAGAAAAAGAAGGAACCGTTCATCTTCCGTTGATTCTTAATCCGAAGACTTTGGATCCAAGAGACGACAATAGCCCGCGGATATATCATATTGAAACTGCAATGGGAGCCGCGATTTCCCTTTTTGATGGAGCAACTGCTGTCAGAGTTCCCCGGTCAAGATTTTTTCCAGTGAAGAAATGCAATGATCTGCTTGCACTCCGTTCCGATTGCTATCTTGTAACTGAAAAAGAGAACCTGATAATTAATCCGGAGAGAAAGTATAAAACACTGCGTATCAATCTTGATCCTGATTATTTTGGCAAAATAGATCAGTTTAATGCCAGATTCAATGAAGGCGCTGTTTCACTGATCGAATGTGAATCCTTGACTGTAATCGGAGATGTATATTTTGAAAAAAATATCAAAATAACAGGTAATGCTGTAATAACGAACAGGGGAAGGTCAAGAGCTGTTATAAAAAAGGGCTCGGTTATAGAAGGGGATATAAATTTCTGACAAGCTCATCAAAATTGATAAGTTCGTTGGAGTCGATTATTCCTGACGCGGAATTTATCTTACTTTTTTTTCACAACATATTCAACTGTGACCGTGTCGCTCGATTCCGGTGCGATTCTCAGGGAAGGAGGACTGAGCGATAGCCTGACAGTTTTGGCTCCGGAATAATATATATTATCAAGATAAATTTTATCAGTATAAATACTTGAAATTTTATCTAAAATTCGCTTTCCGCCTATTACCCTGACTTTTCCTGGTTCAATTTTTACATTTTCAAGCGCAAGGTTTTTTGGGAGTTTACCGGCCCAGTCGACCTGTACCGGCAATTCCCTGACAACAGGTATTCCGAGAGTTACTTCAACTATTGGTGGACTCACGTTTTTTAGCGCTATCCCGGGCGGGAGAGAAACGTTTTCGTCTGTTATCAGAAAAGAGTTCTTCCCACCTGTCACTTTTCCAAGGTCTATTTTGACTTTTACTTGTTCAGGGCGGATAGATTTAATAAGCGAGCCCGATCCGCTAAGATTAAGAGTTACAGAATTTACCGAGGTATCTATAATTTCCATTTCCGTATTACGATTCACATATTCAACAGGAATTTCAATGTTCATCAAAGTTTCCATGCCTCTTGAAAAACTGAACCAGACCCCGACTATGAACAGGAAAGAGACAAGGGCAGCAACAGATATTTTGATTTTTTCTTTTCGCTGATCTATACTTTTTGGCATATCTCCCATGTGTTCCTGCAAATGCTGTTTTAATTCCTCTTTCCGGGTTATGGAATATGTCTGGGAGTCTTTAGCAACAGTAATGGTGCCACGTTCTTCGGAGACAACGACCACCATGGCATCAGACACTTCAGCCAGTCCGAGAGCGGCTCTGTGTCGGGTTCCATAATAAGATGGTAGATCATTACTGTGTGAAAGAGGAAGAATACATGCAACATCCGTAATCCTGTCCCTGCGTATTATAGCTGCGCCATCATGCACAGGGTTATCATGCCAGAAAATGCTCAATATCATTTCTTTGGAGACTACTCCTCGCCAGGGGATACCGCCCTGAACGAATTCATCTATATCTTCATTTGCCGGGAAGACAAGAAGCGCTCCGGTATGTTTCCTGGATAGTTCAAAAACACTATCCGTAATTATTTCAACTGGCGTTGTGATTGTTTTTTGTGAAACGCCCCATATAATTGTTTTCAGGTTTTTGGCCTGTAAAACGCTGCGTATTTCATTTCTAAAAACTACGACTATGATCAGCGCAGCAACAGCTGTTATGCCCTGAATAGCCCAACTTGTTATTATCAGCCCCATAGATAAGGCTATTTTCTGGAAGAACCAAAGAAGAGCAATTCCAATCAGAACACGGAAAGCGTTGGTTCCACGGAAGAGAATATATGATCTGAACACGATATAGCTGTTTATTATAATATCAACTACATCCTGCCATCTGATGCTTGAAAAAAAAGATAGAAAATCTTTCATCTTTATGTATCAGTTCCGGAAAAACATATAATATAAAATTCAATATAGTCAAAATAGCTTTTATTACGAAATTTTCAAGTGAAATGATTAATTATTCAAATTATTTTTTCATGTGACCTTACCTTGATTATAATACAATATTAACATCAAGAATAAATACCTTGACAATAAAATTAATAAGCATTAAATATCATTACCTATTTATTGATATCAAAGGAAAATGTATTCCATCCTGCCGCTCTAAAAATTTTATTGTGAACACCGGCGTCTTAATAAATTATTATCTTCTGCTAAATATAATTTTTTCAACGGCGCAAAACCCGGAGCAATAAAGGGAGGTATATATGGGAAAGGAAAAAAATAAAGGAAAGACCGGCAAAAGAAGGGTTGCTTTCAGTCTTGAAGTCACAGGAGCCAGTAATGTTGCTTTAATGGGTGATTTTAATAACTGGAACGAAAAAACGCATCCCATGAAAAAAGACGACAAGGAACTTTGGAAAAAAATGATTTTTCTTAATATCGGAAGATACGAATACAGATTTTTGGTTGACGGACAATGGCAAAATGATCCTAAGAACAACCAGCTATGCAAAAACCGTTTTGGAACGTATAATAATTTTATTACTGTGTTATAGGGGTAAAAAAGATTGTGCTGGCAAAGTTGAATACATATACTATTTTACAACGCATCGAAGGTGATTGAATGAAAAAAACGTTTTTTTTGGGTTTGAGCCTTATTGCTGTACTGTGCTTTGCGGGTATTTCGGCATCTTTCGGGAATGACGAGAAATTGTGCGTTCCGATGGGAGTGATATTGCTTTCAGCTCCTGGACAGGCTGAACAAAAGAATGCGCCGGTTAATTTTCACCATTCCAAGCACTTTATGTATGAATGCCGCAAGTGTCATCATAAGTGGGAAGGAAACACCGAAAACCTTTCCTGTGGTACATCAAACTGCCATGATCTTTCAAGCAATCCACGGGCAGAGGGAAAAAAGGTAACACCGGATACGGCATATAGATATTTCAAGAATGCTTATCATAATCAGTGCATCGGGTGCCATAAGGCAAATAAAGAAAAAAACGCCAAGCTTGAATCTTCAAAAAAAGTATTAAAAGCAAATTTGCAAAACCCGGGGCCAACAGGTTGCGTGGAATGTCATCCCAGACAGAAATAGCTGCCTGATTTTTTTTATAAATATAATCTTCCTGCAGGTTTGGATGCTTTTTTTCAGCTGCCTCTGGAAAAAAGCTGTTTGATGTGAATATATGGTTAGCCATAACGCAGAGATGCCATCAGGTTATAGTTAAAAGTGTGGAGTAATTAAGATTAAACAGAAAATACTTAATAAAATAAATGGCTGGGCCATTCAGGTTTTTTAATAAAAATAAACCAAAAGGTTATTTGCATAGATCCTTATGAAATAGTTGATTATGATAAAGCGGATATAATTCTTATAACTCATTCCCATTATGATCACTGTTCGGTTCCGGATATTAATAAAATAAGGACGCCATCGACCATCTTTTTCACAGAAAAAGAGTCTGCTAAAAGCCTTTCCGGAGATGTAAGAATAGTTAAACCAGGTGATAATTTGTCGTTATCCGGAATAGAAATTGAAGTTGTCCCTGCTTATAACACCAATAAGACCTTTCATCCGAAAGCAAATAACTGGCTGGGTTTTGTTATTACAATAGAAAACGAAAAAATATACCATGCGGGGGATACTGATTTAATACCTGAAATGGGCTCTTTTCCTGTTGATATAGCGCTTCTGCCTGTTTCCGGAACCTATGTAATGACTTCGGATGAAGCTGTTGAGGCAGCAAAACGAATCAAACCTAAAACAGCCTTACCGATGCACTATGGTTCAATAGTGGGATCGGTAAACGATGCCGTGAAATTTAAAAAATCTCTTGAAGGCTTCTGTGAAGTGTCTATTCTTGAGAAATAAATCAGATCTTTCTTCAAAAAAATCATATGGGGCTGTTTCTTTTTTATTTGGCCCGGATATTGGTTGCATGTTGCAGGAAAAATAGAATGGCCGGTAGTTTAAATAAAAATTATGCAAACAAACTGATAGTTGGTATTGGTTCAGCTTTAGTTGATATACTGGCTCTTGAAAACGATGAATTCCTAAATCAATTAGGCGCCAGAAAAGGCGGCATGACCCTTGTCGCAGACAATGTTATTGAAAACACTTTGTCCAAGGCAACAAAAAACACCAGAATTATTCCAGGTGGCTCTGCATGCAACACGATGGTCGGAATAGGGAAACTTGGTGGTGCTGCACGTTTTGTCGGAAAACTGGGGGAAGATGAATTAGGCAAATTTTTTGAAAATGACTTAAGAAAAAATAATGTCGAACCATTGCTATTTACATCTTCTTCTCCCACCGGAAGAGTCCTCTCAATAATAACTCCTGACGCACAGCGTTCAATGTTTACCTTTCTTGGCGCATCCTCTGAAACAAGACCCGAAGAGATTACAAATAATTGTTTCAAAGGTGCAGCAGTTGTACATATCGAGGGTTATCTTGTATTCAACAGAGATTTGATACTTACAGCCTTGAATACGGCAAAAGCTGCCGGTGCTCTTATTTCTCTTGATCTATCCAGTTTTACAATCGTTGAAGAATCAAAAGATTTTCTTGAAAAGATAATTGATGATTATGTTGATATACTGATTGCAAATGAAGACGAAGCCTTTGCGTTTACAGGTCAATCGGATGAATTGCAGGCTCTGGATGCTCTTTCAAAAAGGGCTGAAATAGCAGTATTAAAGCTTGGAGAACGTGGAAGCTATATTTGCAGAAAAGGAAAAAGAGTTAGAGTTAAACCTAAAGGGAATGGCGTTGCTGTTGATACTACAGGTGCCGGAGATCTGTGGGCGGCCGGATTTTTGTTCGGGTTTGTAAATGGTTATCCCCTTGAAAAATGCGGCGAGCTTGGTTCTGCATGTGGTTATGAGGTTTGCCAGGTGGTAGGCGCCAACATTCCGGAGGAAGGCTGGCAAAGGATAAAAGAGTTGCTTAAACATGACCCGGAGGCATAATGGCAAAAAAGAAAGTTACAAGAAAAGAACTTTTGAATGAACCTGATGAATTTATAACTTTTTCAGCAAAACTGCTGAAAATTATGGCAACATATAAGGTACAATTTTTATATGCGGTCGGGTTATTGTTTTTAATAGGAATAGTATTTTCCGGAATCAGCTATTTTGCATTCAGATCTGAAGGCCTGGCTTTTGCCCTGCTCGATAAGACAATGAAAAACTATGAAGTTTCGCTTAAGAAAAACGGCCCGGAAAATGCTTTTAAAGAAGCAAAAAATGATTTTGTTAAAATAATTGAAAAATATTCGGGCAACCGAGGCGGAAAGATAGCACGGATAGAATTAGCCAATATATCTATCAATGCCGGCGACACTGACAGTGCAATAGAACTTTACATTAAAGCGCTTGAATATTTTAGTAATGACCAGACAGTAAAAAACATTATATTAAGCAACCTCGGTTATGCTTATGAAGGAAAAAATGATTTAAAATCTTCGGTAAAGTATTTTGAAATGATTGTATCAGAACCTGATACTTTCCTGAAAGACGAAGCCTTGTTCAATCTTGGAAGAATTTATGCTGAAATGGGAAACGAGAAGATGAGCAGGGATGCTTATAAGAAGATAGTGTCTGACTTTGCCGGTTCTTTTTACCTTCCAATTGCAAAAGAACGTTCGTGACAGGTCCTACAAAAAAAATAACGGCCAACCGAATATTTCGGAAGACCGTTAAGGAGGAAAGATGAAAAACTTATCAGGTTTGGAAATAAAGAGATGCAAGTTGCTTGCCAAATAAGTTTTTCTAATAAAAATAATTGGTATTTATATCAATACCCTTAAATTTAAGACGGTTAGCCTCTTTACCTTATGCTCCGATTTTATTAAAACATGGTTTTATATATCAGTTGGCTTGCCTTTTGTTCAAAATTTTGAACCAGATAATTTGTATTCGCAGATAACTCTTTGTTTATATAATATATATTTTATTTGAACCGGAATTCTTTTTTTTGAACTAATATTATACATATAATGCTTTTACATATTAACATGCTGGTATATTTGCTTTTATAGCAAGTTTATTATTTTGAATTGGCATCCATGTTAAACTTTTTTAATTTCTGATTAAGACCGCTTTTTCCTATACCAAGCAATTCTGCCGCATGAGATTGAACATTATTTGTTATTTTCAAGGCTCTTTCTATCATGACCTTTTCAACTAACTCCAGGGTTTCATATAATTTTGCCGTAACTGGAATTCCGTCAAAACGAATAGGACCATAGACATTATCTTTAAATCCTCTTGGCAGATCGAAAACCCTTATTTTATCCCCCGTACATAAAACCATGGCTCTTTCTATTGCATTTTCAAGTTCGCGGACATTTCCGGGCCATGTATAATCGTACAAAAGACGTTCAACATCTGTATCAACGCCTGTTATGTTTGGCCCCGTTTTTCTTTCTGCGGCATATTTTTTTATAAAGTGATCGACAAGCAGGCGTATGTCTTCCAGTCTTTGCCGTAAAGGCGGAATGACAATATTAATAACATTGAGACGATAAAACAGGTCTTCCCTGAAACGACCTTGCTTTACCTCTTCTATTAACTGCCTGTTTGTTGCAGCAATAATGCGAATATCTACAATAATCGGTTTAATTCCGCCTACTCTTTCAAAATTTCTCTCCTGAAGCACGCGAAGCAATTTTACCTGGAGTCCCTGAGATAGTTCAGATATTTCATCAAGAAAAAGGGAACCTCCATCTGCCAGTTCGAACCGGCCTTTCTTCATGGAAATTGCTCCTGTAAAGGCGCCCTTTTCGTGGCCGAACAACTCGCTTTCAAGAAGGTTTTCAGCAAGAGCCGAACAATTTACTGCTATAAAGGCTTTATCTCTCCTCGGACTGTTAAAATGTATTGATTTTGCAACAAGCTCCTTTCCGGTACCGCTTTCTCCTTCTATTAATACAGTAGCAGAAGACGGGGAAATCTTGCGTATAGTTTCAAAGACATTAAGCATGACGTTGCTTTTACCGATCAAATTTCCAAAATTATATTGCAATTCTACAACATTGCGCAGTCTTCTGTTTTCTTTGACAACACTGTACATGGCCATGGCTTTTTTGACATAAATAATGAGACTCTTATTATTGAAAGGCTTAAGTATATAATTATAAGCTCCTTTCTGCATCGCTTCCACGGCTTTTTCAACAGTCCCATGGGCTGTCATCATTATAACCGGGAGATCTGGATCTATTGCCTTGATTCTTTCAAGGAGTTCAATTCCATCCATAAGAGGCATTTTCATATCTGTCAGAACCAGATCGAGATCTGAATTCTGTACAATTTCAAGAGCAGTAATGCCGTTATTTGCGGTCAGGGTTTCATATCCTTCCTCTTCAAGTATTGCGCTTAAAATAGGAGGATAGTTTTTCTCGTCATCTACTATCAAAACAGTTTCCATGCTTATACCCCCTGCCTTGCAGGTATTGCTACCCGGACCTGAACACCCCGGACAGGCCTGTTTGAGATTTCAACTATGCCGCTGTGAGCCTCGATAATTTTTTTTACAATTCCAAGACCAAGACCTGTTCCTTTATCTTTGGTTGAAAAAAAGGGATCCCAGATCTTCTTCAAAAGATCTTCAGGAATTCCTGTCCCTTCATCTTCAAATACAATATTGATTCCGGCATGATTAGGAGTTGCTGAAACAGAAATTTTTCCGCCGTCAGGCATTGCCTGCATACTGTTGATAAGAATATTTAAAAATGCCTGGTACAACATATTGAAATCAGCGAATACTTCAGGGAGGTCGGAGGCCATGACAGTTTCAACAATACATCCGCTTTCTTTAAATTGCTGATCAAGAAATACGATGTTTTTTTCAAGAATATCTTCTATATGGCAAGGCATAAAATCCGGATTCTTAGGCTTAGCAAAATCAAGGAAATCAGTTATAATATCATTAAGCCTTACAGTCTCTTCAACTATTATATCGGGAATAGAATTGGCCGGATCTATGGTCGCAATTTTTTTCTTTAAAAGCTCGCCCGAACTCCTGATGATTCCCAGAGGATTCCTGATTTCATGTGAAATTCCGGCAACCATTTCACCTATAGATGATAAGTGTTCGGCGCGTCTCAGTTGTTCTTCAAGATTTAGACGCTCTACAGCGCGCTTTTCGATTATGTCTTCCCCTCTTCTGACCACACAAAAAAGAGTGGCAAAGAGACCGCTCATGACAACTGTTATTGTTCCTATAATAAAAAGCTGAAATCTGAAAATCGTTTTATAATCATCGGATAAATTTTCGACTACTTCAATAACACCCACTATTGGACCCTCGGTACCGGGCCGCGCTCTTTCCAGTCGCAGCGGAGCGAAAGTAACCATTTTAATTTCGGCGGGAAAACCAAGCAGGGTTTCAATAAAATTTCCTTTTTGTACCAGTTTTATTGATGACTCACCGGCAACAGCTTTCTTATACTCCTGCCCGCCAACATTCTCTTTTCCCACCAGGCTTTTATCAAAACTATACGAAACCATATTTTTCTTAAAATCGTATATGGTTACCGAATCAATTTTATAGCCATGAAGAGTGCTTTTTATTACATTATCCATAATTTGAGATTGTTCCGGATTTCTTAACTGGATTTTTCCGTATTTTACAGAAACAGGAAGAATAAATTGTAAAAAAATCTGATGATTAAGATTTTCAACTATGAGCTTCGCATAATCCTCGCTCATTTTTAGCTGGGTTGTCCGAATCCAGTTGGTGTTAAGAACGGATAGTACTATTGTGCCTATGAATATTACGATAATGCTTGAAAAAGTGAAATATTTTACAAGTCTGAATGGTTTTACTTTTTCTTCTGATGTTTTCATAACCGGGATAACTTTATTTATCGGATCAAGCGTTAAAAGACAATGTTGATACAAGAAAGCAATCTTTCCAGAGATATACGGAAACAAGAGAATAAAGTCAAGGTGATGCTGTGTGATCACCTTCTCTAACTTTTTTCGGATTAAATGAACCTTTAAGAATAAGAGGCTTTTTCATTTTAAATTATTTTAAATTTCTCAAAACATACGGAAGTATTCCACCGTGAATGAAGTAATTCAATTCCGCCTGAAAATCGATTCTTGCTGTAACTGTAAACCGGGTTGTGTTTCCGTTTCTTTGCCTTGCTGAAACCGAAAGCTTTTTTCCCGGATAAAGATTTTTTTCAATGCCGGTGATGTCATAAACTTCGGTTCCATCCAGTTTCAGTTTTTCCTGACCCTCACCCTTCTCAAACTGGAGAGGAAGAACTCCCATGCATACAAGATTGCTTCTATGGATTCTTTCAAAACTTTCAGCTATCACGGCTTTGACTCCCAACAGGGCGGTGCCCTTGGCGGCCCAATCACGCGAACTACCTGTACCATAGTCGCGGCCTGCAATAACAATAAGAGGAACCCCGGCCTGCTTATAATTTATGGAAGCATCATATATAGGCATGACTTTTTCATCCGGGAATACAAGCGTCCATCCTCCCGAAATATCCGGTACGAGCCTGTTTTTTAAACGGATGTTTCCGAATGTGCCACGTACCATAACTTCGTGATTTCCACGGCGGGAGCCGAAGGAGTTGAATTCTTTAGGCTCGATTCCTTTACTTATAAGATATTTTCCTGCCGGGCTTTCTGCAGGAATTGTCCCTGCCGGTGATATGTGGTCGGTTGTAACCATATTGCATAGAAGGACAAGCACTCTTGCTTTTCCGATATCCCGGAGTTTTGGAATATCGGGCGATATTTCATCAAAATACGGCGGATTTCTGATGTAAGTAGACTCAGGGTTCCAGTCAAAAATAGCTTTTTCGGAAACAGGAAGAGCTTTCCATTTTTCAGGGCCTTCGAACACAGTAGAATACCCCTTTTTAAACATCTCGGGCGTTATAAGGGTTTCAAGTGTCGTTCTGATTTCTTCTCCGGAAGGCCATAGTTCTTCAAGAAAAACCGCGTGTCCGTTGCTGTCAAACCCGAGAGGTTCGGTTGTAAAATCGATATCGATCTTTCCTGCAAGTGCATACGCAACGACAAGAGGCGGTGAAGCGAGAAAGTTGGCGCGGGTAAGGGGGGAAATTCTTCCTTCAAAGTTGCGGTTGCCGCTTAAGACCGAAGCTACGACAAGCCCTTTATCACTGATTGCTTCTGCAACGGACTGGTTGAGAGGCCCACTGTTTCCGATGCATGTGGCGCATCCATAAGCTGTAATGTTAAATTTGAGCTGCTTCAGGTAATGCATAAGCCCTGATGTTTCAAGGTAACTCGTTGCAACTCTTGAACCGGGTGAAAGGCTTGTTTTTACCCACGGCTTTACCGAAAGACCCTTCAAAACCGCTTTTTTTGCCAAGAGTCCTGCTCCAATTATAACAGAGGGGTTTGAGGTATTTGTACAGCTTGTTATGGCCGCTATGACAACTGCGCCATGCTCAATGCCGGCTGAAGTTCCATCAATATCAACTTGAACAGGCCTTCTCACTGTAGTCCTGATATCTTTTGTCGCTTCATAGAATGCAGTTTTTACTTGAAAAAGAGGTGTTCGTTCCTGCGGCCTGTTTGGACCGGCAATACAGGGTTGAACGGTACTCATATCGAATTCAACCGTATCATTGTATATGCAACTGGTGGAGGTGTTTTCAAGAAAAAGTCCCTGTTCTTTCGTATATCTTTCAACAAGCGATACAACATGTTCGGGGCGGCCGGTTAATTTCAAATATTTCAAGGTGATATCATCCACAGGAAAAAATCCCATGGTGGCACCGTATTCAGGCGCCATATTGGCGATGGTGGCACGGTCTTCAACTCCAAGATTTGATAATCCAGCGCCGTAAAACTCGATAAATTTACCTACAACACCTTTTTTCCGCAGTAGCTCCGTTATGTGAAGCACAAGGTCTGTTGCTGTTGATTTATCCGGAAGCATTCCCGTCAGCTTAAAACCGAGAACCTTTGGTGTAAGCAGATAATAAGGGTTCCCGAGCATCACCGCCTCAGCCTCTATTCCGCCCACGCCCCATCCTAGAACACCGGCTCCGTTTATCATTGTTGTATGTGAATCAAGGCCGATAACACTGTCCGGAAAAACCGTTTTTCCGCCGCACGCTTCTTTTATGAAAACAACCCTGGCAAGGTATTCAAGGTTAACCTGGTGACAGATTCCCGTTCCGGGAGGCACAACTCTGAAATTATCAAAATTCTTCTGACCCCAGCGTAAGAAGGTATATCGTTCCGAATTGCGCATGAACTCATAACGGAGATTTTCTTCAAGCGAATCTTCTTTTCCGAAGGAATCAACCTGAACCGAATGGTCAATTACGAGTTCGGCCGGAATTTTGGGATTAATTTTCAAAGGATCGCCGGAGAAACGTTTTGCCGCATAGCGCATGGCCGCAAGATCGACAATTGCGGGAACTCCGGTAAAATCCTGCAGCAATACACGAGCCGGCAAAAAAGGTATTTCGCCACTGGTTTTATCGGGATTCCAGGAAGCAAGGCTTACTATCTCTTTTTCGGTAAACAGAAGTCCGTCTTCATTTCTTAAAAGATTTTCGAGAATGATTCGTATGCTGTATGGTATGCTCTGTATATTGCTGAATCCTGCATCATCCAGTTTATTTAGACTGAAATATGTGAAAGCCTGTTTACCGCTTAAAAGAGATGTCTGGGTGTTAAAACTGTTTTTACAAAAAGACACGCTGCCTCCGAAAAGCTTTTTACTCGGTTATTATTTGAAAAAATTTCATATATATTTAATAGTGAAACTTTACAACAGTTCCTTTGGCAATAGTTGCTTCCGGAGAATATTCTTTCTTTTATTCTTGACATGATTTTGTAACTTGATTATAGACTTCACCTCATATGAGAAGTTACAAATCAGCGGTCTAAATAGTTATTTTTTCTGGCTTAAATAGTAAAGTGTGGATTAAATATTTTAAGGATTCGGGGAGCGGTTATTAGGTATGCGACTGGAAGAGCTGTTAGCTCAAAAGAAAACAGCTGTTATTGATAAATGGTTTGATGTCGTTGCGGAAACCTATCCGGCCGACACGGCCAGATTTATCAAAAGACAGAAAGATCCCTTTGCAAATCCGGTCGGAGGCACTACCCATAAGAGCCTTACGGTAATTATGGATGAGCTGCTCGGAGAAATGAATCGCGACAAAATATATTCATTTCTTGATCCTATAATAAGGATAAGAGCCGTCCAGGATTTCACGCCATCCAGTGCAACTTCATTTGTCTTTTCTTTAAAAAAAATAGTCAGAAACCAACTAAATAAAAGCGATATTAACGATCTTCGGATTTTAGCTGAACTGTCCGAATTTGATCTGAAAATTGATTCGCTCGGATTGATAGCG
This sequence comes from Desulfobacteraceae bacterium, assembly GCA_011391695.1. GTDB lineage: Bacteria > Desulfobacterota > Desulfobacteria > Desulfobacterales > RPRI01 > RPRI01. Next base: position 42,502 of record JAABQB010000005.1, on the reverse strand, counting down.
TTCGACATTTACATGAAGTGCAGAGAGAAAATCTATCAGATAAAAGCAAATGAAGAAAAGAGCAGGTTTTTTTGTGCGTTTGAAAGAGCAGGTTTGATTAAAGAGCTTCCGGACAGTGGATCGGAACTTGCATAAATTATAATCATATTAAATAATTGCGGCTTAAGATGGTGATTCTGTCAATTTTCGTATGACGCATAAAAGCCGTCTCTGGCCATAGAGCGAGGTAATGTTAAATGAATGTAAAGTACATGTTCTCACTCGTTGCGGTAATTCTGCTGTTTCTGCTTGCCTATATAGGGGTTGAGGCAGCAGGCCTTCAGGTACTTTTCGGTATTGTCATACCATACGCAGCCATAATTATTTTCATCATCGGGGTTGTAAATCGTGTGATAGGATGGGCACGATCTCCTGTGCCGTTCAGAATCCCTTCGACCTGCGGACAGCAGAGATCTCTCCCGTGGATAAAATCATCTGAACTGGATAATCCATTCACCACACCCGGAGTTGTTGCAAGGATGTTTTTAGAAGTACTTTTTTTCCGCTCATTATTCAGGAATACAAAGACAACGATTGCTGAAGGGCCTAAAATTTATTTCAGTATTGAGATGTGGCTCTGGCTTGCCGCTCTTGCTTTTCACTGGTCCTTTCTTACGGTTATCGTCAGACACCTGCGGCTTTTTACCGAGCCGGTTCCTTTCTGGATAGCTCTTCTCGAAAAGGCAGACGGCTTTTTTCAGGTCGGAGTACCAGGAATTTTCTTGTCCGGGCTCGTGCTTCTTGCCGCTGTTTTTTATCTTTTTTTAAGGAGAGTCATTATTCCCCAGGTTAATTATGTGTCACTGTCACAGGATTTTTTCCCTCTTTTTCTGATTTTCGGCATAGCTTTTACGGGAATTTTAATGCGCCATTTTGCAAAAATTGATGTTACCGGGGCAAAACAGCTTGCAATGGGTCTGGTCACCTTTCATCCGACAATCCCCCAGGGAATCGGCGGTATTTTTTATGTACACGTATTTTTTGTAAGTGTGTTGCTGGCTTATTTCCCTTTCAGCAAACTGATGCATATGGGTGGTATTTTTATGAGTCCAACAAGGAATTTGACTTGTAATACACGTGCTGTCAGACATATCAATCCATGGAATTATCCTGTGGAAACACATACGTATGATGAGTATGAAGAAGAGTTCAGGGAAAAAATGATAGAGGCTGGACTGCCGGTTGAAAAGGAGTAACTAATGTCAGATCCAAAACCAAATGAGCTGATAGAAAAAATAGATTATATTCCTCCTCAAAAAGGATGGATGGATGTCCCTGTTAATATCAGAAAGGGAATGTACTGTTACGCATCAAATCCCAAAAGCGTGGAATATGTCCATCTTCCCAATGCGCGGGCTTGGAATCCGATTGAAGAAGACTGGAAGCTTCCGGACAACTGGAAAGAGATAGTTCATACCGCTTTCAGGGACAGGCTCGACAGATTCCGTTCTTTCAAGGTTTTCATGGACATATGCGTAAGATGCGGAGCGTGCGCGGATAAATGTCATTTCTTTATAGGAACAGGTGATCCTAAAAACATGCCTGTATTAAGGGCCGAACTTCTCCGCTCGGTTTACAGAAATGATTTTACGGCGGCAGGGAAAATACTCGGAAAGATTGCGGGGGCTCGGGAGCTAACTCTGGATGTGCTGAAAGAATGGTGGTACTATTTCTTTCAGTGTACAGAATGCAGGCGTTGCTCCGTTTTTTGCCCTTACGGTATCGACACTGCCGAGATAACGATAATGGCCAGGGAAATATTTAACCTCCTCGGGCTTAACATTGACTGGATAGCGACTCCTGTTGCAAACTGTTACAGAACAGGAAACCATCTTGGAATTCAGCCCCATGCTTTCAAAGAGATGATCGAATTTTTTGTGGATGATATAGAGGAGAAGACGGGCGTTAAGGTTGACCCTTCCTTCAACAAGAAGGGCGCTGATATACTGTTCGTCACTCCATCCGGCGATGTTTTCGCGGATCCTGGAACGTACACAGCTATGGGTTATCTGATGCTTTTCCATTATTTAAAGGAGCAGGGACTTAATGTTACCTGGAGCACATATGCTTCAGAGGGCGGAAACTTCGGGTTTTTCACTTCCCATGAAATGATGAAACGCCTTAATTCAAAGATGTATGCAGAAGCAAAGCGCCTCGGTGTAAAATGGATTCTCGGCGGCGAATGCGGGCATATGTGGCGCGTTATCAATCAGTATATGGATACAATGAACGGTCCGGCCGACTTTCTTGAAGAGCCGGTTTCTCCCATAACCGGAACCAAATTTACGAATGCAAGATCAACTAAAATGGTTCATATATCTGAGTTTACGGCCGACCTCCTATATCATAATAAACTGAAACTTGATAAAAGCCGCAATGACAACCTTATAGTCACCTACCATGATTCGTGCAATCCTGCCAGAGGAATGGGCCTTTTTGATGAACCGAGATATGTCATAAATAGCGTATGCAACCATTTTCATGATATGCCGAGAAATACCATCAGGGAACAGACCTTCTGCTGCGGCAGCGGCTCGGGTCTTAACGCCGGGGAAGATATGGAACTGAGGCTATGCGGCGGTTTGCCGAGAGCCAATGCTGTTAAGCACGTTCATGATAAATTCGGGGTAAACATGCTGGCCACTATTTGTGCCATCGACAGGGCGGTTCTTCCGCCGCTCATGGATTACTGGGTTCCAGGAGTAGGCGTCACCGGTCTTACCGAGATGGTTGCAAATGCCTTGTTAATGCCGGGTGAAGCCGAAAGAACTACCAACCTGCGCGGTGAGCCGCTTTCAGGAATGGAGGAGTAAAATGCCTGAAGAAAAAAAGATATATAATAAAGGTTTTGTTGTAGCCGGTCTTATAATATTTATAACTATTTTCATGTTTCCTTTCTGGTATAATTTAGGGAAAGCCGCACCGGTTCCTGAGCCTGTACTCACGGAGAAGGCCAAGGCCGCAAAAGAGTGTATAGAACCAAAGTCCTACATGAAAGCCGAGCATATGCAGATTCTTGATGACTGGAGAAGCTCGGTTGTTCGGGATGAAAACAGAGTTTATGTCAGCAGCAAAGAGAAAGAATTTGATATGAGCCTGTCCAACACTTGCCTGGATTGCCATTCAAATAAGGCCGATTTTTGTGATAAATGCCACAATTACGCATCGGTGAATCCTTACTGCTGGGATTGCCATATTGACAAGCCGAAGGAGAATAAGTGATGGAGAACAGCAGAAGAACCTTCCTGAAAATAGCTGGGATTTCAGCACTGGGCCTGAGCGCAAAGCCTGTTTTTAATGCCTTTGCAGTATCCGAAGAACATGGCGGGAAAAAGGAAGCTAAAGTACTTCCTAAAAAAGGCGCTCTTACAGCCAAAAGATGGGCACTGGTTATTGATACCACCAAATTTAAATCTGCGAAGGATCTGGAGCCGATAATCGAAGCCTGCCATAAGATTCACAATATCCCTGTTTTTGAAAATAAACGCCATGAAATTAAATGGATCTGGGAAGAAGAGTTTAAACATGCTTTCCCCGACCTGGAAAATGAGCACATCAATGACAGGATAAAAAGTTTGCCGTTTCTGGTTTTATGTAATCAGTGCCAGGATGCTCCCTGTGTCAGAGCTTGTCCCACAAAGGCAACCTTTAAGCAGGAAGACGGTATTGTTGCCATGGATTTTCACAGGTGTATCGGTTGCCGCTTCTGCATGGCCGCCTGCCCTTACGGTTCCAGGAGTTTTAATTTCAGAGACCCCCGTCCCTTCATTAAAGAGACAAACAAAAAATTTCCTACCAGGATGAAAGGTGTTGTTGAAAAATGTAATTTTTGCAGCGAGCTTTTGGCTGAAGGAAAACAGCCTGCCTGTGTTGAAGCATCCGGCGGGGCTCTTATTTTTGGGGATCTGGAAGATCCGGAATCCGAAGTAAGAAAACTGCTGAAGTCTAATTATACAATTCGCCGTAAAACGGCCCTCGGTACCGGGCCTTCTATTTACTACATCGTATGAGGTGGTTATGCTTGAGTTAGCATTTAAGGGAAGCAAAAGATATTATGGATGGATGACGGCTCTGCTTGCCGTTATCGGCGTGGGTTTCGGCTGTTATTTATGGCAGCTCAGCTTCGGTCTTGGGATTACCGGCATGAGCAGGGACGTTTCATGGGGATTTTATATAGCCCAGTTTACTTTTCTTGTCGGAGTCGCCGCTTCGGCTGTTATGCTGGTGTTGCCTTATTATCTTCATAATTACAAGGCATTTGGAAAGATTACAATCCTGGGTGAATTTCTGGCTGTGTCCTCTGTAACCATGTGCCTCCTTTTTATCATTGTGGATCTTGGGCAGCCGATGCGCGCTTTTAATGTAATTTTATATCCAACCCCCAATTCGATACTTTTCTGGGATATGATTGTTTTAAACGGATATCTATTCCTGAATGTAGTGATCGGCTGGCAGGTTCTTGAAGCAGAAAGAAATTCAGTCGCGCCTCCGGCATGGGTTAAACCGCTCATATATGTATCCATACCCTGGGCGGTCAGCATTCATACTGTAACGGCATTTCTGTACTGCGGTCTTCCGGGCAGAGGCTTCTGGCTTACCGCGATTCTAGCCCCCCGATTTCTTGCCTCGGCATTTGCAGCAGGCCCTTCTTTTTTAATTCTTTTATGCCTTATTATAAGAAAACTTACCAAGTTTGATCCGGGAAAAGAACAGATTCAGACTCTTGCCAAGATTGTTACATACGGCATTATTATGAATGTCTTTTTCCTCCTGTGCGAGGTTTTCGTGGTATTTTACAGCAAGATACCCGAACACATGGATCACATGAAGTATCTTTTTGTGGGATTGCACGGGCATGGCGTTCTTGTCCCGTGGATGTGGACATCGGTTTCCCTGATGCTGACAGCTATAATTCTTCTTGTAAATCCCATGACAAGGAAAAACGAACCGGTGCTGGCCGTTGCGTGCCTTTGTGTCTTTTTCGGCACATGGATCGACAAGGGACTTGGAATGATCTCGGGAGGATTTGTTCCTTCTCCGCTGCATCATGTAAATGAATATGTTCCGACGATTCCGGAGATAATAATCACAATGGGTGTGTATGCCACGGGGTTTTTAGTGCTGACGGCACTCTTTAAAATGGCGGTATCCGTTAAGGAAGAGCTGTCTGCCTGAAATTTTTTTTTACATGGAAAAATATAGGGGGGTTATCCAGAAGCCGGATGCCCCCTTTTTGTTTATTTAATATCTTTGCTGTTATATGCTGGCTTGCCGTAAAAAACTGCTTGAATAACAAACAGGGGCTGTGCATTGGTGCGTTTCTTATTTGCAGGAGGAAAGGTCAGCCATTAGGTCGATGACGTCTGGACTCATGCCAAAATGGATGGGGGAGACATTAATCTATACGAACCTCTTGTCCGAAAGATAAAGCTACAAATGCTGAGAAAAGGCCGGTTGAGATGTTATGATTGAGTAATATAAAGGATCCTGAATATAAATGTCTCTTCGATATTATTTTGCAAAAGCCCAACAAACTCTGGAACGTCTTGCTCCTTATGAAAGGGCAATTATAGAGAAACAATGCCGGTCAATCCGTATTGCAGAAGAGCGGTTGCAGACAGCAGGCAGATCTGCTTTCCTGCGCTGTTACTGCGGGTGTGAGGGGCTTTGCTGCCGAAACCTGGAAATTGATGCCGTTATAGGTTTCAGCGATTTTATTTATCTGCTTACTGTTGAAAGGCAGTTAGAAGAATCTATTTCTACTTCCCTTGAAAATGAAAAGAGTTTTTTTACCGCTGATTGTATTTTCCTTACGGACGGGAAGGGACCCTGCATATTTCCACCGACTTCACGGCCTGAAGTCTGCATTACGACTTTTTGTACCGATGTTGAATCTATCAAACAAGAAATCCGGAGCGTCAAATCGAAGTTTATAAAGCTAAATTTCTACCTTCATTTTTTACAACTAAAAATCTTCTTCAGGCGTTTTACCAATAAGAGTAAGGTTTCTAATTTGTTATTTTATGCTCTTCTTTTTTAAGAAGCTCGATATACCAGCCCGCAAATTCAAACATACCTATGTACCGTTCATCATCATTGATGATTCCAAGGCAAAAGTCGAGAACCCCGCGTCCGTATTCATTGCTGTATTCCCCAAAACTCCTGCTTTGCAAAAACTCTCTTACAAGCATCTGAGATGTTCTTTTTGTTTTATCTTTTCGGATATCAATAGGATCTTTGGGCAATTCAAACGGGTCCCATTTATCATATCCTTTTTTTGATATATGCTTTTGCCTTCTTGGAGACATGGTATCATAAATAGCTTTTTTTCTTGCATCTTCTTCGTCTTTTTGTTCAGACATTTTTTCGCCTTATTCTTTCTTTGCATCTGTGGATTTTTCCGTATCAGGGATTCCAAGATATTCTTTATCATATTTATTTAATATGGCCATGGAAACAGGAACAAGCATTTCCGACATTTTTGCATATTTTGAATTTACGCTTTTCACAAGTCCTTCTGAAATTTCATATAATTTTTTTTGTATTATATCCATGTTAACGGTTGGATATTCTTTCCCTTCTTGAAATCCTGATACTCCGCATGTGTGCCCTGCCCCCCCTATCAATAACGGTATTCCATACAACCGGCAGGTTATTGGCCTGAATTCATAGAGATCACACTTATCCTCCTCATTTAAAAGGGGGCATCTTAATCTTTTTGTTGCCATATCTTTTAATATTTCATCTTCGCTTTTTCCGCTTTCAAATTCTTTATAGGCTTTTTTCTTCAGCTTAAAAACAGCCCTGTCTGCAATGTTAGCTTTTTCTTCAAGCCTGCTCTTTTTATCGCCATCAAACATCTCTTTTACTTTATGATTTATATAGAGCGCTTCAATGAGTGTCAGATCAAATAATGCGTGGCAGCAATCTGCACAATGCATTTTGCATTGAATGCATTCGGAATGGCTTGCCCTAACCTTCTCAAAAGCATTGTCAGCCATTTCAACAACTGCTTCATATTTATTAAAAAAATCCTTGAAAATTAAATCCACAAAAAACTCCTTGAAAATTATGCTTATTAATATTGTACCGCGAGACTGATTCTATATCAAATGGATTCCTGATTTGTTTCACGTGAAACATTATTTTCCTATGCAAAACTGGCCGAATATCTGATCCAGAATATCATCTTTTATTTTTAATCCTATAACCTCTCTTAAAGATTCAATTGCATCCTTCAGATCTATAGATACTACTTCGAAAGATAACCCCGATTGTAATCCATTTACAAACAACTCGACTGAATCAATGCTTTTTTCAAGAGCCTTTTTTTGTCTTACATTTGGAATAACATTGCTCGAATAAAAACTGGTCTTATTTTTAAATATATTTTTAATCTTTTCTTTAAGAGAATCCATCCCGATATTGTACAGGGCAGATATTCTTGCAACCGGCAGCATTTTAAGTTCATCGATTGTTTTTATTTCACAATTTTCCGATACCAGATCAATTTTATTGATGACAAGGATTAACGGCCTTCCTTTTATGCTTTCGTATATATCATAGTCTGCTTTTATGAAAGGGGTAACTGCATCAACCATAAAAAGAATTATGTCCGCGTCTTTAATCTTTTCTCTGGTTTTTTTCATTCCTATCATTTCAACAGGATCATCGCTGTCATGAAGACCGGCTGTATCTGTAATAATGGTGTGGATTCCTGAAATAATTAAAGTCTCTTCAAGAATATCCCTTGTTGTTCCAGGAAAAGATGTCACTATGGCATGTTCTTTTTTCAAAAGCTGATTCATGAGGCTTGATTTTCCTACATTTGGCCTTCCTGCAATAACTACTCTCAATCCCTCTCTTAAAACATGCCCTTCATCATAATCTGCAATCAATTTTTTTAGAGTTTTTATAATATCCCTTTCGATCGTGCAAATCGCAGTATTTATATCAAGCATTTCAACATCATCAGGAAAATCAATCGCGGCATCAATTTTTACAAGAATTTCCGTCAATGTTTTAATAATGTTTTGCATATAAAACCGTAATTCGCCACCTGCCTGGGAATTTGCAATCTCAAGGGCCTTGCTACTTTTTGCGTTGATTAAATCAATGACTGCTTCGGCCTGGGTTAAATCAATCCTTCCATTTAAAAAAGCTCTTTTTGTAAATTCACCCGGCTCGGCAAGCCTTGCGCCCTTCGATAACACAAGATCTATAATTGTTCTTAAAACTACAAGCCCTGAATGAACATTGATCTCAACAACATCTTCCCTTGTATATGAATGAGGCGCTTTCATCACGGACAGAAGCACTTCATCTATTGGTTTTTCATTTTCAGGGTTAATTATGTTCCCGTGATAAAGCAGGTGAGATTGAAGCTCTTCATCACAAGCAGTGCAGAAGGTGAGGCCGGAGGAAATCGAGTCTTTTTCTAAGTCGCTTGCCAACCCCTCGATAGGCAAGGGGGAATGAGCGCGCTGTTTCGGTACACTTGTTTCGGTATTGCGGATTCTATGTGAAGATCGTTTGAATATCGAAGTTGCAATTGACAGGGCATTTTTTCCTGAAATCTTAATAATGCCTATCCCGCCGCTGCCTATCGGCGTTGATATGGCAACAATAGTATCATTTTCCATCTAAGTTAGCTATATTTTTTTGGTTTCGCCCTTGAGTTGTTTACTGTTATTTATAATGTGTAAAAAGTCTTGATTTTAACTACCAGGAGCATGAAACGCGCTAAGAATGTTAAAATATATAATATTACAGTTTTTTCCCAGAATGCACCGCACGACCTTTTTTTCTGGGATAAATAACAAGCTTTTTCATAAACCCTTCTCCGACACTGTGTGTTTTAACTTCATTATCTTTTTTCAAATAAAGATGTATAATTTTTCTTTCATTGGCGTTCATTTGTCCTAAAGACATTGGTTTCCCTTTTGCTTTCGATTTTTCAGCGATTTTTTCAGCCAGTTTTATAAGTTTTTCATGTCTTTTGTTTAGATATCCGCCAACATCAACTTTGATATTAAGTTTCCCATCATTATTTTTATTAATTATCTTTTCAAGTAGATACTGTATTGCATCAAGAGTTTGCCCCTTTTTACCTATAATGACAGAAGGGGTTTCGGATTCAACATCAAAGAATAAATTATTTTCTTCCATGCTAACGTTTATAATAGCATCATCACAAATCGTATTGACTATTTTATTTAGAGCCTCAAGACCTGTGTCAACCGATTTGCTTATTATCTTTTCATCAGCCCTTTTGTCCTGTTTTGGTTCAACTGAAATATCTTCTGTTTTTTTATTCTCTTTATTATCAGTATCGGTTGTCTTCAAATCATATGCGGCTACCTTTACCCTGGCCTTCTTAACTCCAACCAAACCGAAGATACCGCTCGACCCGTATGAAACAATATCATACTTTAAATTGTCTTTTGATATTTTTAAATCTTTACAAGCAGTTTCAATTGCTTTCTCAACACTCATCCCATCAAATTCCAGATAATGGGGCATATTCCCCCTCCGTATCTACGCTGCTTTCCGAGATATAATATATTGCTGAAGGATTGATAAAACATTATTTATTAGCCAGTATAAAACAAGGCCTGCTGAAAAATTTACAAATATTACTGTAAATACAAAAGGCAAAATCATCATCATCTTTGCCTGTGTCGGATCACCTACTGCCGGGGTCATTTTCTGCTGAATAAACATAGTTGCGCCCATAATAATAGTCAAAACAGGGATACCATATGGCGGTTCCATAAAAGGCACAGAAAAAGCAAATTGAAACAGTCTGTCAGGTGCGGAAAGATCTTTTATCCAGAAAAGAAAAGGCGCATGCCTTAATTCAATGGTTTCATAAAGCATTCTGTACAGAGCAAAGAAAACCGGAATCTGTGCAACCATGGGCAGGCATCCTCCCAGGGGATTTATCTTATAGGTTTTATATAATCCCATTACCTCTTCATTCATGCGCTTTTTATCATTACCGTATTTTTCCTTGATTTCAGCAAGCAATGGTTGAATTTTTTTCATTTCATTCATTGATTTATAGCTTTTTGATCCAAGAGGCCAAAAAATTATTTTCGTTACAACTGTGAGCAAGATGATAGCAACACCATAGTTTGGAATAAAGCCATATAAAAAATTCATAAAATATAAGAAAGGTTTTGCGAGGAAATCAAACCATCCGAAATTTATTGCCAAATTAAGGTCATGCCCGAGACTCTTTAACAGCTTAAAGCTCTTTGGTCCAAAAAACAGGTTAAATTCGACTTGTTCCTGGGCGCCGGGCTGAATCTCTTTTTGAGGATTAACGTACTGTGCTTCCAAAAATCCTTTATCTTTAAGAAAAAGGCGCATTTTTGTTTCTACAGGTATTTTTGGTATCAGGCTTGACATAAAATAGCGGTCCTGAACCGAAAGCCATTTAAGGGTGCCTGTATAGACTCCTTTATCTTCAATGTCTTTAAGTGGGACCTGTTCCAGGCTGTTGTTTAATAATGCGCTGGGCCCTTCAAAACCGGCTTCGCTTTTTGTTTCCGGATAATAGCTGTTAAGTGAAACAACAAGGCTGTCTTTTATAGGTTCAGAAGAACCATTAATGACTTTAACCGCAAGGCCCATCATATACGTACCGGATGAAAAGGAATATTTCTTTTCAATAACGATCCCGTTTTCTGATTTCCAGTAAAACAGAACTTCCTTTTCCCCTTCACTTATTTCAACCAATTCAGATTTTATATCAGAAGTAAATACTGCGCTCTCGAGTCCTGGAACGCTTTGTCCGGCAAAGCCGGTAATAACTGTTCCCCTTTCTAACTCCTTGGGTATAATTTCTTTATTTGGTGAATCGCTGTTTACCGTTTCTTTGTATTTTGACAACACGAAGCTTTTGATAGCAGCCCCCTTTTCATCTATATCAACAGAGTAATTGGGGGTTTTTATCTTGATTACGCGGGGAATATTGTTTTGTTGAGCTGAAGATTCTTGATAGACTTTCTTTTCGGGTGCTTTCGCTGCCATATCTGCAATAGGAGCTTCAGTTTTGACTGTCTGCTGAACTTCTGTTTTTTCTTCAATCTTTTTAACTTGGTTCTTATCAACAAAAAAATAGTTCCAAATTAAAAAAACACCAAATGAAAGCACAACTGCTATTATAAACCGTGGTTGTTCCATTAAAACCTCCCCGATATAAATCGGTACTTAATTTTTAAACTTTTTTGATATATGCCATTAAAAGTATTATATACCAAAAAAATTTGAGTATTTGTAATTTACTACTATTTGGTAATATGGCAGGGTTGAGGGATATTCATGAATTATTTAAAAAATTCACGGTACCGGGTCGATCCCGCCCGGATTATAAGGATTACATTTCATTATTCGCTTGATAGCAAGGAAAATCCCCCTTGTCAGCCCATAACGAGATATAGCAACATGCGCATATTCTGAACAGGATGGATAAAACCGACAAACAGGTCCAATCATTGGAGATATGACATTTTGATATGCACGGATAAATAACAGAACTGTTTTATTTATTATCAAACCCTTCCTCTATCTTAATAAATATATCTCGCAAAGATGAAAAAAATTGATCTGATTCCAAACTTCCGGACCCGCTTCTGGCTATAACATTTATATCCCAACTGTGTATGAACTTGTGTCTGTTTAAACGATAATATTCGCGAATGTAACGCTTAATTCTGTTGCGCAAAACAGCATTTCCTGTCTTTTTCGATACTGTCAAACCAAGACGCCCTGTTCCAGATATTCCCGGAGAAAACAATACTGTGAAGTACCTGTTGTTCACTCTTCTCCCTGCTTCAGACAGGTTCAGGAATTCTTTCCGATTTAGTATCCTATTTGTTTTGGAGAAATTGAGGTTTTGCAATTTTAAACTTCTGCGCGATTAATAACAACACGCCTTTTCAGACAACCTCTTGATATTATATCAAACAGATAAACTGACCCGGCCCTTGGCCCTGCGCCTGTTGATAATTTTCCTGCCCTGTTTTGTTGACATTCGTTTTAAAAAACCGTGTGTCCTTGCCCGCTTTATTCTGCTTGGCTGATATGTTCTTTTCATAAACCGTGTATCCTTTTTCTATTTATATCCAATATAACTGATGGTTATGCTTCTTCTTCCGGTTAAACGGAAGAATAGGGGTGTTGGCGACTATCCATCTCTATTAAGTATCAAAATCAACTGGTTATTATCGTTTATATAATAACTTCGTTGCGCTATAATTATAAAGGCGAGATAGACCATATATCTCTCTCTATGTCAATAAAAAAGGAGTAACCCTTCTCATTCCTTAAATATTTCATATATTTCAAATTCGTGCAGGTGATATTCCGGTTTTGGATATATAACGATTTGCCTTACTATCATTTTTTCAAGAGATGTTATAAGATGGTTTTCTTCTCCATGAAGGAGCTCCGCTATTTCGGGATGAACGTGCAAAGCCACCTTAATGCCGGCCATATCAAGAGATTCCCGTTGTATTTCCCGATATATATTATAACAAATAGTCTGCCTTGATAATAAGTACCCCTCACCTTCACAGTAAAAACATGGTTCGCAAAGAGCTCTGGTTAAAGGAGACCTTATCCTTTTTCGGGTCATCTGAATTAAACCCATATCTGAAATAGGAAGAACATAGGTTTTGCTCTTATCTTTTGCCAAGAAATCCTTTAGAGCATTAAAAACCTTTTCCTGATTCTGCTTTTTTTCCATGTCTATAAAATCAATTATTATTATCCCCCCAATGTCTCTTAAGCGTATCTGGTATGCAATTTCTTTGACAGCTTCCAGGTTTGTCTTTAATATTGTTTCTTCCAGGTTGTGTTTCCCAACATACCTACCTGTATTAACATCGATTGCAACAAGCGCTTCTGTATGCTCTATAACTATATATCCTCCTGATTTCAGCCATATTTTTCTTTTTAAAGCCCGAGAAATATCACCCTCCAGATTATACGCATCAAAAATAGGCTCACAACCTTCATACATTTCAACAGAACTCTTCAGGTTGGGCATGAATGTGTCAAGAAAGGACAGAACTGATTCATAGTCGGGGCGGGAATCTATTATCATTTTTTCTGCTTCATGCATCAACAAGTCACGAGCAGCGCGCAGACATACCGTAAGCTCTCTGTGAAGCAGTGAAGGGGCTGGAGCAGACTTATATTTTTCCTGAATGTTCTTCCATATGTTTATTAGAAAATTCATTTCATAATCGAGTGTTTCTTGTTGCATTCCTTCTGCTGCAGTTCTTATAATGTAGCCATAATTTTCTTTTCTCAAAGAAAGAACCATTTCTTTTAAACGGTTTCTTTCAACTTCGTTCTCTATTCGTCTCGATACTCCGATATGATCTGAATTCGGCATCAGGACAATAAACCTTCCCGGAAGAGTAACATAGGAAGTTACTCTTGCCCCTTTTGTTCCTATAGGTGGCTTTGCCACCTGAACAAGTATCTGCTGTCCTTCGGTTATAAGTTCGCCAATTCCTGTTTCATGGTTTCTCTGCTTGGAAAATACAGCCGCCTGATATAATTCAGCCGTTCCATTTTCTTCTTCTATGCCTGTATCGATAAGCTCAATTTCCCTGCAACTTCCGAAGTTCAAGTCATCTACATATATAAAGGCCGCCTGATTAAGACCTATATCCACAAAAGCTGCCTGCATGCCCGGTAAAACCCTTTGAACTTTTCCTTTGTAAACATTCCCTGCAATATCAGAAACGTTTCCGCGTTCAATAAAAAGCTCTGCGATTGTTCCGCCCTCAAGAAGAGCTATCCTTGTTTCATGTTCGCAAACATTAACAACAAGCTTCTTGTACATAAACACCTCTTGATTTAATAAGTTATATTATTGAAACTGCAAAATGCCTGCGGAAGCGGACATTCATTAGACCCGAACAGCCTTCCTCCCTTGGCTCCGCCTTACCGGGAAGTCCTATTCTTCAGGGCACCAAGCTTCACGATACGAGCCGTTTTTATCTCCTCGTGGGTCAGCGGAAAAATCTTTTTAAGAACTTCGCCGGGCCTAACCATATTGCCTGACTCAGAAGATAATGTCATCTCCAGCCGGTCATACGATGTAATCTTTATTGTTTTGACCAGTTCTTTAAGGTTTAATAATTTCTGTTTTCCTTTTTTATTTATTCTCTCAATTTCAAAATTTGCGCTTGTTTCAAACAATTTAAGACTTTCTGTACAAAAACTTCCTGCCCTTAATGAAGCTTCATATGAATATATATTTGGGCTGTCTGCTCCACCAGCCGGAACATACTCTTGACAATCGATGACAGAAAGTCCTTCAGGAAGTTGTTCATTCAATATCTTGGCAATTGACTCCGGCTGCGTACGGTCTGTTACCGTCAAATAGAATGTTTCACAAAGACTCTCCATTCCCATAGGAAGGGTATCTTCAAAAGAAATTTTCGGCATGGGATGAAATCCTTCTGAATAACCCACTTCAATTCCAGCACGTCTTATTGAACGTAAAAAAATATTAACCAGCTCAAGGTGTCCGAAAAATCTGGCCGGGCCCATTTTTGAAAAATTAATTTTCAGTTTTTTATAATGTTTTTTTCCCTCTTCGGTTTCTGATGTTTTCTTTTCTGCAACCTCATCACTGTAGCAACTAAGCTTTGGTTCAATCCGAACAAAATCACATACTCCGCAACCCCCGCATTCGTATCTGCAATCATTCGATATTTCTATTTTTTCAGCTTTTTCAAGCTCACTTATCAAAAACTCTTTTGAAATACCCGTATCAATATGGTCCCATGGAAGAGGCTCTAAAAGCGACCTTTTGCGCAAAAGATAAAAACTTGTATCAATCCCGGTATCTGTAATGGCTTCTTCCCATAAATCGTATCTGAACCGGTCGCTCCAGCCATCAAACCTGCATCCCCGATTATAAGCATTCACAAGCAGACTGCTAAGCCGCCTGTCACCACGCGCCCAAAGCCCTTCCAGCAGACTTACCTTGGGATTCTGCCATTTGAAATGAATTCCTGAAAGATAAAGAGCCTTCTTTATTGTCTCAATTTTTTCAGATGATTCAGCCAGAGAAATCTGTGAACTCCACTGAAAAGGGGTATGTGCCTTTGGAATAAAAGTTGTTACGCTGACATTAATTGAACTGTTTTTCCTGCTTCTCGCTTTACGGAGTTTATAAACAAGATCTATTAACGCCTTTATATCATCGTCTGTTTCTGACGGAAGACCAATCATAAAATACAGCTTTATTCCCTGCCAGCCCATGTCAAGAGCGGTTTTTACTGAATTTATGATATCCTCTTCGGTAATGTTTTTATTTATTACATCTCTTAGTCTCTGACTCCCTGCTTCGGGCGCAATAGTAAAACCTGTTTTTCGGACTTTTTTTATAATATTGATAAGATCAGGGGTCAGAGAACCGGCACGAAGCGACGGAAAAGAAACAGCAATATGCTTTGATTCATACGAGGCCATCAGGTTCTCAAGGAGAGGTGACAAAGAGCAATAATCTCCGGTGCTTAACGACAGCAAAGAGACGTCCTCGTAACCGGTTGAACCAATTGATTTATTGGAAATATCAATTATATTTTCCACAGATCGTTCACGAACAGGCCGGTATATCATCCCGGCCTGACAGAATCTGCATCCACGAGTGCAACCCCTTGATATTTCGATACGAAGACGGTCATGAACAGGTCGCCCAAATGGGACTACGGGCATATCGGGGAATGGGGCATAATCAAGATCGGGGATTATGCTTCTAACCACTTTTGAATATCGGGCCGAAAAAGGCAATATGTTTTGGAACCCGTGCTCGTCATATTTTGCTTCAAAAAAAGAAGGAATATAAACCCCCTTTATTTCAGACCATGCTTTTAGAAGGGACTCCTTTTCATTGCATGCGTTCTCCTTCCAGTGAATCCATGACATTGCCATTTCAACAACAACATTTTCTCCGTCTCCCACAACCAAGGCATCAAAAAAATCTGCGACTGGTTCCGGATTGCACGTACATGGGCCCCCAGCAATTATCAAAGGATAAGAGAGATCCCTCTCTTTTGAATAAAAAGGTATCCTTGCAAGATCGAGCATCATTAATATGTTTGTAAAATTAAGCTCATACAGGAGACTTAAACCTATTATATCAAACTTGTTAAGTGGTCTTTGGCTTTCAAGTGACAAAAGCGGTATATTTGAAGCTCTGAGATATGCCTCAAAATCCGGGGCAGGAGCAAAAACCCTTTCAGCGGCTATATTTTGATGTTTATTTAAAATATGATACAGAATTTGCAGACCGAAATGTGATGTGCCGACTTCATATAAATCCGGAAATGCCAGGGCAATGGAAAGCTTTATATTATTATAATCTTTTTTTATTGAGTTAATCTCTGAACCCAGATACCGGCTTGGTTGTTCAACAAGCGGTAATATATCATTAATGTTTTCTATGTTCATGTTGTTTATTCAGGAGCCTTTAACTGCAAATTTTTTATCTGACAAATTATGGACTGTTAAAAAGTCTTGATAATTGAAAAACTCAAATTATTGTATATATTACATTGCATTAATAATAAAGGAAAACATGCCGGCTTTAACCATTTCAACAGCAGTTTATGTCTGTCCAGAAACAAAGTTTTTACACGGTTGAGTTCATACTTCCCCGCAGCAAGTTATGGGTATTTTTCGACCGTAGAAAATAGAATTCTCTTGTTATTCTCTTGCAGAAGGAGGGCAAGTTCTATTATTAGTGCTGTACAACTCCCCTTCGTCGTTTAGTGGGATATGGTGATAGATCAGATGTTATGCAAAGCGTCCCTTTATATTACTGAAAAGACTTTATTTCATTTTTTTAAAAACGCGGGCTAATGGATACTATAATTATATGAAAAGACATAAAATTATTTCTCTTTTGAATACCGAAACTGCAGCTATCGATATCCTTATAAAAGGGTGGGTCAGAACAAGACGTGATTCCACAGACTTTTCCTTTATCGAGGTAAATGATGGTTCATGTCTCAAAAACATTCAAATTATTGCAGAAAAGGATTTGAGCAATTACGACGACATTAAAAAACTCTCGACCGGTTCAGCTGTGGCGGTTCGTGGTGATCTTGTCGAATCAAAAGGTGGCGGGCAGAAATGGGAAGTTCAAGCCCGGCATATCGATACAATAAGCATCGCCCCTGATTCTTATCCTCTCCAGAAAAAGCGACATACAGACGAATATTTACGAACAATAGCCCATTTAAGACCACGCACTAATAAATATGGCGCGGCTTTCCGCATAAGATCCGATCTCTCTTTTGCCATACATAAATTTTATAAAGATAAAGGTTTTAAGTATATTCACACCCCTGTAATAACCGGCTCCGACTGTGAAGGCGCAGGTGAACTTTTCAGGGTTACAACCATTGAACCGGACAAAGTCGAAAGAAGAGACGGTAAAACGGATTACTCTACGGACTTTTTCGGTAAAGCGGCAAACCTCACTGTATCCGGTCAATTGTCGGCCGAAATGTTTGCCCTGGCCCTTGGAGACGTTTATACTTTTGGCCCTACATTCAGAGCGGAAAACTCAAACACAAGAAGACATGCCGCTGAATTCTGGATGCTTGAACCGGAAATTGCTTTTGGCGATATTAACGACAATATGGATTTGGGTGAAGAGACTATAAGGCATTTAACGGGGTATGCCCTGAAAGAATGCAAAGAAGATCTTGGTTTGTTTGGAAATTTTGTTGATAAGAACCTGCTTAACAATCTGGAAAACATCTCTTCGTCAGATTTTATCAGATTGCCGTATGAAGACGCAGTCGACATATTACAAAAATCAGGTGTTAAGTTTGAGTATGAAATTTCCTTTGGAAAAGATCTTCAGGCTGAACATGAAAATTATCTCACCGAAAAACATTTCAAAAAACCTGTTATTCTTTATAATTATCCGAAAAACATAAAGCCTTTTTACATGAGAGTAAATGATGACGACAAAACTGTTGCCGCCATGGATATTCTTGTACCCGGAATAGGAGAGCTTATAGGCGGCAGCCAGCGTGAAGAGCGTCTCGACGTGCTTGAATCACGAATGGATGAGTGCAAATTGTCAAAGGAAGATTACTGGTGGTATGTTGATTCCCGACGTTTTGGCACTGTTCCTCACAGTGGTTTCGGGCTCGGTTTTGAAAGACTTTTGATGCTTGTAACGGGCATCAAAAATATACGGGATGTAATACCGTTTCCCAGAACTCCGGGAAGCATTGACTTTTGATTTTTTGTGTGGAAGTTGCCCGGTCAGTCAGTTCTCATGGTTCTTAGTTTAGCAAGCTCCCATATATAGTCATACAGATGGAGGCCTTTGCTTGCCGCAACAATCTCGCCATCTTCCACTCCAATTTCCTGAGCCATGTATTCTTTCAAAAGCTGTATCGCCCCGAGGTTTGCAGGAAAGCCGTTCCATAAATCCCAGGATCTGAAATAAACCATGAAGTGGAGTTTTCCATACCTGATTCTTGTGTCAATGCCTCTCAGACACGGGGGATCACCAAGATACAGGGTCGAAGGATCCCCAACGGTCATATAAGCCTGATTTGTTCCATGCCCGTCTTCTTTATACATCCTTATAACTTCGGCAACCTGACTTTCAAGATATTGTCCGTATGTATAGTCTTCGTTTGGTCTTTTTGCGGAGGTCATCAAATATGGCAGATACTCTTCAAGATAGCCTTCGGCAACAGGATTGGGGATATTTAAAGCGTGTGGAATATCGGGGATAAGCGGGCGTACGCCGGGATGCTTTATGTGAACTGTAACATAATCAAATTCCAGCCTCTCCTGCCCCTTAAAACTTCCCCTTTCGATTACGTATTTATGCCCGTTGTCAATTATCTGGTAAACACATTGAAACCAGGCATCCGGAAGATCTCTTGCGGCTATAGAAACGACATTTAACATCGAATGACCATCGCTCGTAAATTATGTCCGCTATATGTCGAGCATTCTTACATCGAGGGCGTTGTTTACAATAAAATCACGCCTTGGCTCAACCTCATCGCCCATGAGTATAGTAAAAATTTCATTTGTATCAACAGAGTCCTGCACTTTTACCTGCAACAGTGTTCTTTGTTCCGGATTCATGGTTGTTCCCCATAACTGGTCGGGGTTCATTTCACCAAGACCCTTATATCGCTGAACAACCAAACCCTTTTTGCTCTCTTCCAAAACATATCGTAGAAGCTCTTCTTTATTGGAGATTCTAACCTCTTGCGCCCCGGATTCCTTATTTTCTGTGTTTATTACAAAAAACGGCGGTTCATCATATTTAAAAATATGATGGCCCAAAATCACGCACTTCTGATAATCTTCAGAATAAACCAAGCCGGTACCTATTTTAACATTATTTATTCTCTTCCTGCTCACGACGTCGGAAACCGGGTTTTCCGGATATTCAACAACAAGTTCATATACATTTCTTTCCGGATTCCATAGGACTTCACCAGGTTTATATTGATTTTGGTTAAGAATCTTCTTTATCCCGGACATTTTTTCCATATCCTGGAGAAGGGTTTTGTCTTCCATTCCATTTTTCAGAAGGATTTCTGCCAACCCCTTTTTTAAACCACTTCTGTTAAGCCGGGCCAAAGCAGATGAATATTCTGATAAATTGGTAATAAAAAGATAAAGTCGCTGCTCCGGTAACGGATTCTTGTTTTCACCGAATAAGATTTTGTTGCGTTCGCAAAAAAGTCTTATTGCGTGGTCGTTTAAAGCTGCTTCATCTTTAAAATATTTTTCGTTTTTCCCTTTCCCTATTCTAAGGAGCGGGGGTTGTGCTATATATAAAAACCCCTTCTCTATAACTTCCGGCATCTGTCTGTAAAAAAACGTGAGCAGGAGCGTCCTGATATGTGATCCATCTACATCGGCATCCGTCATAATAATAACTTTATGATACCTGATGTTATCAATGTTGTACTCTTCTCTCCCCACCCCTGTCCCAAGGACAGTAATAATGTTTTTAATTTCCTCGCTTTTTAATATCTGATCGAACCTTGCTTTCTCTACATTTAATATTTTTCCCTTCAGAGGAAGAATTGCCTGAAACTTTCTATCCCGTCCCTGCTTGGCACTGCCTCCTGCCGAATCTCCTTCCACAAGGAATATTTCCCGCTGGGCCGGTTCCTGAATCTGGCATTCCGCCAACTTGCCCGGCAGAGAAGCATCTGCCAGCAACCCCTTGCTCCTTGCTATGTCTCTTGCTTTTCTTGCGGCAAATCTTACTCTTGCAGCATCAATAGCTTTAGATAATATTTTTTTTGCGATCGCGGGATTTTCTTCAAAATACATTCCCAGTTTTTCGTTTACGAGCGATTCGACGAGGCCCTTTATCTCGCTGTTCCCGAGTTTTGTTTTTGTCTGGCCTTCAAATTGCGGGTTTTTCAACTTTATGCTTATTATCCCGGTCAAACCCTCCCTAACATCATCGCCACTTAATTTGTCTTTAAGGTCTTTTGCCGATATATTTCCATTTGATGCGTACTGGTTAATAACTCGAGTAAGGGCGGTTTTAAAACCAACAAGATGAAATCCGCCTTCAATGGTATTTATGTTGTTGGCAAAGGAAAACAGTTTTTCTGTAAATGTATCATTATACTGGATTGCCACCTCAACATTAACTTCATTTTTTATGCCCTCAAAATAAATGGGCTTATGTAACGGCGCGGTGTGTTTATTGAGATACTCCACGAAAGAAGTTATGCCGCCCTCATAATAAAACTCTTTTTTTGTTTCAGCGCGTTCGTCTTCTATTTTTATCCGGAGTCCTCTGTTTAAAAAAGCAAGCTCTCTTAGCCTTTTTTTAAGGATTTCTAATTCGAACTTGTCCGTTGTGAGTATTTCTGTATCGGGTTTAAAATGTATTTTTGTTCCGCGTTTCTTTGTTTCCCCCGTTATGGTAAGCTCGCTCGCTTTTTTCCCTCTTTCAAAGATCTGGTGGTATATTTTTCCTTCTGTATATATTTCCAGATCGAGCTTTTCTGAAAGAGCATTAACAACCGAAACACCTACACCATGAAGACCTCCCGATACCTTGTAAGAATCATTATCGAATTTTCCGCCTGCGTGCAGTTTGGTCATAACAACTTCAACAGCAGGCACATTTTCGGTTTTATGTATTCCCACAGGAATACCCCTGCCATTATCTTCCACGCTGACGCTGTTATCTGTATGTATGGTAATGCTGATAAAATCGCAGAATCCTGCCATTGCTTCATCAATGCTGTTATCAACAACTTCATAAACAAGGTGATGAAGCCCCTGAATATCTATGTTTCCTATATACATTGAGGGTCTTTTTCTAACCGCTTCAAGACCTTCAAGAACTTTTATATTGTCGGCTGTATATGTATTATTGTTGTTTTCTTCGTTCATATTCTCATCGGCATAATAACACTAAGAAAATTTTTGTTTTTTTCTCCCTCGATCAGGCATGGGCTCTCACTGTCAATAAGTCTTATGCACACTTTTTCATCGTCAACAACATTGAGTGTTTCTATAAAATATCTTGCGTTAAAGGCTATTTGGAAAGGGTCTCGCTCAAATTCCACATTGATTTCTTCTTTTGATTCACCAAGATCCGGATTTGTGGAAGAAACTGTTAGTTTTCCCTTCGTAAAACTGAAAATTACTCCCTTATAACTATCAGATGTCATAATTGACATTCTTTTCAATGACATTAAAAATAACAGTTTTTCTACCTTTACTGAAAAAACCTCTTTTCTGTTTATTATATCTTTGTATTCCGGAAAAGTTCCTTCAAGAAGTCGCATAATTATTGTTTCATTTTCCTTTTTTAAAACAAAATTGCTTTTATTATATCCGATTTTTATTTTTCCTTCCTGTTCAAGAAATTTTCCGACATCATTTAGGCCTTTTTTTGAAATTATTATTCCGGCTTCAACCGGTAAATTCAGATCACTATCACACTCAAAATCAGCTTTTGTAAGGCGACTTCCATCTGTAGACACAAGTCTTATTATTTTTTTTTCACCTTCTTTGTCCAGTTTTTCAAGATATGTTCCGTTGATATGAGCTCTTTTTTCTTCGGAACCTCCTGAAATAAAAACTGTTTGTTCTATCATCTTTTTAAAAGCCGCTGAATCTATTTCAAAATAGACGATATCATCAACGCTTGGAATACTTGGAAAATCGTTGGAATCCATTCCAACCATCCTGTACTCAACTTTTCCGTTATCTCTAATTTCTATCCAGTTGTTTTCTATTTCATTAATAAACATCTCATCATTAGGAAAATCTCTTACTATTTCGAAAAGTTTTCTTGCATTAATTGCAATAGCACCTTCTTCTTCAACCATAGCCGGATAAAAACCTTCAAATCCTGTTTCAAGATCGGTTGAAATAATATTTATGCCATTTTTATTTGTTCTTATAAGTACTGAAGTTGTAATGGTTATGTTTGTTTTTCTTCCTGCTATTGCCTGGATTTTTGATAAAACATCAACAATGTCACTTTTTTTTATTTTAAGTTTCATACATCATTCCTTTTATAATAGTTAATAAATAAATGATATATATTATACCCTGTCAACAAATATAACAACATATTGAACATACTAATTTTATGAGAAAAAATTAAATCTAAAAGATGTAATTTCAATATAGAATCATATCTATAATAGATGATTAATAAAGCAAATAAATAAAATTGTTAATAACCAAAAATTTTTAGACAAACAAAATGTATACATACAAACAATCATGTCTTTATCCATTCTCTTATATCAGAAACAACGGGCTTCCATTTGTTGGAGACTCTTATTTTTATAAAATTTTTATATAAATCATCTATTAAAAAACAAATTACATTAAAAAGATAAATTTTTTCTATGGCGATCCCTTCGACATCATTCTTTGTTTCAATAAATCCTACATCAGGGGTTTTTATATTTGATAAATTTAAATTTTCTCCGGTAATGGTAAAAAACCATTCTTTTTCACCAGATCTATATAATAAATTTATTTCTTTAACTACAGCCCCCTTTTTAAGAGAAACCATCCCTTCTTCAAGATCCGCATCTTTCCCTTTTATGGTTATTTTTTCAATTGAATCATTGACTTTTCTTTCAAGAACTATTTTTTTCCCGATTTCAAGAGAGTCCCCCTTTTTAAGAATATTATTTATACTTGAGGTGGAAATTAAAAACCAAACCCATGTTAAAAATTCACATCCCAAAAAAGCATAGCGATAATAAGATATTGAAGCATCAAGCATTGTTATTCCATAAATTTAGTTAATGATAAAAGCGAAAGAGCATCACGCTCCTTATCACTTAAGCCGGATAAAATATCGGCTTCTGAATAAGGAAAAATTTTAATTAAATGGTTTTTAAAAGATTTTTGAAAAAGGGTTTCAAATTCTTCGTTTGCAGATTTGTTGTTTGAAAAAAAAGAAACTATTGAATTTTCATAATTCCAGACAACGTCATAAATATTTGGAGTTGCAGGCACACGCAGTAAAAGAATAGACAGGACATGTTCTTTAACCATTGTTTTTTCATTTGACGATAAGTAACTCCGCCCACTTTCCGTAAGCCTTTTTAATGTTTCAAAATACAAAAATTTTTTGATAATCTTTGATGAGAGGCTCTTTTTGTCTATTCTTAATGAAAAAATAAAAAAGTCGCACAAAACAAAAGAAGAACCTTCAAAATCTGGTCTAAAATGATTGTTAAAAGAAGTCCACCCCACGCTTTTATCTGCAGGAGTATCTTCGGTCTCCTTAAAGAGATATTTTATCAATCCCTTTTTTATAACCTCAAGAACAGGCTCTTCAATTTTACCCTCGACATAATACCTGTTTATCGATACAGAAGATGACAATAAACCCATAAATTATTTAACACCACAAACCCTTGTCTTGAATGAATAAATACCACATATTGTATAAGAATGTTATTAAGATAAATATATATTGTTAATTAAAAATAAACAAGAGATTTTGCAACAAACATGAAATTTATAACTGATTTACATATTCATTCGCGCTTTTCATTGGCAACATCAAAAAAACAGATGTTGAAAATCTATATGCTTCCGCAAGAAAAAAGGAATCACCGTTTGATATTGAATCCTATTTATTTGTTTTTTCTTGAATTATTTTAAAAGTTATGTATAATTTAATATAATTTGGTGGAAACGAATAGATAAAAAAAAGGATTGTTTGTTTGGAATCTGAATCGAAAAGAATGCATTATAATTTTTTTCCACCGATCCCAATACTAAAGACTGTATGGAAAGCGGCACGGACATGCATTTTTTCTTTTTTGTTGGTGTTTGGATCCTTCGTTTCTTCTTTTGCCGTTGGCGATATTTACAAGTACATCGATGAAAACGGAGTTATTCATTTTACTAATGTGCCGACAGATTCGTCTTATCAGTACAGTCTCTTTATCAAAGAGATGACCCAACAAAGACAAAGACCAACCTTATCTCTTTCCCGTTATTCATCAAATGTGTACGATGAAATGATAACAGAGGCGTCTCAAAAGCATGGAGTTTCTTTTCCCCTCCTGAAAGCCGTAATAAAAGTGGAGTCCAATTTTAATCCAAGAGCGGTCTCGAGAGCAGGCGCTCTTGGATTAATGCAGATAATGCCGGAGAACGCGAAAGCTTTCAGGATGAGAGATCCTTTTGATCCAAGAGAAAATATTCTGACAGGAACTCAATATTTCAGAGAACTACTGGAACGATTCAACGGAAAACTTCATCTTGCCCTTGCCGCATACAATGCCGGACCCACTGTTGTTGATCGTTATAACCGCATCCCTCCAATAAAAGAGACCGAGGATTACGTCGAAAGAGTCATGAAATATTTTCAATTGTTCAAAAACAGTTATTGAACCGAAATAACGAGCTTCAGTAACCAAATCAAACTATTCCGTGTATTGTAATACGATTCCTGTGCGGGTCGGAAGATAAAGGCAGATAAACTGCCGCTGGGAATTCTTTGATTTGTCAGAAAGGGTGAAATGTTCCTGGTCGGGATTCAGGCGGCCATAACCGCAATATTCCGTGGCATCGCTGTCAAAAATCATCTTATATGTTCCGGGAGGCGCATCAAAGCAATAGTCGGTAAAGGAGCGCGTGGGATGAAAGTTGAATACAAATAACAGGCCGGCCCTTCTGAAGGCGATTATTTTATCATTTGTATTTTCATATAGCAGCATAGGCGCCGGAGAATTCAGGAGATAAAAGCGTTTTGCCAGAGAAAGCATATCCCGGTCAAATTTTGCAAGAAGGTGGTATTTGAGGGAAGGATCGTCCACGAGATGCCACTGGCGTCTTGCGTAATTGTATGACCAGTTATTGCCGGGTCTGGGAAAGTCTATCCATTCAGGATGTCCGAACTCGTTTCCGATGAAATTCAAGTAACCGTTTCCCGCAGTGGCCAGCGTTATTAAACGTATTAGCTTGTGCAGAGCAATCCCCCGGGCAACACGGTAATTTTTGTCGTGCATGCTCATGTGATAGTACATATCCGAACCGATCATCCTGAAAATAAGGGTCTGATCACCGACAAGAGCCTGATCGTGCGATTCAGAATAGCTTATCGACTTTTCATCCTCTCTCCTGCTGTTAAGCTCGTACCAGAGGGTGCCTGTTGGCCAGTCTTCATCATACATATCTTTGACAAGCCTGATCCAGTAATCGGGTATGCCCATTGAAAAACGGTAATCAAACCCGAATCCGCCTTCTGAAACAGAAACGGCCAGCCCAGGCATTCCGCTTATATCTTCTGCTATTGTTAATGTGTCAGGGCGTATCTCGTGAATCAGTTTGTTTGCAAGAGCAAGATAGGTCAGAGAGTCTTCATCGACAGCCTGATTGAAGTAATCGTCGTAGCAGGAGAAATTTTTCCCCAGGCCATGATGCAGATATAACATGCTCGTAACACCATCAAACCGGAAACCGTCAAATTTATATTCTTCAAGCCAGTACTGGCAATTTGAAAGCAGAAAATGTAGAACCTGATTTTTTCCGTAATCAAAACAGCGGGAATTCCAGGCAGTGTGCATGCCGCGCGGCCCGTAATGAAAATACTGATGCAGGGTGCCGTCGAAACGGCTTAACCCTTCCACTTCATTGCAAACAGAATGGGAATGAATTAAGTCCATAGTAACAGCAAGGCCGGCAGAATGTGCCCTGTCTATGAGCTCTTTCAAATCATCGGGAGTCCCGAAACGGGAGGACGGGGCAAAAAAACTGGAGACCTGGTAACCGAAAGAGCCGTAATACGGGTGTTCCTGAATTGCCATAAGCTGAATCGTATTATAGCCAGAGGCTATAATACGGGGCAAAGTTTTATCCGCGAATTCCCTGTAAGTACCTGTTTTAGCTTCTTCCTGAGCCATACCGATATGCGCTTCGTAGATAAGAGGAGGTTCCTCTTGACGTGTAAAATTGCTACAGCTCCATTTGTAAGGAACAGGAGGAGACCAGACCTGGGCATTGAAAATCAATGTTTGGGAGTCCTGAACCACCCTGGTGGCATAAGAAGGTATGCGGTCGCCTTCACCTCCCGGCCATCGTATGAGAAGCCTGTAAAGATCACCATGTTTTAATGTTTCGGCAGGGAGGCAAATTTCCCAAATACCCTCTTCGTTAATTCGTTTTAATGTAAACTCTTTTTTTTCCTCCCATCCGGTAACATCTCCGATTAAAGAGATTGAATCAGCACCCGGAGCCCATTCCCGGAAAACCCACTTATTTTCCAAAAAATGAAGGCCAAAATAATGGTGGCCACAAGCAAAACCGGCAAGGCTTTTAGTGCCTAAAGTAAGAGCAGCCTCTCTTTTAACAATATTGCTTATCCTGCGCTCTATATCGATCCTGTAGGAATTGAGAAACGGATCTTTTTCATAAAATTTTTCATTTATTTCCATAGTTACTTTCAAAAAAAATTATCCGAATGAATTAATCAGAGGACGCTGCAGCATCTTTTCATAAAGATCTATATATTTCCGCGCGGTAACCGGGTGGTTGAAACTCTCTATGCTTTGTTTCATAATCCTTTTTATGTTTTTTTCTTTAGTCTTAAAAGGCATGTTATAAAAATTCATTGCCTCGCCAATTGCCCATAGCAGCCCATCTGAATTAAAGAATTTAAAAAGAAAACCATTTCCGGTATTATTTTCAGCGTCAAGATGCGTTACCGTATCATGCAGCCCCCCGGTGTCGTGAGCTACAGTCAAACAGCCATATATAGGCGCAATCATCTGCGGCAGGCCGCACGGTTCAAAACGCGACGGCATAAGAATAAAGTCCGAGGCGGCATATGCCAGGCGTGCCAAGTTTTCATCGAAATTACAGACAGCGACGCGGTTATGGAAATGATGATAGCCAACGATGTTTTTAAAATGTTGCTGAAATTCTCCATTTGCCACAAAAACAATCTCGAGGTTCTGGCTCCAGTATGAAGAAACCACATTATAGAGAATTTCTGCAAGGAGCTGGGAACCCTTCTGAATTGTGTCAAGCCTCGACGGCCAGAAAAAAAGAGGTGCGTTATCGTCCTGTATCAGACCCAGGCTTTTCTGAAGAGCCCTTTTGTTTTCGAGTTTTCCTTGAGTGTAATCTTTTTCATTAAATCTCCTGGCAAGGGTATTGTCGGAAGATGGATCGAATGTCGGATCAGGCGCATTGAGTATTCCTGCGGCACAGCCGGAATGCCATTTGTTGGATAATTCCTGTTTAAGGTGAGGCTCAATAAACTCTTGTTTTCCTTCTATTATTTCGGCAAGAAAGGTGGGGCTCACTGTATTGACAAAGTGGGCAGCGAAGACAGCGCTTGTCAGCAGGTCAATGGGATTTGATTCGCGGGTTCCGTGGTAATCGTAAGCCATGCGCTCATAGAAAAGGTTTTGCCAGAAGGAGGCAGCATCAATACCCGTGTCTTCAATGTATGAGAGGGATGTTTTTTTGGTATGAATATTGTGGATAGTAAATAAACAGGGTATGCCAAGCCTTCTCGCCATTGCGGGTATCAAGCCGGTCATCCAGTCATTACAATGAATAAGATCCGGTTTAACGCGGGGTACAATGTTGTTTATAACCTCCCGCTGGAATGAAAGAGCTATTTTGAGGTTTTCCCAGCTGTAGTCGGAATAAACGTGGTTCAGATAGTAAAATACCCGGTCTTCCGCAAAGTGAATCCTCTCATCAGGCATTTTGCTGCGTATCAAATCCAGCTCTTTTCCATAAATCGGGGAGAGCTGGGCGCTGAATATCTCCCTGTAGTCAGGCATTGCTACATGGATATCGGCTCCCTGATCAAACAGGGCGCTTATCAAAGCAGCAGAAACATCGGCAAGTCCCCCGGCTTTTGCGGTGAGAAGGTTTGCAATGTTGCCCATCCCCTCGGGAAGATAAGTAACCTCGGGAGTTACAATTAATATCCGGGGATTTTTTTTTGAAATTTTTGTCATTTGTGGCCTCTCTTACCCGGGTAGTCGTATTTAAAAGGTTTAAGCCCAGGTCAGCAGCTCAGGAGTGTTTTTAATCCAGTCATCACCATTTGGTGTTGCTCTGACTGTAAAACCGAATCTTCCTGAAATGTGGCATCCGACATCACATCCGTAAACATACCGCCCATTGCCCAGATCCTGCTCCGCTTTCATTGACACATAACTGCCCGTTGTAAGCGAATCGACAGATTTCATCTTGCCGAAGTAAAGCTGAACTTCAACCTCTTCCGGTTTAATTTCCCCCAGAAAGACCTCGGATGTTACATTAAAGGTATCTCCAACCCGGAAAGGCCCTGTTGTTTTTCTGACAGGAGGATCCAGCTTTATAAGTTTCCAGAGAGAACGCATCCTCTCACGCTGAAGCGTCAGCGCCTTTGCTTCTGCAAGGTTATCTGCTGTGAGTTCGCGCAGTCGTTTTCCGGATGGTACATAAAACTGATTATTGTATTTTGAAACCATAAAATGGCTGCAGAAATGGTGCATGGCCATTTTCATTGATGCTTTCATTTTAGCCACCCATAATCGGGGAGCATCCCCATTTTTTCTGTCGAAAAAGCAAGGGATTACTTCTTCCGAAAGAACATTGTACAAAGCCTGGCTTTCAATAGCATCCTGATAATCCGGATCAAAAAACTCTTCACCTTTGCCGATTTTCCAGCCTCTTTCCTCGGAGTATCCTTCGCACCACCATCCATCTAAGATGCTTACATTTATTGCCCCATTTACAGCTGCTTTAATTCCGGATGTGCCACAGGCTTCAAAAGGACGTCTCGGGGTGTTAAGCCAGACATCGGCACCCTGAACAAGAATTCTTGCAATACTGATATCGTAATCTTCGAGGAAAATCAAACGGTGGCGGATGCTCGAGCTTTTCGCAAACAGAATGATTTTTTTAATAAGGTCTTTTCCCTCCTGATCTTTTGGGTGGGCTTTACCTGCGAAAACAAGTTGGATCGGTTGGGTTTTAGAAGTAAGAAGTGATTCAAGCCGTTCAGGATCCATAAACAAAAGATGCGATCTTTTGTAGGTTGCAAATCGCCGCGCAAAGACAATTGTAAGGGCATCCTGGTCCAGAACAGATTCTATGTCGCTCATAATCGTTGTTGGAGTATTTCTCCGTCCATACTGCTTAACCATGATTTCCCTACAGCTTCGAATCAGTCTTGAACGGTTCATTTCGTGGATGCGCCATAGTTCTTCATCATAGATCCCGTCGATGCGGTTCATGATAGAAGGATTCCATGGGTGCTGGCTCCATCCGGGACCAAGGTAACGGTCAAAAAGAAGGGATAGTTCATATGAAATCCAGGAAGGAACATGCGCTCCGTTGGTTACGTGTGTTATAGGTATTTCATCAACAGGCCTGTCCGGCCAGATATGCGCCCACATCTTCCGGGCAACAGATCCGTGAAGCTGACTAACTCCATTGCAGAACTGAGACATTCTCAGACCCAGTACGAACATGGAAAACTGACCGTCGGCATCTTTCCAAAAGGGCTGCCCCCAGGACAAAATTTCTTTTTCGCTGATTCCCAGCTTCTCCTTCAACGGGGCAATATAGGGTTTTACAAGGTCTGCCGGAAAGACATCATGTCCTGCTACAACCGGTGTGTGTGTTGTAAAAACTGATGTGCGCGGGCCAATTTCCATGGCGGTTTTCAAGTCGGTATTAAAGCGGGCAATGATCTGGGCAAGACGCTCGAGACTGGAAAAAGCCGAATGACCCTCATTCATATGAATAACGGATGGAAATATACCCATAGAAGCAAGGGCCTGCATGCCTCCTATACCAAGAAGCACTTCCTGGGCCAACCGTTTGTTCTGGTCGGCAGGATATAAATTGGCTGTAATTCCTCTTATCTCAGGAGAATTTTCGGGTAAATTGGTGTCGAGTAATAAGAGAGAGATTCGTCCAACCATTATTTTCCAGACTTGCGCGTGAATTTCCCCGTCTGGTCCGGCAATGGATATGTATAATTCCTTTCCATTGGCACCAATGGCTCTTTCAATCGGAATAGTGTAAAGATCTGTCTCGGGATATTCTTCCTGCTGCATCCCGTCAAGGGTAAGATACTGCCTGAAATATCCCTGCCTGTAAAGAAGGCTAACTCCTGTTACCGGAAGCATGAGGTCGGAGGAAGCTTTTAAATGGTCTCCGGCAAGCACACCAAGACCGCCTGCAAAGAGAGGAAGGCTTTCGTGAATTCCGAATTCCATTGAAACGTATGCAATGGTTCCGTCAGGCTCAAAGTGAGAATCGATAAGCTTTGGTTTTGAAAAGACACTGCTTTCATAAAGCTCCTTGACACGCTTCTGGTGAGCCAGAAAACCCTCGTCAACGGTAAGTTCTTTTAAGCGGGAAGGAGAAACCAAAGTTGAAAAAACAATGGGATTCTCCCCGGACTCTCTCCATAGTTTCGGATCTATCCTCCTGTAAAGCTCCTTGGCGTCATGGTGCCAGCTCCACCACAAATTGCGGGACATTTCATCCAGAAATGAGAGGGGAGCCGGTATAGTGGGAAATACTTGAAATGGTTGCAAGTGTTTCATTTTATAAGATCCTTGAAAATAAAATTGAGATATTATTATTCCGGTTTATTAAGTTTTATCCATACCCGTAAAGCCTCGCTTGTTCCCCAGGCCTGAGCATCACAGCCTCTTGATTTATGAGGGTAGTCACCATCAAGAATTTCCGGGATATGACCAGTACATCCGTAGCTGATAAGCTCCGAGGCAGAGGAAAGCAGGGAAAGGGCGGTATCTTTTCCATAAGCGCCATAAGCATCAACCCACGCCTCACAAAAACTGGGAAAAAGCCATGTCCATGCTGTGCCGTTATGATAAGCCGGTTTACGCCTGGTGTCTTCATCTCCTGCATAAGTTCCCCAATAAGGATTGAGAGGATCATTCAAAGTGGCGCCATAATGTTTAATTTCGAGAGGACGTGAAACCGGCCTGTTTGCAAGGCTTCTGATGGCGCCGGGAACCAGCAGTTCTTCACATGAAGAAAGAATTCTTCTGCAAAGTTGTAAATCTGTTACTATGCCAAGAGTTATTGCAAGAAGCTGATTCGGTCTCAATGAATCGTCCGGATCGGCTTTTATTGCAGGGACTCCGGGACGGGCATACAGGCAGTCTGAAAGATAACCCGCTGTAACCGGAAAGAGGGAAGAAACCGAGTTTTGTACTTTTAATGCCAGACTTTTCCATTTGTTTTGCGAATCGGTATTATCTATTTCAGAAAGAAAAAGAAGAGCTTTGTACCAGAGGGACTGGATTTCAACCGGATACCCTTCGCGGGGCGTGCAGGCCGGGTAGTTGGTATCCATCCACGAAAAATGCGCCGGACTGAAAATAAGACCGGAACCGGCATCCATGTGTATTCCGTTCGGCGTGCCTTTTATCAGCCTGACAGCCAATGAAATAAGTGTTTGACGAATAAGTCTGCCGTTTAATTCCTGATCGAGAAAAGAATCTGTTTCTTCGGCCAGGATTAAATCGGAGCAGGCCAGAAAAAGCCACAAAGGGGCATCGGACGTGTCTCTGTTTGCCGCGTCGTTTCCGGCTATCATATTGGGGATTGTTCCGTCTTTTTCGAATCGGAGAAACTGTTTTATTATAAGTTTCGCCTCCTTAAGTTTTCCTGCGGCAATCATTCCTCTTACAAAGATAAGGGAATCACGCCCCCAGTCGAGGAACCAAGGATATCCGGCAATTATTGATTTGTAAACCCCTCTTTTGACAATATAGTGGTCAAGGGCCTTTGTTAATGCTTCTTCAATTGTCAGCGAAGAAGCCTGTTTGGCAGAGGATAAACTTTTTTTACCGGAAGAAGCCGGGCAGGCTTTATTGTTTGCAGTTAAATCAAGAACAGAGGCAGACAGGGAGGCTTCTTCTCCCCCTTTTAAAAAGGTATAGAAATAACCCGGGCTAAAGATATCCGAGTTGGGATCAAGACCCCGTTCTTCTTCGAGAGGCCTGTGTATCATATATTTCCATTCGGGTTCTGAAACAAAGCACCCTTTCGATAAATTGACTGAAAGTTTATGCTCACCTGATGGTGCAAATGTAAAACCGTCTGATCTGAAAGAAACAGCTCCCGGCCAGGATTGCTCCGGCCCCTGATAGGCTTTGGTTGTTTCATGAAAGCTGCGGTATTCAATATCGGGCCTTAATATCAGCTTGATTTCCTTATTATCGGGCATTTTCCTGTCTTTGTTTCCGGAAGATAACCGGTTAAAGCGCAGGCAAACCGCATTTTCATCTTTTACCATTCCAATTTTTATATCAAGAAATATGTGTTCTCCCTGGCCGGTTGGTATATGAAAATGCCAGAGCCCGCCGTCTTTGTAATCAAACACAAAAGAATCAAGGCAGTCAAGGCAGACATCCTGTGAAAAACCCTGAAAAACAACCCATGCCCGGCACCTTGATAAAGTCACGAGCCGGTCCGCAGGGTGTTCAGTGTTTGTATTTGCCGCAAGAAGAGCATCATATTTGCTGTTAAGTGTTCCCCATGAGACAGGAATATGTAACATTCCGCCACGGCCGTTTGTATCAAGAAAAGAAATCGAATTTCTCAGTAATTCCTGACGATTGAAAGCCTGTTTTATCCTGATATCCTTTGCTTCTGTGAGAAAAAGAATAGAAGCTTCGGCATGTTTAGTCTCTCCCGATTCATAAACTGTCAGTTTAAGTGTCAGGCGATGATGTTCGGAAGGTATTTGTATCGAAGAAAAAAGAGCAAAAAAAGAGCCGTCAGAACATGGAAGACTTTCTTCCCGTGACATAACATGGTCACTGTTTGTAATAAGAGAGCAAAAAGGTGTTTTGGAGCGGATCATAAAAAAATGATTCGGAGGTATCATCACTTCTCTTTTGAGATCTATTGGCCAGTTCCAGACAATTACGCGGGTTTCATGGCCAAACGGGTTCCGGCTGCGGCAAAACTCCAGAGGGCTATCTGCAAGGGATGCAGCCCCTTTGTCGGGGTCGTATTCGCCTATATCATTGTTTCCGTTATATAACCTGAAAACATCGAGGGCTTTTGCCCTCATTTTTTGGCGCGTAACTTTTTCAGGCGGAAAGAAGCCCTTTACGGGTTTAGTATTTATAAGATCAAGGTCTTTTTCGTCAGTCGTGAGGCAGACAACTTGACCCGGATCAAGAAAACAGGAACTGCCGGCGCCTGAAGATTCAACCTTGATTTTGTCAGAGGTGATAAGATCAAAATATGTTTTCCCTTTAAAACCGGCCGTTGGAGTATCCCAGGCAGCAAGGGTTTTATTCTTATCGTCAAGATTCGCAACTATAAGAAGTTTTTTTCCTGTAGGGATATTGTTGCGAAGGAGCACCATATGATTGCCGTGGTCCTTCTGAATCAGGTTTAAAACCGTTTTATCAAAAAATGCCGGATGAATCTTAAGAATATCTGAAAGACGTTTTATGTATTCAACAAGATTATCTTCCGCTCCCCAGTTAAGAGAAGATGCTCCGTGAACATCTATTTTTTCGGTGGCGAACCACTCCACGCCGTTAGCAAAACCATATGCTCCTTCCAGGGAGAAGAGAGAACACAGGGCTGTCCGCATCCGGGCGTAGGTTTTGGAGCGGGAAACAAGCCTGTTGTTGTCGTGTGTTTCGGCAAAGTTCACAAGAAGACCGTCTTTTTCAGAAATATCAATTGCGCCGGGAAGATAATTTTCTATCTGACCGCGATCATAGTTTTGAAACAGTTCCGAATAAGCCCAGTTGAAATTTCCTGTATTCAAAAGGTCGCGGGTGACCGATATTTTCCCTCCCAGGCCCTCTAATAGAAAAAGAGTATCGGGAAACAGTTCCCTTACGGAAGAAATTATGAAGCGCCATGCAGGCAGCGGAATCATATAACCTGCGTCACAGCGGAACCCGTCAACACCTCTGCGGCACCATGTCAGAAAGACATCGGCCATGTATTTCCACAGTTCCTTCTTGGAATAGTCCAGCATTGTAAGGTCTTCCCAGCTCACACCCCAGGCGCCCGGAACTTTGATGCGCCCATCCTCACCGCGAATCAGCCATTCGGGATGAGTTTCATGCAGGGTGGCCCCCCAGCCAGTGTGATTAATAGCGATATCTATGAAGATTTTTGCACTCCGTTCATGGACGGCATCCACGAGTTCAATGAATTGCTCAAGAGGTGTGGCCCGCATGTCGAATTCGGCAAGGGCCGGATCTACGGCC
This sequence comes from Desulfobacteraceae bacterium, assembly GCA_011391695.1. Lineage (GTDB taxonomy): Bacteria > Desulfobacterota > Desulfobacteria > Desulfobacterales > RPRI01 > RPRI01. The sequence continues at coordinate 7,676 of JAABQB010000005.1, read as the reverse complement.
GTAAAGCCAAGGGCGGCAAAAGGACTTCCAAAACGGCCCATGCGGGCGTAAGTGGTAGGTGTCGGGTTGACAGGAAGAAGCTGGATAATTCTGCACCCCAGTTTGCCTATAATAAAATCGAGTTCCCGGATAAGATTGCGGAATGTGCCTGATGGGGGAATTACGGCATACCCTTTTGCGTCAAGGTTTTGTATCCAATTATCTTCTGTCTGATTTGAAAGCCCCCTGCCTTCTTTATTGGGTCCAAACTGTCGAACGAAAGCATTGTATATGATATTGGCACAACAGGTATCGGACGGTTCAACATTGATTATGGTATTAGATCCGGATGGCCAGAAGGGGTTTACATCACCTTCTTTTAAAAAGAAGCATTTGGCTTCAAAATGGCCGACTTCGCAAAGAGGGATTGTAATTCGATAGGTCAGTTCATCAACCTTTTTCATGGGAATGTCAAACCAGTCTCTCCCAAGAAGGGGTTCATCATAAAGGACTTCTCTTATGATTTCGTTCCTGCAAGTTCCTGCACGGCCAAGATTTGTCCGGAGCCAGGCGCTGCCTTTAATAATGGCAGAAAGCGTTAGAGTGAAAACCTGCGTGTCGCCGCAAAACATAAGAATATTAGTCCCCGGGGAAGGGGATTGGGATGTAAGCACTGAATTCTCCATCACAAACTTATCCCTCTGTGATATGCCTGGCAAGATGCCCCAGTTCCGGAAAGATCAAAACCTTGCAGGCTAGTTTGCAGGCATTCAGACTTCCCGGCATGCAAAAAACGATTGTTTTTCCTATAATCCCGGCTGTAGCGCGTGACAGCAGGGCGGCTGAGTCTATTTCTTCAAAACTGAGCTGGGTGAAAAGAGGACCGAATGCAGTAAGTTCTTTTTCAAACAAGGGACGCACAGCTTCAATTGTGACATCTTTGCTGCTTATCCCGGTTCCTCCAGTTAATAAGAGAACATGGGGAGCCTGCTCATAAATAGCGCTCCTTACAATCTCGGTGATATTATAAACGTCATCAGGAACCACCTGATAGAAGACTACCTCATGACCTTCCTTTATTACACTCTTTTTTATCCAGCTTCCGCTTTCATCTGTTGATATCGTCCTTGTTGATGAAACAGAAATAACGCCTATTTTAACTCTTTTAGGAGCATTTTTTTTATGGTCATCTGAGCCCATGAACTATCCTTTTTCTATGACTACTTCATCTGTGCCGTCATGTTCGGACAGCAGAACGTTAACGGTTTCAAGACGCCGGGTTGTGACCTGTTTCCCGACATAGTTTGCCTGAATAGGAAGCTCCCTGTGGCCTCTGTCAACAAGCACCGCAAGCTCTATGCGGTCAGGCCTTCCATAATCCATAATTGCATCCATAGCGGCCCTGATTGTCCTTCCTGTAAACAGAACATCATCAACCAATACAAGCTGTTTTTCATCTATGGAAAAGAAAATATCGGTTGCCTGAACTACGGGATGGTGGCTTATCCTTGTCCAGTCATCCCTGTACAGGGTAATGTCGATTATGCCGGTCGGTATTTCAACCCCTTCAATATTTTTTATTAAAGACTGTATTCGTCTGGCAAGGAAAACTCCGCGGGTCTGAATTCCAATCAGAGAAAGATTGTCAGCCCCCTTGTGAACCTCGAGAATTTCATGAGTAATTCTGGTAATGATGCGCTCTATATCCGCCGCATCAAGTATTGGATATGCAGTTTTCATTGTTTCTCCGGTATTTGTTTGCTTGATAAGAGTTCACATTTTTTAATAAATAGTGTCCATCCGGAAACAAAAATAAGACACAATCAAGTTTCCGATTCGGAAATAGGCAATTTCGGGCAAGCTCAAGAAAATCAAGGGATTGCGCGGAGACATACGCGATGTATGTCGCACAAGAAATCCCGCAGATTGACACCGAGATCGCACAAAAGGGCCATTTCCGGATGGAAACTAAATATAATCACAGATAATATGCCTTTTTATACCATGCATGCCATTTTGTTCAAGAGATAATATTGATGTGCGTATGGATAAAGGTTTTTTTGAACCGAAACAGCGAATGCGGCAGTTATAGAAAAGTAAAGACCCGCTTTGGTTTATCTATGCGGGTTATTCCTTCTTCTTTTGCCGCTTTAACCGCTTCGTCAAAATCTTCATCGGACGGTCTTGAGGAAAATGCCCTGAACTGATGAGCTTTTCCGCAGGGTCTGTACTGAAACATGATATTTACATAGGTGTTTTTTGATATTTTATCTGCAATAAACCGCATTACTTCTCTTGTTCCTGCATGCCCGTTCGGCATTACAAGATGCCGGACCAGCAAGCCACGCTGAGCAATTCCGTTTTCGTCCACAACAAGGTCTCCAACCTGCCTGAACATCTCGGCCAGAGCATTTCGGGCAAACTCCGGATAGTCTCTTGCGTCACACGCTTTATCAGCAATATACGGATCCCAGAACTTGAAATCGGGCATATAGATATCAATAACGCCATCAAGAATTTTCAGTGTTTCAACCCTGTCATAACCTCCTGTATTGTAAACAAGGGGAATATGAAGGTCTTTTTCAACTGCTATCTCGAGGGCGGAAAGAATCTGCGGCACAACATGGGATGGAGTGACAAAATTGATATTGTGGCAGCCCGCTTTTTGAAGGGCAAGCATTATGCCGGCCAGTTGCTCGTCCGAAACCTCTTCGCCGCATCGTTCATGGCTTATGTCGTAGTTCTGACAAAACACGCAAAGAAGATTGCAATGGGTAAAAAATATTGTACCGGAACCGTTTTTTCCAACAAGCGGAGCCTCTTCTCCAAAATGGGCATTGTAACTTGACACCATCGCCCTTGCACCTGTTTTACAGACTCCGGTTTCGCCGGAAAGCCTGTCAACTTTGCACTGCCTCGGGCACAGGACACATGAGGCAAGAATTATTCGAGCCTGTTCCGCCTTTTTCTTCAGCAGGCCTTTTTTATAGGTTTCTATGTAGGCAGGTTGAAACACTTCGTTGGTTCCTCGTTGCAGGAGCGAAGCTTCCGGGCTCTGCCCAGGAGTTTCCGAGCCCTGAACCCTGGCCCCTAACCCCCAACCCCTGATTATTAATAGCCGAGCAGTTTTCCTCCCTGATAGACGCAAAAAGACGCAATCCATGCAACCGATGTGCTGTATATTATGCTGAAAGCAGTCCATTTGAAAGAGGCGGTTTCCTTCCTTATCATTGCGATAGTAGCCAGACATGGCAGATAAAGAAGCACAAAAACCATCATGGACAGAGCGGAAAGGGGAGTCATGCCGGAGGAGCGCAGTGCGTTTTTTAAGGCGTCTTTATCATCGGAGCTTTTGGTTGAATAGAGCACTCCTAAAGTGCTTACGACTATTTCCTTGGCAAAAAAGCCGGTTAAAAGCGAAACGCTGCCCCGCCAGTCGATACCGAGCGGTTCAAAAAACGGAGAGATCCCTTTCCCTATTCTTCCCATGTATGATTTTTCGGTTTGTTCCGCGCTCATTAATTTTTCTATTTCAGTTATGGCAACAATTCTTTCATTTTTTAACGGCTCTTTATCTTTTTCATCGGCTGCGGCAATTTTTATATTGAATGATTCATTTGCCCGGTTAATTTCAGATGAATAATCTGCGGAATATTCTACATGCCGGGGAAAAGCCGAAAGTGCCCACACGATAACCGAACCCACCAGTATTATACCCCCCATTTTTCTTAAAAACATCTTGCTCCGGTCCCACATATGAATCATCAAGCTTCTTAACATCGGGACCCGGTATGGAGGCAGTTCCATTACAAAAGGAGCATCAATGCCTTTGAGAAGAGTTGAACGGAAAAGCCTGCCGGATATTATGGAAAGAATAATCCCGAGAAGGTATAAGGAGAAAATTACATTGCCCGCTTTTGCGGCAAAAAATGTGCCGGCAAGCACGATATAAACCGGAAGCTTGGCGGAACAAGACATGAAAGGAGTAATCAGGATTGTAAGAATACGGTCTTTTTCGCTTTCTAAAGTTCTTGTTGCCATTATTGCCGGGACATTACATCCGAATCCCATCAGCATCGGTATAAACGACTTTCCGTGAAGCCCTATAAGGTGCATGATCTTGTCCATGATAAAAGCCGCTCTTGCCATGTATCCGGTATCTTCGAACAGGGCGATACAGAAGAAAAGAATCAGGATATTCGGCAGAAAAACTATTACGCTTCCGACCCCCCCGATAATTCCATTTATCAGCAAATCTTTAAAAAGACTTTCTGGAACAATGCTACCTGCAAATGAAGAAATTAGATTTACACCGCTATGAATCCAATCCATCGGGTATGCCCCGAGAGTAAAAGTCATCTGGAACATGGCCCATATGAAGAAAATGAAAATCGGAAAACCTATGAAACGGTTGGTCAAAACAAGATCGATATTGCGAGAAACGTCCACCCGCTGTTTTATCGTTGTTGTCTGTATTTCCTTGATGATGCCGGCAATAAACCCGTACCGGTCATCAGTCATCACTATTTCAGGATCTTCATCAAAAGAATTCAACAGGGATTTTCGAAGAACTCCGGTTTCTTCAAGTATCTCTTCCCCGGCTGCTCCTGCTTTTTCGGCAAAGCGCTCTTTAACAATCTTGTCATCCTCAAGAAGTTTTATTGCCGTCCATCTGCTCTTGTAGTTAATCCGGTCTTTTGCTTTTTCTTCAATAAGGTCTTGAATTTTTGAAATAGCATTCTCGATATCCCTGCTGTATTTCACATTCCGGTTTTCCCTTTTATCCGGATTCGATTCAGCAAGTTTTATTGCTTCTTTCAAAAGGTTATCCATTCCAACATTCTTGTTTCCCACGGTAAATGCAACGGGCACATCGAGAAGGTCGGAAAGTTTTTCGGCATCAATTTTAGTTCCGTGCGAACTGGCAAGATCTGCCATGTTAAGAGCAAAAAGCACCTTGCTGTCGATTTCCCTTAACTGGGTTGCAAGATAGAGGCTTCTTTCGAGGTTGGACGCGTCTATAATATCAATGATAACATCAGGGTATTCTTCCAGCACAAAGTCTCTGGCTACGATTTCTTCTATCGAATATGGGGTTAGGCTGTATGTTCCGGGAAGATCTACGATTTTAAGATCGTACCCAAACTTCTGGATAAGCCCTTCTTTTTTTTCCACGGTGACACCCGGCCAGTTTCCCACCTTCTGCCTTGTGCCGGTTAAGTTGTTGAAAATGGTTGTTTTACCTGAGTTGGGATTGCCGGCAAGCGCAATAGTTATGGCTTTTCTTTCAGACATTGAGCAATTCAGTCCTGTTGCTGCTGTTTTTCTACTGTTATTTGCGCTGCCTCTTCAACCCGGAGAGAAATATGATAATTTTTTACAATCAGTTCTAACGGATCTTTCAACGGGGCGTACTTATCGATATAGATTTTGGTGCCTTTCACTATTCCCATTTCAAGAATTCTTCTGCGTAAGGCGCCGTTTCCGCCTACCCGTACTATTACCCCGGTCTCACCTTCCATCAATTCACTCAGCAGCATGAATAACGCTCCTCAGCCTTCAATAACAGGTTCAACAATTATTTTTTGCGCAAGGCCCTGCCCGATTACATATCTGCTTGATTGCACGGCAATAACAACCTGTCCCTTGCTGAAATTTGTAACAACATCAATCTCGTCTTCAGGTCTGATTCCCATACTTAAAAGGCGCATACGGGCACCGGAACCGCCCATAATATCTCTGATAACAAGCCGCTCGCCCTGCTTTGCCATTGAAAGTGGCATAAGCCTCACTCTTTCTTTCAAACATTCGGAACAAATTCCATATAGTTCCATTTTATGCTGAAGCAGGTGAAACCCATGCTTTGAAGCGATATCGATCTGCAAATTTTCCATGGCATCTTCTTCAAACTCAACGATTTTCTTGCATTTTATACATATCATATGATCGTGGTGCTGCCCCAGATGCCAGTGTTCATAACGAACCACGCCATTATCAAATTTGTTTTTCCGTGCAAAACCAAAGTTGCACATCAGTTTCAAAGTATCTCTTACAAACTCATTATCCAGATTATATCCGTTATCATTCAGAATTTGTGTCAGCTCTGCAGAAGTTAAGTGCTTTTCTGTTTGAAGAAAAGCCTCAAGGACTTTGAACCTGTCTTCAAAGTTATCGATATTACCCTTCTTAAAAAGTTTTTCGAATTGTTTCTTTTCCTGGTTATGAGTCCGTTTCATGTCTGTTCCTTATTGATATCCTTATTAATATCGTTGACAATAATAATGCCTGAAGGAATAATTGTCAACAAACCAGATTTATTATGCTTTTATGGTCTGGAGAGAGAGATGGACTCGTAAAAATCCTGTAGATTTTAAAATAGATTGCACAAAAGGGCTATTTACAGAATGAAACTATCTGGAATGTCCGGGTATATCATAGGTCGTGCAGGAACCGCTCGAACATGATCTGGTCTGAGAGTTAACAGATGGTTTATTGCCGGAACTGCCACCCATTGCAAAATTGGTTGTGCTGATAACCCGCTCAAAAGCATCGCTTCCACATTTTGGGCATTTAAGCTCTTCTTCTTCATTACTATTCATTAACAGCAGCTCAAAAAATTCAGAGCATTTCGAGCATTTAAATTCATATATTGGCATAATATCAATCCGTTATTAAGTTTATATTGAGTTGGGTCAGCTTGTTTTCCGCTTAAAAATATCAGTTATCTTTATATTATCATAAAAATTAACTTGTCAAACAATATAGAATTTTTTGAGAATGATGTTCTGATAAACTGCCCCGAGAGGCTTGCTAAATATCATCAATTTCAAAAACGCAATAAAACGGTCTTTTATAAGAGTGTTGTTTCATGATGGAACTATATGAGGAAGGATTTTATACGTCAAGGGGATAATATATTGAGACTATCGGGTGTATAGAAGATTCTGACGGGAGGGATCACATTATATGCAGGCCGCAATCATCCTATAACAATCTTGGCAATCTGACAGATTTTTTTGACGTGATGAGGCTTGCCTTCCTTCAAAAGTCTCCACAGCTCCATAACTTCAAATGGGCACTCCGCTTGTAGCTTGATTTCTTCGTTGTCAAAATTGAACAAATCAGCCGGGCGGATATTCAGAGCTTTTGAAATCTTTTCTATAGTTTCTAAGGATGGCGATCTTTCTCCTCTCTCTATGCGGCTGATCAAATCGATACTGAGATTTGTATCAGCCGCCAATTTCGCCTGAGTTATCCCGGCATCTTTACGCAATTGAAACAAGCGCATCCCTAATTTCTTTTTTATGCCTGTCATCATCTGTCTCCAGTTTTTTCTCAAATAGCCTATGACAAACATATTTGTAAGGGACATAAAGTCGTTTATTATAAATAATTGACTTGGTGTCTTATATATGCATATAGACCCTGCATTGAAATTGGTCTTTAATTGGCATGAAAATGATAATCAGAAGGATATCGCTATTCGACAATACACGAGTGTAAGCAGATTGTAACCATGCTAAATCAAAGAGATAACAATAAAATCCTACCAACTATAACCACAGCCATCCATCCGGAATTCAAAAAGCTTTTTGATGAACTGGAGCAGGGTCACATCGCTCTGCGGGAAAAACTCAACGCATTATCTCTGAGGGGTACGGAACTTGAGGAACGACTGACTGCTGAATTGGCTGTTT
>JAABQB010000059.1 GCA_011391695.1 Desulfobacteraceae bacterium | reverse complement strand
TTCTTCAATGATAAACGCTTATCTCAAGTTTGAGGGCGTAAGACAGCACATATCAGCCCTTTCCTGGGGAAACTGCGGATTCGCATATGGCGCGGCGCTGGGCTGCAAACTCGGCAAGCCCAAAGCGCCGGTTATGGCGTTCCAGGGAGACGGAGCATATGGTATAAGCGGAGTTGCCGAGGTTATGACGGCAGTTAGGGAGAATATTCCTGTGATTGCAATCGTCGCCTGTAATTACGAGTGGGGCGCGGAAAAGAAAAACCAGATCGACTATTACGGAAACAGGTTCGTGGGCTCTAACCTTCCGACCAACCCCGACTATGCCAGGCTGGCCGAAGATATGGGAGCGCTCGGTTTTCGGATCGACCACCCCGATCAGGTGGGCGATGTCATGAAAAAGGCTATCGCATCCGGGAAGCCCTGCGTCATAAATGCCATGGTTCAGGGGGGCGAGGAAGTGCTGGCGGAACCGTTCCGTCGCGATGCTCTTAAGATGCCTCTCCGCCTGCTGACCAAGTACGCTCATTTGAGTGGCAAATAACATCAATGACTGAATTACGATACAAAAAAGAGAGCTTCTCTGCCATAAATATGGCGAGTGAAAAAATTCCGAGCATCTGTTTGCGAATGCCAATAATCTTGTGTGGAATCAAGGAGAAAAAATGATAATAGGAATTCTAAAAGAAATCAAACTGGAAGAGAACAGGGTCTGCATGACTCCGGCAGGTGTCGAGGTCATGAAGATGAACGGACACAATGTTCTTGTCGAAAAAAAGGCCGGCATCGGGAGCGGTTTTTCTGACGAGGCGTATCTTGCGGCCGGAGCGGAACTGATCGACACCCCGAAAGAGATCTACGACCGGGCCGAAATGGTAATGCATGTCAAGGAACCTCTGCCTTCCGAGTATGGTTTAATCCGTAATAGTCAGATTGTTTTCACGTACCTTCATCTGGCGGCAGACGAAGTCCTTACAAAAGCGATGCTCAAAAGCGAATGCATCGGCATAGCCTATGAAACAATACAGAAAACCGACCGCTCCCTGCCGCTGCTTACTCCCATGAGCGAGGTGGCAGGACGCATGGCGATTCAGGAGGGCGCAAAGTATCTTGAAATGCACCATGGAGGCCAGGGAGTTCTCCTAGGCGGAGTTCCCGGTGTTGATCCGGCCACGGTCGTTGTCATCGGCGGCGGCGTTGTGGGTACAAATGCGGCCAAGATGGCCTGCGGTCTTGGCGCCAAGGTCTATATTCTCGACATGAATCTGGATCGTCTCCGGTACTTGAACGATGTCATGCCGGCAAATTGTTTTACGCTCATGTCCACCCCTGCCACGATCCGGAAACTTCTCAGAGAGGCAGATCTTGTGATCGGCGCTGTACTTATTCCCGGCGCCAAAGCCCCGCGGCTGGTGACCAATGATATGATAAGGGAAATGAAGAAAGGCGCTGTGCTGGTTGACGTTGCCATCGACCAGGGCGGTTGCTTCGAGTGCTCAAGGCCCACCAAGCATTCCGATCCGACATTCAACCAGGATGGTGTTGTGGTTTATTGTGTGGCAAACATGCCGGGAGCGGTTGCCAAAACCTCAACTATGGCGCTGACCAATGCCACTTTGCCGTACGCGGTTCAGATTGCAAATAAGGGATGGAAAGAGGCATCACGTCAAAATGTTGAGATCAAATACGGGCTTAATATCGTAAACGGTAAAATTACCTTCAGGGGTGTTGCAGAGGCCTTCGGCATGGAATATGTTGATGCCGATACCCTGATAAGATAGTGCATAGAAAACCGTACATCGAATATCGAAGTTCGAAGTTCGATGTACGAAGTTCTATGTACGAACATCAGAATCGATCCTGTAACCCCATCGGATCCTTGAACTCGAGGGACGGATTGAAGCGGATTTTCTTCTCGCCCCTCTGGTCGACATATTTCATTAGCTCAAGATCAACTTTTACCGGAACATCAACGCCAGCCTTTGTGAGAAGCTGTCGCAGGAATGCCTCTGCTTTTGTGGCAAAGGCAACGGCATCTCCCAGAATTCGCATGCCTTCAGTGGGATTATGAAATCCTATCGAGTTTTCAGCTCCCATAAAAAGGCCGCGGTAAAATGCCTCTTCATAATAATCTTTAGCTTTCTCATAAAGTTCCTGGTCTATGGGTTTCCCTTCATCCCTCGCCTTGTGTGTAATTTCAAACAGCTTTGCAACCGTTGCTGTGGCATATCCGGAGCGGATCATCAGGGAAACCGTCCGGTCCTGAATTGCAAACACACGTTCTTTCAGCCATCCGGGATTTGCGGCGTGACATTGCTGGCATGCCCGCATTTCATTCTGGATCGGGCTCATCACACGGTGATCGGAAACTTTATATACGCCAGCCTTGGTATAAGGCATATGGCAGTCAGCACATGATGCCCCGGCCTTGAAATGAGAGCTGTTGTTGGAAAAAAATTCAAATTCCGGATGGCGGATAAACCCCAATTTGAATCCGGTGACGTTCTGTTTCCACTCTCTTACCGTTTCATCACTGCGGATTGTCTTGATTATATCCTCAACCGTAATTGCTCCAAACTTGCTGTTTTTCCACGGAAAGAAGAGCCCGACTGATTTTCCTTCGGCGTCCTTATTAATGTTGTATGTGACATGGCACTGGGCGCAGACTACCGAACGCAGTTCCTGCCGGGTGAATGTATCGACCTCTTTTCCCATTCCCTGGAGAGCCTTTACCAGTGTAAATCCTCTTGAAATCTTAAGCGTCATGTCTTTGTTGTTGTGGCAGTCCACGCAGGCAACACCCAGAGTTCTGTCTTTTTCAGGAATCTTTTCAAGGACTTCCCTGAATGGCTTCTTGTAATAATCGGAGCCCATCTCCTTCTCCAAACCGGGGGCATACGGTGTTTTACAGCTGAGGCAGACTCCGCCTGCCTTTAAGCGTGAAGAGTCTATTTCGAGCTGATCACGCACCATATAGGCATGTCCCCTCGGTTCGTTGTATTCGACTCCGAACCCCCAGCCGTTAAACAGGAGGGCCATGTACGGAAACTCTGAGAGCTTATCGACTGATATTGTGCTGCTGTCCATGCCTGTTTTGTATTTGCTGAGACGTGTACCCACAGGGGACTCCGTTTTTTTCCAGAGCTCGTATTCCTCGTTATAGGCTTTTCCCCACAGTTCCGGATTCAACTCGTTGTCCGGAATCACGACTGTCTGCCTCGGTTCGGGCTTGGACGGCTGACAACCCAAAAGAGCGATTAAAAAGGTAATCGCAATACAAACGAAAAACAGCTTTCTATTATCGGGAAAAATCATCTGTCCCTCCTTGTGTCCTATTGATTGGTCAGCCGAACGCCCGCGAGGCTGTGCTTAAGCCACCGATGGCATTCCCAGCAATTTCGGCTCTGATCGATTTTTTCAACGACGGTTGCGTGGCACCTGGCGCAGTTGGCCTGAACCGTTTCCTCTCCATGCTTTGACAGTGTAATAGTTTCGGGCACTCTTCCGGAATAAAATACATAAACATCTTTCATTCCGTCGATCGATTTCCATGCGTAATATTTGCCTATATTATCGTGGGGTAGATGGCAGTCAACACACCTGATGCTCCGGTGGGCGCCCGTATGAAACCATGCTTCATACTGTGACTCCATGACATGGCAGGAGGCGCAAAAATCAGGAGTCTCGGTTCTGGCCATCAGTTTGGGAGGTCCGAAATTCACGAAAAGGCCGCCCGCCGCTCCCAGCAAAATAATCGCAAAAATTATTTTTTTCGACCTCAGGCTCATGCCCGTCTCTCCCTGCATTATGTGGTAAAAATGGAGGTTTATTGTCTGTGGAACCACTTATTGATAAGACTTTAAAAAAAGATGTATATTCATTAATTGATTTGGGTTAATATTGCAAGACTAAAAAAGAGGCTGTTTTCATAAATAAACTACAAGGCAGGGAGAAAAAATATGTGCTCTGAAAAAAAAGATCGTGACGATACCTTTTTATGGCTGGCAACGTATGCTCCGCCAAAAGGATATACAACCGTTCCGCCGGGAGGAATGTGCCTCTGCGTTTTTCTTTTTGTCATCAGGGGAAACAGGGTTCTTCTCGGAAAATACAAAGAGCATCCGGCCTGGGAAAAGATCGCCGGAATGGATGAAAAGCGTGTAAAGAATAACATGCACGGCTTTACTCTGCCCGCAAGTCACCTGAAATTCGGAGAAGACCCTTCGGATGCCGCACGTAGGATAGGGAGAGAGATCCTGTTACTTCCGGAAGGGCTTTCGTATTCGGAACCCCTTGTACAGACTTTTTTCTACGAACCGTCCGCCGCTCCCGGCGAAATGCATTTTGACGTTCTGTTTTTTTACGATCTCGTCCTCAGCGAAGATTTCAAAATCGGCATTCCTCCTTGGTACGCCGCTCTTGATTGGTTTGATACCGATATTCTAATGAACCAGAAATATGCGCGCCAGCATGAAGATGTTGTATCAGCCTGGCTTAAGAAAAAGAGGAATAAACCATGAGCTTTACCGTTAGCGAAAAACTGCTGGAAGTGCGGGATTACAACAAAGAGGGGTACTCTCCAGTTGTTGATTACGACACGTGGCGGGTTGCCGTCTTAAACTTCAGCAACGATCTTTTGCCCGTCAACATTAAAACCATGCAACGACACAACGAGACCGATGAGGTATTCGTTTTGCTCAGCGGACGCTGCTTACTCTTTATAGGTGAAGGAGATGAGATAGTTACGGATATTTTTGCGGAGAACATGCAGCCGTTTAAGGTTTATAACGTTAAAAAGTCAGCCTGGCACACGCACACGTTAAGCCGAGACGCGAAATTGCTGATTGTTGAGAACAGAAATACCACCTTTGATAACTCTCCGTTTTGTCCTCTTACCGGTATGCAGCAGAAAACGATCGCTGATATGACTCTTTTGTTATGGAATGATGAAAGAGCCAATTGCAAAAGTATATGAAAAAACCGGTTTGATTCTGATGATCTATATATAAGAATGCACAGAAAGTATGAAGCGATTTGTTCTGGACATGAATATATTTTCCATGATACCCGTACAAAAGTATTGATTTGGCCGGTTAGGCAATAAATTGATCTGAGAGCTTGGTTTTTCCGGATAACAGCCCCGAAGACAGAGGATATTGTTTATCTGCATCAGATGGAGAAAAATTAAAATGCCCCAGGCACGCAAAAGCACGGAAATAAGGAAAAGGGAGATAATAGAAGCTGCAAGAAAACTTATATACAAAAAAGGCAGTGAGCATGTTACGGTAAAAAACATGGCAAAGGAGGTAAAAATATCCGAAGCCGCCATATACCGTCACTTTCGCAACAAGAAAGAGATACTATCCTTTCTTGCAAGTCATATTACAGAAGGCCTTGTTCAGGATATTGATTCTGCGTCTCTTAGCGAGCTTTCATCTCCGGATAATATCGGCGGGATACTAAGAAACCATCTTTCTAAAATTGAACAGAAGCGTGGAGTTTCATTTCAGGTTATTGCCGAGATTATCAGTTTTGGAGACAAGAGGTTAAACAAACAGGTATATGATGATATACAAAATTACCTCCAGCGGTTCCGTGGCTTACTGGATAACGGCATTAAAGCAGGCGTGATAAGGGAAGACATCGATCCCGAAGCAACAGCGCTTCTTTTATTTGTAATGATCCAGGGGCTTGTCAATACATGGGCTTTGAGCAATTACAGCTTCGATCTGACGGAAAGGTACGATGCGCTGTGGAATGTTTTCCGCAAGATGGTGATCCGGAATTGACGTTTTATAAGTAAGGTGGAGAGAATCAAGCTCCCCCGAATTTTTTCATGGTTGCCATTATAACCGTATAAATAATGGCAATCATGGTCACGCCGATAAAAAACCAGCGTACGTATTTCCCTGTTCTGCTCTGTGAACCAGACTCCCCGTTTGTTTGTTCTTCAGACATGAATATAATCCTTTCGTGGTTTGACAAAAAAAGACTCGGCAATGTTAGTTAACGTTAACTTATAATAATGGATCTTTGTCCAGCTTGTCAATATTTTATTTCGTTTTTATCAAACACTTGACTTAATACGTATGACGTCTAATATTCGTAAATTAGAAATAAATAATGCGATCGCAAAAGGTCATATGCGAACCGATTTGAGATTTAAGGATCATTAACCGACATTCATCCGAAAACTGACGGTAAATAATGTCTCTCTATAAAAACAAATCATTCCTTGCTGCAGGCGTGTTCCTGTGCCTCTTTTTTGCTTTTTTGCTGGCCGTCCGCATCGGATTTTTCAGGAAAGAGATTCCTGAATATGCCTTTAATCCGGTACATGGTCTTTCTGCAAGAGACTCCTGGATGAATATTATTCAACAGGGCAGGAAGATCGGTTTTTCCCATTCGGTTCTTTCAAAAAAGGAAGACGGGTATAATCTGCATGAGGCCGTCTTTATGAAAATCAATACAATGGGGATGATCCAGGACATAAATCTTAACACAAAGGCAAGTCTTAATTCAGATTTTACGCTCAGGACATTTGATTTCGGCATAAGCTCCGGAAGGTTTGAATTTAAAGCAAATGGCAAAGTAAACGGAGAAACACTTTCCATCTATACCGAGGACTCCGGAACACCGCGTAAAATAGACATTCCTGTAAAGAAAAAACCGTATATTATTGCCGGTGTTGTTGACGCGGCTCTTGCCGCAGGATTAGAGAAGGGAGAGCTTATTACTTTTGAAATTTTTGATCCGGCTACAATGAGCCAGGAACCGGTACTTTTAAAAGTCGGGGAAAAGGAGGAAATCAGCATAGGAGGAACCAGGCAGACAGCAGTAAAAATGCTCCTTTCATTTAAAGGGACAAGGCAGGATTTATGGATCGGAGAGAGCGGGGAAATTCTTAAGGAAAAAGGGCTTCTTGGAATCAGTCTTGAAAAAACTACCCGCGAAGATGCATTAAGCGGACTATCTTTGCAGGCAAGCAACGATCTGACAGAAATTGCTTCTCTTCCTTCAAATGCCATAATCGATAATCCGGAAAAGCTCTCTTTAATGAAAGTTAAAATAGAAGGGGTTGAATTGGAATCCTTGAAGATGAACAGCGAAAGGCAGACCTTTGAAAACGGGGTTCTTGAAATAAAAAAAGAATCTCTGATCGACCTTCCGGAACACGGCAATCCGGATAAAAATGATATGAAATGGGCTGCTTTTCTTAAACCTACCCCTTTCATACAGTCTGATAACAGGAGAATTTTAAGTGTCGTCTTAAATACGGTGAATCCCTCTGATCCGCCTTTAATCAAGACAAGAAAAATCATGAGCTGGATAAATTCAAACATAAAAAAAAGGCCTGTAATTTCTTTGCCGGATGCTGTTTCAACCCTTGAAAACGGGGTCGGTGACTGCAATGAACATGCCGTACTGATGGCTGCTCTGGCAAGAGCTGCCGGAATACCGGCAAAAATTGAGACAGGGATTGTTTACCTGAACGGACGTTTTTATTACCATGCGTGGAATCTCCTGTACCTCGGAAAGTGGATTACCGTTGATTCTCTCTTCGGACAGATACCTGCCGATGTGACCCATATTCGATTTTCAACAGGTGATCAGAAAGAACAGCTTGATCTAATGCGCATAATTGGAAATTTAAAGATTAAGGTCATGGAACACAAATGATACTCCTTGAAAATGTGACGAAAAAATACGGCGACTATACGGCTGTCAGCAATTTGAACCTTGAAATTCCGAGAGGTGAAATATTCGGATTCATAGGACCGAATGGCGCCGGGAAAACAACCACCATAAAGATGATGGGAGGAATAATGGACCCGACTTCGGGTTCCATCAGAATCGGCGGCGTAAATATTAAAGATGAACCGGAAAAAGCAAAGAGAAAAATCGGCTTTATACCGGACAGGCCTTACCTTTATGAAAAGCTCACCGGCAGGGAGTTCCTAAAATTTATTGCAAACCTTTACGAAGTGGATGACAAACTCTTTACGGAAAAAGCGGAAAAACAACTTGCCATGTTTTCACTTCTTGACTGGTCGGATGAACTTATTGAATCATATTCTCACGGCATGAAGCAGAGGCTGATAATGGCTGCGGCTCTTCTCCATGACCCAGAAGCAATAATTGTAGACGAGCCCATGGTCGGGCTTGATCCGGTAGCCGTAAAAATGGTCAAGGTTCTTTTTAAACAACTTGCAGAGAATGGAATGACCATATTCATGTCAACCCACACCCTGAAAGTCGCGGAAGATGTGTGTGACCGGATAGGCATAATAAACAAAGGAATATTAATAGCATCGGGTACCCCATCCGAGTTGAGGGGAAAAACTGACCTCGTGGATGCAGACTTTGAAGATGTGTTTATCAAACTGACAACATAGCCGCAAAGGGGTCAGGGGGCAGAATATCGAATATAGTACATCGAATTTCGAAGTACGATGTACGAACGGCGGAATTTTGGGCTGTGCGGATTTCATGAATGTTCGCCAAAGATCTGTAGCGAATTAACAAAGGGTATGGATATGCCTGAATTTATAAAAGATGTTTTAATCCTGCTGCGCCCGAGATTTTTATCTTTTAAGAATCCGCTCCTTTCAGCAAATTCAAAAAAAGACTTTTCCCGCAATCTTGTTATGGGAGCAGCGGGCCTTTTTTTCTGGATAGGCATATTCATAATTTCATATAGAACCCTTAAATACTTCCGCAGGATAGAAGGACTTGGAGATATTCTTATTTTTAAACTTTTATCCATGCTCGTTCTTACTTCTTTTTCCCTTCTTATATTCAGCAGCATTCTTACTTCACTCTCAAAACTATATCTTTCAAGAGATCTCGAGCTGGTCCATTCCATGCCCGTTTCCGGGAACAGAATTTTTGCCGCAAGATGGATTGAGAGTACCGCGGACAGTTCATGGATGGTTATCATATACATCCTTCCGGTGTTCGTTGCCCTGGGAATTATTAACAAAGCAGGCTTTTTTTTCTACCTTAACACGGCGCTTGTGCTTTTGTCCCTTTCATTTATATCATCCGGGATAAGTTCGGTTCTTGTCATGGCTACCGTTTTTATCATTCCGGCCGGCCGCATGAAAAGCATTCTTCTGTTTTTTGGATTTACCCTCTTTCTGACTCTGTTTTTAGTCTTCAGGCTGCTAAAACCTGAACAACTCGTTGATCCAGATGTTTTTTCAACAGTTGTTGTTTACCTGGACACTCTGAAAGCTCCGTCATCTCCCCTTCTTCCAAGCACCTGGGCATATGACAGCATAAATGAATCTCTGTCAGGCTCGATGCAAAGCAGTCTTTTCCATTCGGCCATTTCATGGAGCTTTGTCGCTGTGATATTATTTATAAACATACTGATAGCCGACATGATCTATTTCAAGGGATTTTCCAAAACCCAGACAGCATCTTCGAGGGTATTCAAATATAAGTATTCGGATTTTCCTTTCACGGGACTTCTTCCGGGCGCAAGCAGGGCTTTTGTGGTAAAAGAGATAAAAACTTTTTTCAGGGACCAGGCTCAATGGTCACAACTATTGCTTATCGGCGCTCTTGTCATAATATATATATACAATTTCAGCGTTCTTCCCCTGGAAAAAGCGCCTATAAAAACGATATACCTTCAGAATCTTCTTTCTTTTCTTAACATGGGTCTTTGCCTTTTCGTTCTGACGGCTATTGCCGGACGGTTTGCATATCCGGCTGTCAGCTCCGAAAGAGAGGCCTTCTGGCTTGTTAAAGCCTCCCCTGTCAAAATCAGGACTATCCTTTGGATTAAATTCTTTATATACTTATTCCCGCTCCTTATTCTTTCTGAAATACTTATAGTCGCAACGAACATAATTTTAAAAGTTGAAGCTTTCATGATGGTTCTCTCCTTTATAACCGTATTTCTTGTGGTGCCGGGAATCGTTTCAATAGGAATAGGCTTCGGAGCCGCTTATCCTGATTTTAAGTCTGAAAATCCGGCCCAGTCGGTAACCAGTTTCGGAGGTCTAATGTTCATGATGCTCTGCGCGGGGTATATAATGGCCGTAATAGTTCTTGAAGCAGGCCCGGTTTACAGTATATTCATGGCCGCATTACATGAAAGGTCAATGACAATTTTACAGTGGATATGGATAGTTGTCTCTTTTTCAATGGTAGTTGTTATCGGAATGTTCGCAATATTTTTCCCCATGAGATTCGGGGAAAAAGGGCTGTCAAAGGTTTTGCCATAAATGGAACTATCTTCAAATCTCGCAGGATCAGTGCTAAAAGAGTACCGCAAAGAAGTCAACTGGCGCGAAACCATGAATTATGCCGCGGCGGTCGGGGATAATAACCCCTGCTATTTTGACGATGAACGCGTGGACGGCATTATTGCTCACCCCATGTTTTGTGTCGCAGTCACATGGCCGGTAACTGAAAAGCTGGAAGAATTTATAAGCCCCGGACTTCTTCCTGCTGATATTTCTGCCACAAAGGTTCATTATACCGAGCATATCGAATTTTACCGTCCGGTTAAACCTGGCGATCTTCTTACCGTAAAAGGCAAAATAGCGGCTGTTATGCCTCACAGGGCAGGAACCCATATCGTTATTCGTTACGATGTGTCCGACAAGACAGGAATGCCGGTTTTTACCGAACACATCGGGGCTCTTTTGCGCTATGTAAAATGCACTGATTCGGGCAGAGGCGGTGAAAGCCTTCCGTCCGTACCTGCTTGCGGGAGCAAAGGAGCGCTTCTCTGGGAAGCGGCTGTTCCGGTTGATCCGATGCGCTCATTTGTTTATGACGGATGCACAAATATATATTTTCCTATACACACCTCGAAGCAATTTGCAAAAATGGTGGGTTTGCCGGGTATAATTTTACAGGGAACGGCGACTCTCGCCTATGCAGTAAAAGAACTTATTAATCGTGAAGCCTCTGAAAATCCGCTTTGCTTGAAATCCCTTTCCTGCCGGTTTACAGGCATGGTAATCCCCGGCACCCAAATAAGAATTCAATTGATTGAAAAACTTGACCGGGAGAATGGCAAAGAGTTGCATTTTTCGGTAACCAATTCGGATGGACTCAAAGCAGTCAGTAACGGGTACGCCTTGATAGAAAATCATTCCTGCTGAAAAGACCATTTTTTTCGTCAAGAACTTCCTCCGACAAATGTAGTCAGAAATATGCCTGAAAAAATGAGCGCCATACCCGGGATGTGAAAATACTGTAGTCGCTCGCCAAGCAGCATTACAGCCATGAATATGCTGAAAACCGGGATAAGATGAACAAATATGCCTGCCCGGTTGGCGCCAACCTTCTCCACTCCCTTGTTCCAGCACAGATAAGAGAGTATGGAAGGAAACACTGCCACGTATAAAATTCCGCCGAGGGCTTGCGGCGAATAACGCGGAAGCCCTGTATTGCTGATTTCCCATAGGAATATTGGGAACAGGCAAAATGTGCCAAAAACCATCATGGCAGCAAGAAATGTAAAATGGTCCAGTTCCTGCGGCCTTTTGCGCAGCAAAACCGAATAAAGCGCCCAGCTTGCTCCCGCTGCAAGCGTCAAGAGGTCACCCTCCGCAAAACGGAGTTCCAGCAGAACAGAGAACTGCCCCTTTGAAAGAATCCACATCAGGCCTGAAAATGAGGCAATCACACCGATACATTGCCGGAGCGTGATCCGGTCACTGAAACCGACCCATGAACCAATAACTATAAGTACCGGGTAAAATGAATTTACCAGCGCTGTATTGACCACGGTGGTTCTGTCAAGAGCCATATAGATGAGAATACTGAAACCCGCAACAGAAAGCAGACTAAAGACAGCAATCCAACTCCAATATTTAATGATAATCCTGCGGTTCCGGACGAGTTTTCGAAAGGTAAATGGCAGAAAGATAACGAGAGCTAAAGCCCATCTTAGAAAAGCCAGAGTAGCAGGTTGCAACACTTCATGAATACCCCGGGCTACAACGAAATTGCCTGACCAGAAGAGAACAGACAGAACAAGAAGGAAATAAGCTGCTGGAACAGAATTATTTTCCTTTTGCAAAACAGTGTTTTGGTCGCCCCCCGGATCCTTCATAAAATCATTTTGCTCATAAGACATATCAATTTTGATCCGCTGCCATTTGCAATTCTTCTCCTTCGCTTATTCATATCGGCAACTATGTCAAAAAGGGGTATCCATATCAATATAAATCGAATACCCTTATTCAGGGAAAACCATTCAGAGATTATATTTTCCATCCGGAAGCTACGCGCACCTCCATCCTGCCCGTTCCTCTAATATAGATTATTTCTATTTTCAACAGGACTGATATCATAATTATCAATTGGACACCTGTTCTCGCTGTATGATAGTCGCTATCTTACGCTTTGAAAAACGGGCGTATTACTTTGAATTTTTTTTGAGGAACAGGAGGAAAGATGGCAGGCGATATTAATCAGCGCAGGTTTTTTGTGGCGGTTATGTTTTTATTATTTTTATTTTCGGCTTCAGTTGTCCGGGCGGGTTCACTTGATCTATTTACCGGTGAAAAGGGAGATATCAAAATATCCGGAGGCACTGCCCACATTCCCGTAATGAAAGATGCTGCCAGACAGATCATGAACGTTAATCAGGATATTAGAATCAGCATAGCAGGCGGAGGTTCCGGAGTCGGCATCAAGCAGGTGGGCGAAGGACTTGTCGATATAGGCAATTCCGGCCGCAAGCCTACGGATGATGAAATTCAGAAATACGGTTTAAAATTATTTCAATGGGCAACAGACGGGGTAGGAGTGGTTGTTAACCCGCAGAACCAGGTCAAAGCATTGAGCAAATCGCAGCTTCTTGAAATATTTGCCGGCAAAATCGTCAACTGGAAAGTCCTTGGCGGTTCTGACAAGTCAATAAATGTTTATACACGCGACAATTCAAGCGGCACGCGGGAAGTTTTCTGGGAAAAAGCTCTGGATAAAGGAGAAATCACGGACAAGGCAAACGTTGTTGTTTCAAACGGAGCCATGAAAACGGCGGTTGCAAATGATCCATACGGCATCGGCTATGTATCGGTGGGCCATATGGATAACAGCACGGCACCTGTCATAATTGACGGTGTTGTGCCTTCTATCGACAACGTCAAAAACGGATCATACAAAATCGCCCGCGGCCTGTTCAGCAACACGAAGGGGGAACCGAAAGGACTCGTAAAAAAGTTCATCGATTTTCTGTTCAGCCCGGAGGGACAAAAAATTGCGGCTGAGAATGGCTTTATACCAATTAAATAATGAATAAAACAACATTTGCGGAGACAGGTTTTCTGGGAGCCGCGCTTTTAAGCGCTTCTCTTACAGCGCTTATTCTGATCTTTATGCTGCTCTTCAGCTTTCCCCTGTTCAGGGGAGGCTCTTTTTTTACACTGCTCAGGACTCCGTGGAATCCTGACCACGGTCTTTTCGGCATTTATCCAATGCTTGCAGGAACGCTTTCGATTGTTTTTCTGAGTCTCTGCTTGGCATTCCCCTTGAGTCTCGGAACTTCGGTTTTAATATCGGTGATTGCTCCGCCGGGACTTGCAAAGTTCTGCAAAAAAACGGTTCAGATGCTGACCGGGATTCCGACAGTCATATACGGATTTGTCGGCGTGTTTCTGCTGGTGCCGTTTATCCGGGAAACGTTTGAAACCGGTTCTGGAATGAGCATCCTTTCGGCGTCCCTGATGCTTTCAATAGTTATTTCACCGACCATGATCCTCTTTTTTACAGATACCTTCGAGAGTATTCCCGCATCATATTCCGCGGCGGCTGATGCCATGGGCGCAAGTTCCGTTCAGAAATTTATATACGTGATTCTCCCTTATTCCAGGCATGGAATTTTTGCCGGATTGACTCTGTCTGCCGGGAGAGCCATGGGAGACACGCTTCTTGCGCTTATGCTAGCCGGGAATGCCGTGGCGGTTCCAGGATCAATTTTTGATTCGGCACGAACGCTGACCGCCCATATAGCGCTTGTTATTGCAGCCGATTTTGACAGCATCGAGTTTAAGACAATCTTTGCGGCAGGACTTGTGCTTTATGCTTTCACCACGGCTCTTATATTGCTTGTACGGATAATCGGCGGAGCGGGTATGAAAAACAGATGAAAGAGCGCTTTATTGAAATATTCATAAAAAGTTTCGCATGGCTGAGCGGATTTCTGCTTTTATCTGCGGCTTTTGTGATTGTCGGCTTTCTGCTTGTTAAAGGAGTCCCGACTCTCGGCCTTTCGCTGGTTTTCGGAGACACATCCCCGGTTGACGCACTTCTTTTTCGCAGACAGGTTTTGACCGGGCTTTTTCCTGCAATGGCCGGGACATGCCTGCTGGTTCTGCTGGCAGTTGGAATGGCAACTCCTGTCGGCCTTGCGGCAGGAATTT
>JAABQB010000058.1 GCA_011391695.1 Desulfobacteraceae bacterium | reverse complement strand
CGGTCTATTTCCGCGTGACGAGGGTGATCGCAATACCGCTTCTTTCAAATCATTTATTGTGGTCTGGGTAATTCGCTCCTTTTTGAATTTTCGAATACTTCTTCTTTTTCTCATCAGTTCCAGCATACTGTTCCTTTCCCAATCGGTCTTTCGGTGCAGAAAAATCCCCCGTATTCCCATAGCATAATGTCATAAAGTTTTTTCTTTTTTCTCCGTGACGCAGTAGATCCCTTCTCCGGACATCGCCGGGCCGAAGCCCTGGTTATCAGACCGGCAAGGGGGTGCAAAGGTGCTTTCCCAATAGCCGTTACAAAATAGCTGATGAACTATTTTTCTATTCCTTCTCTGGCCTGCACCCCTTTTTTAAAATAATGTTTTATCTCCTTCATCTCGGTGACAAGGTCGGCCTGATCAATAACCTCCTGAGCTGCGCCCCTGCCGGTTATCACAAGCTCCATATTTTCCGGTTTTGACGAAATCATATTAAGAAGATCCTTAACGGATATAAGTCCGCATTTCGCCGCCACGTTGGCCTCTTCAAGGATGATGATATCATAATCCCGTGAGGCCATCAGAGACTTAACCTTTTCAATTCCTGCCTGCGCGGCATCGATATCTTCTTTGGAAGGCTTCCCCTTTATGAACCGCCCAAGACCGAATTGTTCCACGGTTATCAAATCGGAAAACTTTTTGAGCGCCCTGATTTCACTGTAATCCCCCATCTTGATGAACTGGGCTATGTAAACTTTTAAGCCGGCTCCGGCAGCTCTTATTGACAGGCCGATTGCCGCTGTTGTCTTACCTTTACCGTCTCCGGTGTAAACCTGAACGTAACCTTTCATGTTTTTTCCCTTAACTCTCAATTTTTCGCAGAAGGTCGTTTGTCGAACATTCATTTTCAAGCAGCACCTTCACCGTGCTCCCCGATCTTGCCGCCTTGAGTTCATTTCCCTCGATATCCAGGATACGTTTTATGGTATCTTTCTTAACCGGCCCTTTTTTCCCGAGAATATCCACCGGGTCATTTAAAAAAAACCTGTTCCGGACAACAAGAACCGCAAAGTTCCCATCCTCAACACCAGTAACTTTCCCGATAAATGTTCTTTCCGTAGCAGGTTTAATGTCCATGTAATTCGGAACGGTATCATCCGTATTCCCGAAATAGAACCCTGTGCAGTAACCCCTGTTGCTTATCCTTGAAAGCTCTTCGATCCATTCGTCTTTTACCGGGTATTCCGCGGGTGATTCATAATATGAGTCTATAGCTTCCCTGTAAACTTTGACAGCCGAAGCGACGTAGTTTATGCCTTTCATGCGCCCTTCAATTTTCAGCGAGGAGACGCCAGCCTTTATCATTTCAGGGATGAATTGTATCATGCAGAGGTCTTTTGAGTTGAAGATATAAGTTCCCCGGTTATCTTCAACTACCGGCATGTATCGACCAGGTCTTGTCTCTTCAACTACCGAATACCTGAACCTGCATGGCTGACAGCATTCACCCCTGTTGCTGTCCCGGTTTTCCATGAAATTACTTAAAAGGCAGCGTCCGGAGTATGAGATGCACATTGCGCCATGAACAAATACTTCTACCTCAACATTGCCGGGCAGGGCGATCTCTTCAATCTCTTTTAATGAAAGCTCTCTTGCCGCATTTATCCTCGAAACTCCATGATTTTTCCAGAAAAGGGCAGCTTTATAGTTCGTGGTATTTGCCTGTGTGCTGAGATGAATCGGCATACCGGGCATCACTTTCAGGGCTTCAAGCAATATACCAGGATCAGCAATAATAACGGCATCCGGCGAGATTTTGGCAAGATTCTTTAGGTAATCTGAAATTGCCCCCTGCTCGCTGTTTCTTGAAAATATATTGCACGCTACATATACTTTTACCCCTGATTTCCGCGCAAACAGAACAGCCCTTTCAAGTTCTTCCAGCGTGAAGTTTTCCGATAAGTTTCTTAAGGAATAATCTTTCCCGGCAAGATAAACCGCATCGGCGCCGTAGTGTATGGCGATTTCAAGTTTTTCGAAATTGCCGGCAGGCGCAAGAAGCTCGATTTTTCTGTTCAATTTTTGCACGAATAAATTGTCTCTATCACGGCCTCAAGGCTTTTCTGCCAGGGTTTTGGAATTATCCCGAAATTCTGTTGAATACGGCTGCAATCAAGGGCAGAGAAAGCCGGCCTTCTAACTTTAGTGGGATACTCTTCGGTAGTCAGAGGCTTTACTTGTGTTGTTACGACAGGAGCGTATTGCTTTGCAGTCTCAATTATCTTTTCCGCAAATCCATGCCATGATGTTATCCCTTCTCCGCAATAGTTATAGGTTCCGAATGTAATGCCTTCGTAAAAAGTCAAAATGCGGGAGGCAATTATTAATACGGTTTCGGCAAGGTCAGCGGCGGATGTCGGTGAACCGAACTGGTCAGAAACTACTCCGATAACTTCTTTTTCCTTTCCAAGCTTAAGGATAGTCTTTACGAAATTGTGTCCATGAACACCATAAAGCCATGAGGTTCTTAATATTATATGCTTTTCTAAAATATTTCTGACACCATTTTCGCCTTCAGCTTTGCTTCTTCCGTAAACACTGGCGGGCGCAACCGGATCATTTTCAGTATACGGGATATTATTTGTGCCATCGAAAACATAATCGGTTGAAATATGAATCATTGGAATTTCTGCATTTCTGCATGCTGCGGCCAGGTTTTCGGGGCCGTTTACGTTTACAGCAAAACAGGCCTTCTCATCAGTTTCAGCCTTGTCGACATTTGTATAAGCAGCGGCATTGATAAGAATATCCGGTTTGTGTTCCTTAAATGCTTCGATTACACCTGGTTCAACCGTTATATCAAGATAGGGAAGATCGAGTCCGACAGCTTCCATATTAAAAAAAGGAGCCTGTCTTAAAAGCTCCCACCCGAGTTGACCTTCCGATCCGGTTATTAGTATTTTCATATTATTTTTCTCTTTAAGATCATTCCCTGCACGATTATATGGCATAAAAAATCTCTTCATTTCTTAGCGCCTGATCCGTCTGTTAAACTTTTAAAGGAGCGGACGCGGCGACCAACTGGCGCGGCAGGGTGATAACAAAGCGGGCTCCATGCCCTGGTTTGGATTCCACAGTAATGCACCCCCCGTGCTGGCGGATTACTTTGCGGGTGACAAAAAGTCCTATGCCGGTACCCTTGGTTCCCTTGGATGAGTAGAAAAGCTGGAAGATTCGGTGGATCTGGTCATCGTCCATTCCCGGACCGTTGTCTGAAATCTCGAAGATGACCTGATCGGCATCTCCGCTGGCGCAAAACCGGATACGGTGGGTCATAGAACGCTGGTCTTCTATGCACGCATCCATGGCGTTTTCCAGAATGTTGATCAGGGCTGGCCGCAGGATATTGCCATCAATACGGAATTGCCCAATATTTTTTGAAAAATCGGTTTCAAAGGTGATGTTGGCAGCCCGGATTCTTGCCTCCATGGATTCGGCCAGATCTTTGGCAAAGCGCCAAACTTCAAGAGTTTCCAGCTCTAAGTCCCTCTCCTTTGCGTAGTAGAGGATGTCCAGCACGAGCTTGCGGATCCGGTCAACCATCAGTTTTGTAACATCGATACCTTCCTCTATGCGGGCCGGTTTGTTGCGGTAAAAGCCGGTTTCGATGAGATATAAACTGGCATCCAGACCGGTTAGACAGCCCTTGAGACTGTGGGAGATAGTGCCGATCATCAGGCCCAGAGCTGACAGGTTGCCCTGCATGCGCCGCAGTTCGGAAATGTCCATGAAATAGCTCAGGGTCGCGCGCCGGCCCTCGTGTGCTACCGAGGTGACGGTTTCCAGTACCCAGTGTGTCTGTCCGTTTTTGTCCCTCACGCAAAACACGTATGGTGTGTCGCTATGGCCTTTGAGCATTAACACGGCGTTTTGGCGAACGTAGTCGCGGTAGTCTTCGTGTACGAGGTCCAGGGGATCGGTGCCCATCAGTTCTTTTTCACTGAAGCCGGTGATCCGGACAAACTCGGGGTTGACATATCGGAACTTTCCATCCTGGACGATGAAGCTGCCGATCAAAGCCTTTTGCCGGCTCTGGATCAGTTGTGTATCGGCGATCCGCATTTCGGTGTTGTCACGGATGAACCCTTCAAGAGACAGGGGCCGGCCGTCTTTGCGGTTGCGCAGGACAATCCAGCGGTCCTGGAGCCAGCGAATTGTACCATCGGGATAGGCCACGCGGTACTGCGCCTCGCCCTTGCTCAGGCCGGCTTCTATCGATTTGCCGATGGCATGAAGCATGATGCCGCGGTCATCCTGGTGAATGCTCGTCATCACTTTATCGACTGAAATCCGGCGTCCCGTCTTTACGGGCAGGCGGAAAATTTCTATAAAGGCCTTGTTGCAGAAAAGGAAATTCCGGGATTCCAGATCATAGTGGTAGATGGCATCCTGAAAACGGTCAGCCAGGCGCTTGATGTCATTAAAAATGTCGGCACGGGCCTTTTTAACAGGCCGCCGTCCGGTTTTGGTTTTTTCAGCCATTATGGTTCCCGAAATTGACCAATAAGAATTTGCTTTTTACGACTTGCAGCATAAATTGCATTATTCGGCTTCCATGTCAAGCCTTACCGGGCATCTGATGCACTGGAGAGCCTTTGCTCACTATCGGGACAGGAATATTGTTCTTTATAACAGCGTGCTCTTTATCTTTACAGGTTGAAATCTTCAAGAGAGTGTACAAAGGTCTGTCTTCCCTGTCATTCGGTAACATTTTATTATGAAGCAACCGGACCTTCCTGTTGAATCAGCACATGGCGTTCCTGCGACTGGGTTTTGCCGGCGTCTTTGATACTTCCCCAACGTGTTCTGGCAAGGTAGTATATAAACCTCTGCCTAAATATATATCTCAGGCGGCTGATTCAATCGGGTTCAAAAACCGGAAAAGAGGTGATACGTGGCTTTAAACCCGCAAAGGCGAATAAATGTTTGATTCTTGACGAAAAAATTAAAAGTTTAGAACGTCACCTAAAATCTCCCTAAAAACGCCTTGACTTATCATATATAATAAGTTATCAATTATAATAATGTGGCACATACGAGAACATCACAAGTTAGATAAGGTTATTGCAAAGTTACCGTTACAGGTCGTAAAAAAATACGAACTTTGGAAAGATATCGTTTTTCGACATGGGCCAGATAAATTGCTGGATTTTCCTGGTTTTCATGACGAAAAATTAAGGGGAGAGTTTGAAGGACAAAGATCATCGCGGCTTAATATTCAATATCGGGTTGTTTATTCTATCGAAAAAGATATAGTCTTGGTTTATGTGATTGATATAACACCGCATAAATATTAGAGAGTTAAAATAATGAAAATTAATAATTCGAATTTTAAACCGGCAAAACAGCATACGATTTTAACTACCGGAGAAGTAATTAAAATGTTGCGCGAATTAAAAGGATGGACTCAAGAGGAATTATCAAAATATTGCTCTATCAATGCAAAAAATATCAGTATGCTTGAAAACGATAAATTAGAAATCGGTAAAAAAAGGGCAGAGCAACTTGCCAAGGCATTTAATGTACATCCTGCTATAATTATGTTTCCTGAATACGAATCAAAAGAAATTCAAAAAGCGGCATAACCTTTCACTGGTGCGGATGCAAAAAGCCGCGCCGCAAAGTTCAGCCGTTATTTGCAACGGCCCACTATTGAAAAGCAATAGATATTTCCCTTAAAAGTTGCGGTTTTTTGGCGAATAAATTGTTTTCTGATCTACACAGCCTCTTTCAACTTTTTCCCTGCTTTAAATTTTACAACAGTGCTTGCCTTAATTTTAATTTCTGCGCCGGTCTGGGGATTTCTGCCCTTGCGAGCTGCTCGTTTTGCTTTTGAGAATATTCCAAAACCAACAAGTCGGGAGCAAAAACCGGAAAAGAGGTGATACGTGGCTTTAAACACGCAAAGGCGAATAAATGATTGATTCTTGACGGCAAATTTAAAAGTTTAAAGCGTCCCCCAAAATCTCCCGGAGTACTCAAGCATACCCGATATGCACAGCGTTTCCATACAGGCAATATCGGCGTAACGATTTCAATTAATTAGAACTGTTGTCTCATATATTCTAAATAATTATTAAAAACCGGGTTCAGGGCTGTTCCCGAGAAAATTGACACGCTTCTAAAAGGCAGTGCCAACATCTGGTTCACAGAAGAGAACAACATCGAAGTCACCGTTATGGTGGATGGCTCGTGCAGCAACTATTTCAAACGCCGGAAGATGCTTCCGGAACAGGAGATTAAAGAGGAAAGGCCGGATGGATCGCTGATTGTTTCCTGCAAGGTTGGCCAGTATGAGGCTATCAGTGGTTTGCTGAAGTCATGGATACCGAATATTCTAATCATGGCACCGGAAGATTTCAAAATGAGCCTGCTTAAGGATATGAAGCAGTGGATAAAGAGACAGGAGAAGGAATAAAGGGTGTTCTCATATTCCTCCGAGGGCTGGTGATAAAAGCAGATGTGAAAAGATCCATCACAAGCGGGTCAGGTGGGCACAAGTAGCGCGTTGCCTGCACCCTCTTGTTGACCATTTGCTTTGAATCCTTCATGAAACATGACATCGCCTTGCGGAAAGTATCCGTTAAATGAAAAAGCGAAGAATACCTCTTGCGGAACACCTTCACAGACAAGCCCCCGGATGTTCTGGAACCCGAAGCGCCTGTAGTACTCAGGATGTCCCACGAGGCAACATCCCCGAGCACCGAGGTCCTTCAGACGTGATATCCCCTCATGTATCAAAGCGCTGCCAATTCCCCTTCGCTGACATTCCGGCAATACCGACACAGGTCCAAGTCCGTACCAGTTCGGGGAACCTTCGGAAATTGTCACCGGTGAGAATGCGATATGTCCCACTAAGCGCCCATCCATTTCAGCTACGAGCGAGACCGTGAGCGCCTTTGCGGCACGCAATGCGGCAATGATGAATTGTTCCGTATGATCGCTGATTCCCAGAGTTTTGAACGCAGCAACTGTGATCTCGGTGATGGCACCAACATCTGCGCTCGTTTCACTTCTGATTAGTACCTTGTCCGTCACGTATCTGAATTCCTCTCTTGGTTGGCCAACGGTTTGCGTTACCCGCTGATGGGCGGGACGAGAGATCGCCACTTTGCCGGAACCAGCTACAAGCCTCGCGAACTGCCTGAAAACGCGGCGAGTTCCACCAGTCGGGTGCACCCTGTGTTAGGCGCACTTGCGGTTTGCGAATGAGCTATGTGTTACACTAATGTGTTCTCTAACAAATTCACCACTGTGGCGATTGCTCGCAGAGGTTCATATGCCTTTATTCCTCGCATCGCAAGAGAAATACCTCTCTTGCGACATTCTTCATCTAATATTTGTATGAAGACCCCGGCACCCTGTGTATCTTGATTATTGGTCCATGTTGTTTCTACACCGCATGTTGGAGAACCATTGATACCAATAACGCCAACAAGTTTGAATTCGTTTTTCCGATATTCGACAAGTTGATAAACAAGATCGTCTACTATTTTACGGCAAATAGTTATAGCTTGATCTTCGTTCATCCGCCGGGCTACTCTTGTATCTTCTGATTCGACGGTCGGGTGAAGTCCAGACTTTACTTGCCGATCTATCCCAAGACAAAGAAGCTCAGGGCAGGGCATTTGCAGAATGCCGATTCCGGCATCTATTAGAATTTGGGCAACTTCTCTTATTGCTCCTGGATAATGGGCGCAGTGATTAATCTTGGCATTTTGATTCAGAATGCAATGGGCAATCAGCAAAACTTTTTTGCTTCTCTTATCATCGAACATTTCATTTCCAATAAATCCATTGTGGTTTATGCGCCTAACAATTAATATATGTAATACGTAATTCCACTGTTATCCCAACAGCGCCGTTAATATAATGGTCAATTATCTAATCCATTTATTTATAAAAATCAAATAATTATTGTTTAAGTCTTATGTAAAAAATCTTTATTATCAGCAAAAATATAAATGGAATTCTTTTAAGCGCGAATTATGAGAAAGCAACAAAACTATGCCACAGACAAATGTTGCGACCGCGATAATCCCGAATGCGAGCGGGTAGCTGCCACTTTTTTCAACAATCAAAGAAAAAACAGGAAGCCCGAGCAGGATGCCGGCAAATGTAAAAAAAAGTGACCCGCCAGTAGCCATCCCGGCAAACTCAGGCGTTGCAACGCGTGCTACCTCAGCGAGATAGACACCATTCCAACCGATTGCAGCGGCTCCGAAAAATGCGCAGACGATCAACATTGCAAAAAAGGGCCATTGTGGTGAGAAAGCTGCCAATGATAGCGCGCCTACAGCCATGGCAATGCCTAAAATACCAAGCATGAGACGGGGCTTCACGCCCCGATCGACCAACGCACCCCATATGATTCTCCCGACTATTCCAGCTGCCTGAGCCGTAGCCAGGAGAATCCCGGCGCGGATCAGCGTCATCTTAACGTCTTCGATTAAATAAATAACGATAAATGAAACCAGACTCAATTGCATCGTGGAAAAGAAAAATGAAGCGATGACAATACAGCGCAATTCATGTTGGAAAACCGCTATTTTTACCGACTCAATTACATTTTTCCAGGAAAGCCGGGATAGACTGGAATGCTCCGTATCGAACTTTTTTCTATAAGGGTGCAGTAAAATGCCAAGAATTAAACCCAATATTCCCACCAGAATCGCTGACATTTTCCAACCCCAGAGAATAACCAGATGTGGGACAATCGCACCTGCCATGGCCCCGCCGATCGGAACTCCGGTCTGCTTAATAGAAAAGACGACGGACATCATTGAAATAGGCGTGGTTCGGACCAGCAAATGGGAACTGGCCGGTGTCACAGGTCCGTAACCGATTCCCATTATCAATGCCCCAATGATCATAATGGATACAACCGGGATTGAAAAAGCCCCCAGTCCCAGAGCACACAGGACTAAACAAATTTGGCTTACTCCAATTGCCCCGAACCGGTTGATAAGATATCCACTGACAGGTGCGACGATTGTCGCACCCAAATAAACCATGGACATGAAGATGCCGACATAGCTGGGAGGAACATTTAATTCGCCGGCCGCCACTGCCATAAATACCGGAACGGCTACCGTGCTCATTGAAACTGAAGCCTGAACCAGCAGAGTTAGTACTACCGGAAGGATAACCCCTGATGTTGGATTGATAAGGCGTTGCTCTTTCACGATGGACACTCATTACATATTAATGCACAACATGTGTACAAACATAGCAAGGGGTTATGAAGTAAATATTCATAACCCCTTGATTTATTTGGTAGCGGGGACAGGATTTGAACCTATGACCTTCGGGTTATGAGCCCGACGAGCTACCAGACTGCTCCACCCCGCATCAATGTTTGTTTTTCAGTTCTCGTTTCGCTTTAGAGAGTGGCATTATTAGTCAATCCTCCCTGATAAGTCAAGCTGATTATTTTAATATTTTGGATCAGAACCAGGATAGTTCCTTAAATCTACGAATCCGTGACCACTTTACCACTTGAATCCTTCCATTCTCCGTTTACCGATTAAACATCTTAAATACTTGTATTATCTTGACATATAATTTAATTTGAGCCATATGAAGCAAAGAGAAGGGATAAGGAGGATAATATGGGTTTTAAAAAAAGAAGCAAGGATTTGAGCTTTGCCGAGTTTACATTAAAAAGCTCGATGAACAAAAACCGCAGCCTCGAACGTCTTTTGAAAATAGACAGATCTCTTGACTGGGATATGATTGAACAAATGCTGGCAATCAACTACAACACCGGCAGGAGCAAAAAAGGTGCCGGCGCCTATTCCCCCCTGTTATTATTCAAATGTATTCTTCTTCAGAAATGGTTCAGAATCAATTCCGATTTCGAACTTGAATGCCATATAAATGACAGAATCTCCTTCAAGAAGTTTCTTGGAATCCCGATTACGGACCCTTCTCCGGCACAACAGACTTTTTCACGCTTCAGGAAAAGGCTGGCAAAAAAAGCTCTGGAGCATATCTATTCAGAAATTACGCGCCAGTTTGAAAGAAAGGGACTGGCAGTAACCGACGGGGCGGCGGTTGATCCAAGGCTTGTGAAATTGCAGCGCCGTCCGGATACCAAAGAAAAGGAAGCTCAGCGTAAAATAAATTTTAGTTAGTTTCCATCCGGAAATGGCCCTTTTGTGCGATCTCTGTGTCAATCTGCTGGATTTCTTGTGCGACGTACATTGCGTGTGTCTCCGCGCATTCCCTTGATTTCC
The DNA here is from genome assembly GCA_011391695.1 of Desulfobacteraceae bacterium. Taxonomy (GTDB): domain Bacteria; phylum Desulfobacterota; class Desulfobacteria; order Desulfobacterales; family RPRI01; genus RPRI01. Next base: position 4,178 of record JAABQB010000058.1, on the reverse strand, counting down.
TTGAGCTTGCCCCAAATTGCCTATTTCCGAATTGGAAACTTACATATGTCCAAATTTGTTTCCGTATGGACGATAGTTAAGCCGCCAGGGACCTTATTTTTGACTTGAGGATTTCCGGTTCATTCCCTGATGTTTTATCCCCGAACCGGAACAGGACATATTTCGTCCTGCCTGCCTGGCCTGAAACAATTTCGAGCAGGGATGGAGGGACGGAAAGGCATTTCGAGAGGTATTTGATGCACATGCTGTTTGCCGCACCTTCTACCGGGGGTGCTGTTAACTTTATTTTAAGAGCGTCACCAAAAAGTCCGGCAACCATGTTTTTTGATGATCGTGGTTGGACACGAACCTTGAATATTATTCCTTCGGAACTTTCTTTGAAGTAGAGCATTAAATCTCCCGCATTCAGAGAGACCTTTGCATAACACCCTCTTTTGCCCGATTACTGCGTCAGGCTCAAATTTCAATCCTCGAAATACTTAAATGTATTCCTGTGGTTAAAATTCTCGCCTTCCTTGTACTTGAACAAAATTGGATGTTCTTCAAATGGCCTCGAGGAATATAGAGATCTCATTTTGTGAAGCTCCCGGATCTCAAGAGCGCGGCATCAAGGCGGCTGTCAATTCTTTTTCAGAAACCGTGGCTGTGCCGACCTTTCCTACTACTATCCCCGCGGCGGTATTGGCAACAGAAGCCGCAGATCTGAACGATGCGCCTGATGCGACACAAAGTCCCATCACCGCTATCACCGTATCCCCTGCCCCTGAAACATCAAATACCTGCCTCGCCTCGGTTTTGATTTTATATGGTTTTTTATCTCTTTCAAAAAGCACCATTCCATCCTTACCACAGGTAACAAGGAGCTTTTCAATCCCTGCTATGCCGATAATTTTGACTCCCGCCTTGATAAGGGATGCGTCGTTTGTTATCTCCACTCCTGCGGCAAGAGCGGCCTCTTTTCTGTTCGGGGTAATCAGCGTGACACCGGAGTACTTCGAATAATCAAGACCCTTGGGATCTGCCATGATTATCTTCCTGTGTTTTTTAGCCGATATAACAACTCTTGCCATCAGGGTTTTCGTAATAAGGCCCTTACCGTAATCAGAGACGATCACCACATCCGCTTCAGGGATTATCTTCTCTATGAAACGCGTGATTTTATCAAGAGTTTCACCTGAAATTTCTTTTCTTGTCTCACGATCAATTCTTAAAACATGCTGATGAGCCGCAATAATTCTCGTTTTTCTGGTAGTAGGCCTCCCGTGCTCCTGGACAACTCCTCCCGCATCCACTCCCAAATACGCAAGCCTTTTAATCAACATGTTTCCGCTTCTTCCGGTCCCGATAACCCCGGCGGCAAAAACCCCGGCGCCGAGAGCGACAAGGTTGTTCACAACATTGCCTGAACCCCCAAGGGTGAATTCTTCCTTCTTTACCGCGACGACCTGTACCGGTGCCTCCGGAGATATTCTATCGACATCTCCCCAGAGATATTCATCGATCATCAGGTCGCCTATTACAAGAACCATGCAGTTTTTAAACTTTGAAATATCTATATTCATATTCGATTTCAGTACCCGCTGTTCTTTTTTACGATATCGGTTATAAACCCGGGCGGGCGCACAACCCGTCCGCTCTTATCAACAAAAGCATGCTTGGAATAGCCTTTTGCACGGATATGTTTTTCATCTTCATCATAAATGGAGTAGTCAAATTTCATGCCGCCTTTAATGCCGGTATCGAGCGTTGTCTCTATTACCAGGAGATCATCATATTTTACGGGAGACAGGAATTTGCATAGAACCTCGGAAACCGGCAGGAAAAAACCCTTCGATTCTATCATCTTATAAGTAAGCCCGAGGTTTCTGAACATCTCGCCGCGACCCATTTCAAACCAGCGCAGGTAGTTTGCGTTATAGGCATAGCCCATATTGTCGGTATCCCCGTAAATCACCCTGTATGTTGTCCTGTGCTTCAGCATGGCCTCGTTCCCTGTAATCAACAAGCCCCGTTCATGGTTTCTATGATCAATCTTTTAAGCTCGTCATAATTGTATGTCACCGGAAGCTCCGGGAACTCGTTCACAACATTGTCGGGAGGACGGAAGAGTATTCCCCTGTCTGCCTCTTTGAGCATCGTTATATCGTTATAGGAATCCCCGACGGCTATAACCTTGTAGTTCAGGCTTTTTAACGAAATTACGGCTTTTTTCTTGCCGTCCTTTTGGCGCAGGCTATAGCCTTCAACCCTGCCGTCTTGACCAATATCAAGAGAATTGCAAAAAAGTGTCGGCCATCCCAGTTTTTTCATCAGAGGTCCCGCAAACTGAACAAATGTATCTGATACGATAATTACCTGTACCGTTGATCTCAGCCAGTCAAGGAACTGAACCGCGCCTTCAAGGGGATAGAGCCCGGCAATGACATTCTGGATATCGGATATTTTAAGATTTTCCCTGTCAAGTATCCTGAGTCTCTTTTTCATCAGAACATCATAATCGGATATATCGCGGGTAGTAAGTCTCAATTCTGAAATTCCGGTCTTCTCCGCGACATTAATCCATATCTCCGGCACAAAAACACCTTCCAGGTCACAGCACACAATATACATAAATCACCCTGCTACATGGTCTCTGATTATAAAAGCCGCACTTCGTACATCGTATTTCGTACATCGAACTTCGAACTTCGAACTGATGCCTTCCAACTGATCACTGATTACTGACCACTGATCACTGGTCACTGCTTTCCTGTTTTAATCCTCCTGATTATCATCCTCTATTCTTATCAATGCAGGTTTTGTGCTCACGACATCAAGCCGGGATATTTCATCAAGCGCCTTTTTCACGTTTTCCTCCCTGCAGAGGTGTGAAAGCATAACGAGCGGCACCGATCCGTTTGTCTTGCGCCCTTTCTGATGCACCGATTTTAAGCTTATCCCGTGATTGCCAAGAATCCCCGAGATTTTTGAAAGAACTCTGGGGCGGTCGAGGGCCGCGAACCTGAAGTAATAATGGGTTGATATCTCATCTACAGGCATAACCGGAATCCTGCTGATATTCTGTGTCTGGCAGGAAAGAAGCGGAATTCTTCCGACTGAACCGGATATAATGTTTCTGGCAAGATCAACTGTATCGCTGATAACCGCGCTTGCCGTCGGCATCATGCCTGCCCCGCGCCCGGACAGAAGTATATCTCCTGCTGCATCACCTGAAACGGTGATCGCGTTAAGGGAACCATTAACATTCGAAAGAATGTTTTCAAAAGGAATCATGGTCGGATGCACCCTCGCCTCAACAGAATTTCCCCTGAACTTGCTTATTGCAAGAAGCTTGATCCTGTAACCGAACTGGCCTGCGAACTCGATATCAAGGGGCGTAATCCTTGAAATGCCTTCTATATAAATATCTCTGAAATTGATCTCCATGCAATATGCAATGGAAGTCAATATGGCCAGTTTATGGGCTGTATCGAATCCCTCAACATCGAGGGTCGGGTCGGCTTCCGCATATCCCTTTGCCTGTGCTTCAGAAAGCGCAGCTTCAAAGGTGCTTCCGTCATCCGTTATCTTCGACAGTATGTAATTGCATGTGCCGTTTAATATTCCCACCATCGATTTAACCTGGTTCCCGGCAAGAGACTCCCGCAAAGTTTTAATTATCGGCATGCAGCCGCCAACGCTTGCTTCGTAGGCCACGTCAACTCCTCCGGCAGCAGCAGCCCTGAATATTTCATTCCCGTGAGAAGCGAGCAATGCCTTGTTTGCCGTGACAATCTGCTTCTTATTGCCAATAGCCCTTAATATCAGATCCTTCGCAATATTTTCCCCACCGATCATTTCAAGAATTATATCTGTTTCTGGATCATCAACAACCTTAAATGGATCTTTTATTAATATTCCTTCATTAAACCTGATTCCCCTGTCCCTTGCTGCATCAAGATCGGCAACATACTTCAAGTTGAGTTCAGCCCCTACTCTCGAGCTGATAAGATCTTTTTTCTCGATAAGTATTTTCGCGACCCCTGTTCCGACAGTTCCGCAACCCAGAAGACCTATGTTAATCTTTTTCATAAAAACAGCCTCTGTTTGTAAAGTCATAATTTTATAATCTATAGAGCCAATTGCAAAAGTCTCAATAATCCCCTCTCCCCCTGCGGGAGAGGGTTAGGATGAGGGGG
>JAABQB010000057.1 GCA_011391695.1 Desulfobacteraceae bacterium | reverse complement strand
AAAACCCACCTTGACATTATATTTCTCTCCCACGGCTCGCAATTGCAAGTTCACCAGTCTTTTGATGCATACCATCAGGGCGCGCGATTGAACATAAAGAAAAAGACTTGATCTATACTTTTCTGCAATGCTGCATCAATGACCGAATTGGCGAGCTGAAAGTCAGGAGGTGCATCGACCTCTCCTTCAATTGGATCTTTGATGGCGACCTGGTGCTGAGAAATGATTGCTCCTGTTTTTGCATCAGCCAGATAGCATTTCAGGATTACCTGAACGTTGTGCCCGCCAACAGGAATGCCCATCGGCCCGTAATCTTTCTGAATGCCAAAGGAGCATATATCTGTCACAAAAATATGGGACAGCTCTTGTTCTTTTGAAAATTCGTCGAAATCAGCAGGAATAATCTTACCCTTGCGACCCTTGCGCTTTTTTTCCGAGATTTGGGTCCAGCCCGTCACCAACGCTTTTCCTCCTATTACAGCCCCTCCTCCATCTGTCTTTCTATTAAAGAAGTTTGTAACATAATAAAGGGGTTCGGCGGAAACAGGTGTAAACCCTATTTTATTAAACTCGTTAGAGAAAAGTCCGGTATAGTATTCCGTCATTTTATTATGTAGTGGGAAAGAGGATAGGTTGTCGATGAGCTCTTGATTTGCCTGCCTGGCCAACGCTTGACCGATGAGTCCACCGCCTTGACGGTAAAACTCACAACCCTTGGTGCTGCTGGTCCATACGATCCCGATTTTAGATTTTGAGTCGAGGAATTTCGGAGGCACATTGGCGGTTCGAACTCTAAGGCCACATCCGCCGACAAATGTTAGAACGAGAATCGCTGCAAGACCGGCAGAGCATATCCGACACAATCCACTTAACCTTTTCAACATGGCATTCTCTCCTTGTGTTTGCAATTGAAATTCAGAACCTGAATCAACAGCCTAATATATTGTATTGATAAGGCATTATTTTTAAGCGATACCAATATATAAATAAATATTGTGTGTCAAGGGAATATGACCATAATAATATTGATGCGTTTCTGATCATTGTGTAAGAGATGTTGAGCAATGCCAGCCCTTTTGAGAAATCAACGCACTGTTTGGTCGAGCCACCCGTCAAAAAGGCATTTTTGAGTACAATTCAGGCAGACCTCTCCTGCACGCCTTTTTTGATGAGGCGTTGTGCATGAATATAGACATCTCAGGAGTAGTTTGTGGCATGATAGAGGTGATCATTGCCAGGAGAAAGTAACAATAATTTATGATTCCGACTGGTTGTGTAGTAGAGAAAGCTATAAATACAGCAGAAAGAATTCGATTTTCTGTTTTACCTGCGATAATCCCGGGTTGATAATTTCAAGATTATTGTCAATATATCTGTGAAAAAAAGCCGGATGACCGCATGATCTGAAATACTTCCTGTGGGGGCTGCCTGCGCCCGCACCGCAACATGGTTTGATTGCAGCCCAGGCGAAGGCTATTTGACATAGAGGCCCTTGGGCTTTCCTTCTTTAAGATTGAAAAGTCCTTCTTCGCAAATCCGAAGATATGGAATTGCAGCCCCGGTAAGAGCTATAAGAGTCAGCATCGGATCTGGGAATAAAATGCCGAGGCTTGATGCCGCCTTGTTTACTTCTTCAATCTGTCTGGCAAGCACTTCAACCGGAGCATCAGAAATTATCCCGAACAATGGGAGTGGAAGCTCGGCTAAAATCTTTTCCCTGTCGCATACAACACATCCACCCTGCAGGGTTTTAATCCTGTTAACAGCGCAGGCCATATCAGCATCATTTGCGCCGGCGACAATGATATCGGAAGTATCCCATGCAGCGCTTGAAGCAATTGCGCCAGATTTCATACCGAAACCTTTTAAAAGGCCTGTAAAGATTTTTCCTGGACTATTCTTCCTGTCTATGGCTGCAACTTTAATAATATCAAGGCTGATATCGGGATTTATTTTCCCGTCAACAACAGGAAGTGCGATTTTGACCTCTTTTGTTACAAGATCGGTTATCTGGTCGATTACCCTAACATTTGCCTGTGATTCACCGCTCACATATTTTATTTCAAAGTCAGAGGGCTGTAATCTGCCGGAGAGCTTTATACTGTTCCTGCTTGCCGCTGAGAAGCTGTGCTCTCTTGGTGATACAAGAAGTTTTCCCTTTTCAGCAATAACTTTTCCTTTGCTTATCACATACTCGGCTTTAATTGTTAAAGGATTTGGAATTATTAGAATATCTGCATATTTGCCGGGAGCAATACCACCAATCATATTATCGAGCGAAAAATGCTCCGCAACATTCAAAGTCGCCATCTGAACCGAAGTGACCGGATCAAATCCGCAATCTATGGCTTTCTGGACGATAAATTCCATGTAGCCTTTTTCAACGAGATCTTTTGGAGTAATCCCGTCTGTTACAAGCGCAAGCCTTCTTAGATTTAAACCCAGGTCTTTTATCTTTGAGATTTTTTCAAGATCCCTTCTTATGCTCCCCTCCCTTATCATAACGCAAAGGCCGAGCCTTAATCTTTCAATTACTTCCTTTGCGTTTATCGGTTCATGGCATGAAGAAATGCCTGAAGCTACGTATGCCGCAAGCTTTTTTTCGCTTGCCCCCGCAGAATGTCCTTCCAGCTTTTTCCCTGCGGCAAGTGTTTCCTCAAAAGAAGAGAGCAGATAGTCAGGGTTCTGCAAAAGAGCCTGCCAGTAAGTTTCGCCCAGTCCCAGAATGTCCTTTCTTGCAAGAAGCTTTTTTATTGTTTTCTTTGGAACCCCACGTGCCAGACTGCTTATTGATACCATGGCAGGAGCAGTCGCAAATATTTTTACAGGCTGATCACGCAAAGAATCGAGAAAATCCAAAACCCCTTCATATCCCATGACGGGATATATCTCCATTGATTCGGTTATAATCGTGGTAGTGCCTCCCGGTATGACATACTTCAGAAATTCTGAAACAGAATAAAGCCAGGCAAGATGCGCGTGCCCGTCAATAAGTCCGGGAATAATTGTTTTGCCGCCTGCATCTATCACAACAGTTTTCTCCCCGATTGTATCTTCCGGTTTTCCCCCAACGTAGGCTATCTTTTCACCTTTTACGGAAACCGAACACTTTTCTATAAATTCACCGGTGTAAACGTTAAGGAGAGTACCATTATATACAACAAGATCCGCCTTACCAAGTCCCATGGTAACATCCATAAGTTCTTTTGTCTGTGCGATACTCATATCTTTAAGCTCCCTGCTCTATTAAAAAGGCCATCCATAATGCTTTCTGCATTCCTCAACTCTTCAACCGATTTAAAGCTTGATCCAAACTCTCTGAATATCAAATCATAACGGGAAACGGGTCTGTCACGATTTATTCCTGAATAATCAACCGGCTTTCTTTCATAGAGCTTATCTTTGAAAAAATAATTGGCAGCAGTATCAGAAGACGGCCTGAATGGCCAGAAAGTCTTAAAACCGATAAATTCTTTGATAATCCCGATCAAGTCCTGATTCATATGAATATCTGTTTCGTCTATTTTGCGTTGAAGGCGATTCTCAATTTCTGAAAAAAAAGCATTTATGAGAACGATTTCAGTGATGATGAGCCCGTAAGAGTACCAGTCATCAGCCGCTTCGCGGATAATCCGTTTATAGTTTTCAGGAAGCTTAGTGTAAGACGGACAAAAATAGATATGGCAGGTCATGCTGCCGTAGTAACTGAGCCCGCTGTAATCTATTCCGTTGTTTCCGTCGGCCAGAGGATGAAGAAGACATCCCGCACGTAGCTCCTCTTTCCCAATCAGTCCTATATACGGGCAGTGGTAAAATTCATCGTAGGGTCGTTTATTGTTGTCTTTGTATAAAACTTCTTCTCCAAAGTTTGTAATTGCATCTGCTTCCCGCGGAACCTTCGAAAAATCATCGGTTCTGCGGAGGAGCATATCATATAGTTTTTCGCGCGATAAATCCTGGACATTATACAGTCCGCAGCATGCGCCACATGATATGTTTTCATTAACCTGGCAAAGATAAACCCCGCCGGGAGCTTTTTTGTCCATTTCCTTTTCGGAATTCATAAAAGACGCCTGAGGTAACGTATGCTCGAAAGAATTAAAGCCGCTCCTATACCGAGGTAGAGAACAGATAAATATTCTTTTGGTATTTGAGAGTGTCTCAGGGCAATGCCCACTGAAACCATAACAAGTAAAACCAGGTAGCTTTTCCAAGATATAAATGAAAACAGGCAAGGTTTCTCTTCCATTTGCATAATTCGCCCAAGATTTTTATCGACCACCCTCAAAAATCCGAAATGGTGGATAATCAAAGAGAATGATAATCCTGTGCCTGCAAAGAGCAAAGCACTGTTTCCTTCATATGCCATAAGCCATTTGAACGCCATAAAACACAGCATAATACCGGCTGCAACCCACATCGCTCCTGCAAGCAAAAAGAGCATATGCTTTGTCGCCGACGGTTTGAATCTATCTTTATTTGAGTGCATTCCGCGTTTCTGAAGTTTATTGTTTCATCTCAACCAGCAGCTGCTCTGAGCCACAGCAACCAGCGTTAAACTGAAATAGTTTCGCAAGATTTATTCCAAACTTATGAGTGGCACAGGAAAGTTGTCATTATGAATAGTCCGGCAACGCAAAGAGAATTCATTTATTTCATTTATAAAGATGTCCATCCCCGGGCGGATCTAAAAGCTGAGAAATTATCGTCATCCACCTGATGTTTGAGTAAATGCGGTGTTGGTATATAAATATTCCATCTTCTCTTTATGCTTCAATTCTTCATTGGCCATTTTCAGTAACATGGCCGCAATTTCGCCATCAAAGTGAAAACCTGCAAGTTTTTTATAAAATTGATATGATCCGGCTTCGCGGTGAGAAGCAATCAAATAAATATCCTGGGCAGTTGTATCTTTGGATATTTCTGGTTCATCAAGATACTCGGCTATTTTATAATCTATTACGTCACTCATCCTCAATGAATCTGAACCATATTTTCCTTCGCGATAACTGACGAGAAAGGCCTTGTGTTTTTTCTCTTCTCCCGCGATCAATTCAAGGGCATATTTCACGCCTGAATCTTTTACTATGTCACAGATATTCATATAAAAGCTGTATGCCTCTTCCTCTCTTTGTATCGCCAGATCTATGATCTCTTCGAATCTTTTATCCATATTGGACCTCCGTTTATTAAGGAAAGTTAGTTCCCACTGAAACAGGCACAGATCAGTACGGTAATAATTTTATATTTTTCAGGATTTCGCCTCAAAAGTCAATAGACGTCTGCGAACCAGCTGGTAGCATATATTGAATTGGCCGGTTTTCCTGACAATTTAACCGACCGATTTAATAATTTGATTTCCACCCTTATCAGAGAAATCTTGTAATTTATGGCAGGAAGAGGATATATTTTAACATCTTAAAATACCGCGCCAGGAAGGAGAATTAATCATGTTGAAAGAATCCAGAAGCTATGATGCAGGAAACTTTGCCATTTATAAACACCCGGCGGAATTGCTGAAAAATCTTATACGGTTTGACACTACCAATCCACCCGGCAACGAAGCCGAGTGCATCAACTATATTAATGACCTTCTTAAAAGAGCCGGTTTTGAAACTCACATTTTAGCCAAAGACCCTAACCGACCCAACCTGATTACCCGCTTAAAGGGACAGGGCAACGCCCCCCCGCTCCTGCTTTACGGACATATTGATGTTGTAACCACAACCGGCCAGAACTGGGTTCACCCGCCTTTTGAGGCAAAAGAAGTTGACGGCTTTATATGGGGCCGTGGCGCTCTGGACATGAAATGCGGAGTAGCCATGATGGTGGCCGCACTTATTCGTGCCAAGGCGGAGGCTGTAATCCCTCATGGTGATATTTTACTTGTAATTCTGTCGGATGAGGAAGCAGGCGGCGATTTCGGCGCAAGATATCTTGTTGATAATCATCCTGAGCAATTTGAAAGTATCAGGTATGCGATTGGTGAATTCGGCGGCTATTCGATGTACATCGGTGGGGAAAAATTCTACCCTATCCAAATTGCCGAAAAAGCAGCCTGCTGGTTTAAAGCTACTATTCGAGGTCCGGGCGGTCATGGAGCACGGCCTATGAGAGGCGGTTCAATGGCAAAACTGGGGCGCTTTTTGAGTCAACTGGATAAAAACCGTCTTCCTGTTCATATCACACCTGTGACATCCCGAATGATTGAAGCCATCTCATCAAATCTCTCTTTTCCCAAGGGCATGATTCTGCGCAAACTGCTTATCCCCGCCTTGACAGGTACCGTCCTGAAAATGCTTGGCGAGAATGCGCAATATTTTGAACCCCTGCTTCACAATACGGTTAACGCCACAATAGTCCGTGGCGGAAATAAAGTTAACGTAATTCCCGGTGAGATTACAGTCGAGCTGGATGGTCGCCTTCTGCCGGGTTTCGGCCCCGAAGATATGATGGCTGAACTGCGCCAGATCATAGGAAACGAAGTTGAGTTTGAAATATTCAGACATGATCCTTCTCCTGCCGGTTCTGATATGGGCATGTTTGACACACTATCGGATATTCTGCATGATGCGGATCCTGAAGGAATATCCGTGCCATTGATACTACCGGGAATTACGGATGCCCGCTTTTTTTCGCGACTGGGCATTCAAACATACGGATTCATGCCAATGGCGCTTCCGGCCGGATTCAATTTCTTCAAGACCATTCATGCCGCCGATGAGCGGATTCCTGTTGAAGCAATGGCCTTTGGTACAAACGCAATTTTTGAATTACTGAAGCGTTATATGGTGTAACACTTCAACATTACAAAATTATCATTTAAGGATCATCTCCCAATCAGTTGGTGATCCTATGAGGATTCGAGGGTTCAAGCCATAAAAATATACATTGCAATTGAATAAAATTATCATGTATATTAAGCTATAATAAGAAGTTATGTTGTAATACAGAACGAATACACAGAAGAATGAAAAATGAGATTCAGGAGAATATTTTTTATGGTTCTAACTTGCAGGAATACACATATATTACTCATATTCTTATTGGCCTCTTTATTCATAGTACCAACGATGGTATCTGCATCACCACGGAAAGACATTGCTGTTCTGCCTTTTAAAAATGTTTCGGGAAATTCCGGATGTAAAATTGGAAATGCTGTGACGGAAATGCTGATAACAGAACTTGCAAAAAACAAAAACTTTCGCATCGTGGAACGTCATAGGATGGAAGATATTTTAAAAGAATCAAAATTTCAGATGTCGGGCTTAAGTGATACGAACAACGCTATAAAATTCGGCAAACTGACCGGCGCAAAATATTTGATTGCCGGGAATATAACACTTTGCTCATCTGAAGAATCGCAAAGCAGCTTTATTATTGATTTCGGCAAAAAAAAAGCGAGTGTTGAATTGGTGATCAGGATAATAGACCTTGAAACCGGCATAGCAATCGGCGGAGCAGAAGGTAAAGGAGACTCAGACCGCAGTTCCACCAGTTTCACACCGTCATCTGTTGGTTTACCCAACATTTTCGACAGTTCAAAATCGGTCGGCACCGCCACAACAAAGGCTGAAAAGGGCGATCTCCTGATTGAAGCAGCTTCAAAAGCTGTAATCGATATGGGTGAGAAGATTAAAACTATTTTTCCCCTGGAAGGCTACATAATAAAAAAAGACGGTGAAAAGGTGATCATAGATATCGGGAAAAACATGATTGCCGAAGGTTCGCTCTTTGAGGTTTACCAGACGGGGGAGGCACTGATACACCCCGTGACAAAGAAAAAGATAGGACATGAGAAAATAAAAACCGGTGAAATTATAATCGATAAAATTCAAGAGGAATTTTCGTACGGAAAAATAACGTCAAGCACAAATGAAATAGCTGTGGGTAACACTATTGTATTGAAGAAAGACTGATAGAAAAAGATAGGATAATTGAATAATGGCATACGATGAAGGTCTGGCCCAAAGAATTTATGAGCATCTCGAAGGCAAAGAATACATCTGGAAGAAGATGTTCGGAGGCATATGCTTTCTGTTTCAAGGCAATATGGGCTTTGGAATACTTGGGGATAACCTGATTGTGAGGGTTGGGCCTGAAAATTACAACAAGACGCTCTCTCTTCCTAATACCGGTGTTTTCGATATAACAGGCAGAATCATGAAAGGATGGGTGCTTGTACAGGCTGAAGGCATCAAATCCGATAAGGACCTTAAAGCCTGGCTTGAAAGAGGCGAAACTTACGCATTGACTCTTCCGGCAAAATAGACATATCTGAATACCGGCTCTTACTATGTCGGATTAGCAGATACATTCCTTCTACTTTGCCGCCAATACCGGAAACAACTGTGCTCTAACAACATCCCTTATTTTCCTGACCATCTCGAATGCGGCCCGGGCTTCGCTCTCCTCAATCGGTTCCCAGTTTCCGGGATAACGCGCTTCTATGGAGTAGCGATTGAGAGGTTGAATATCCTCAATACGAAGGGTGAGAGGCTCCGATTTATTTAGCAAATTGAAAAGCACTACCAGGTCGTGGGTCCTCGGGAACTCCACATTCTGGCAGATCAAAGCCGCCTTCAGATATTTTTCGGCACATTGTTGGCAGTGGTAAGAAACGGTGTCGAAAGGGCAGTTTTCCACTAAAGTCAGGACATACTCCGCATTGCGGAAATCATTTTCACCCTTTTCAACCCATCGATGAACTTCGGCAATGATTTCAGGCGGCGTGTTCATAGATCACCTTGCCTTCCCGGTCGGCCATACGTACCATTGTACCAATGATATCTTTCTGTTGTTCGTACTGTTCAGGTGTCAACACGATAAAATCCATCGGTATGATCCGGTCTGCCATCAGCAGATCTATCTCATTTGCCTTCTGTCTGGTGGATCCATCCACCTGCATGACGATCAGCAAGTCAAGGTCGCTGTCCGGTCCGGGATTGCCGTCCGCATATGACCCAAAAAGGATAATGCGTTGGGGGTGAAACTTGGTTACTATTCGGCTTTTCATCTGATCAAGAACTTTTTGGATTTCGTTTTGCATAGTCCACATCCTGTCCGATAAAGCGTGTAGTCGCCCTCGTCCATTTCATGAAATATCGGTGTTTACATTATAATAAATAGGACAAGCTTACTTAAAATATATCAGCCAAAGGTTTATTGTCAATCGCTTTATCCTCTTATTATGCGTAGTTAACCGAATATAACCTGTTAAAGTCTGCCGATACCGGTAGATAGGAAGATATGGGAATTTCTTTTGGCAACCTAATGCATTAGAGATATCAGCAGGTTCCTGTAACGACATAAATATACAACTCGCGTGGGCCGTGGGCTCCGTGAACCATCGTGGCCTCAATATCGGCTGTTTTGCTCGGACCGGTAATAAATGTCATGCCGTTTTCTATCCATTCCGGGTCATTTTCAAGATTCTTGTCAAGAAGAGTATAAAGCTCTTTAAAGTCGGCAATGAGCTGCTCAAGTTTTATGACGGCCACATGAATTGACGGAAGAAGTGAAACAATACGCTCATTGCCGGGCGCTGTTTTCAGGACAAGTGTCCCCGTTTCTGCAATACAGTAGTCAGCGGATGTAATGCCTATGAAAGAACCGGCCGATTCTTTTACAAGCCTGTCTCTTTCTGTCTGCCCGGTATCGGGCTGATTTGAAAAGATAACAGCAATGTTGCGTTCCCGGAGGATCTCCACGATATTCATTTCCTCGATGAGAGGATGCTTCCATAAGACAACACTCTCTTCATCACCCCATTCCGGCTTCTTTTCACTGGCAAGTTTTATTATCTCCTGCGCCGCCTCCGGTAATGTTTTAACCGGTATTACATTAAGATTTAAGGGTTTTGCCGCTTCAATCATTTTTTCGAGAAGCAGAAGCCGTAAAGAATGCGGACGGCTGCTGATTCTATCAATGGTAAGCATCGATTCTTCGGCAGATTGCCGGCAAAAAAGATCCGGGCATACTCTTTTACAATCAACACGAAGAGCCTTTCTAATATTGTTTAAAAATTTTGCCTGCCCGTAATCGTTCATTTAACCCTTCTTTGTTTTTCCAACTTCTTCCATTGCCGCATGAAACTTTTCCGTGCCGGAGGTTTCATGTCACGGCTTTCGGTCCAGCCTTGCAGAAAAAACGGAAGGCTTGAAATCATGCCATCTTTGCCGGTAAATAGTCTCGACCCTTCTCTGGAAAGGCCGAGCATCGCATCATAAGCCCACCGTCTCTGAACAATCTCCGACCATATGCCGTACAGCATCTTCTCTCCGGTATTTTCCCTTCCTGCATTCCACTTTGAATCCCCGTCGGCAAGTTTTGATCTCAGCAGGAGAAGCATCCTTGGCAGGTCTATATCGACAGGGCATGCATCCTTGCACGCTCCGCACAGCGTCTCTCCGAGGCACAAGTCTTTTGCTCTGTTTATTCCGACAAGAAGCGGAGTCACAACGGCGCCGACCGGACCTGAATAGGCATAACCGTATGCATGCCCTCCGATCTTACCGTAAACAGGGCACACGTTGAGGCATGCTCCGCACCGGATGCAGCAGAGCATCTCCCGGAATTCTTCGTCCGCAAGTATTTTTGTCCGGCCGTTGTCTATTATTACAAGATGGAATTCGTCGGGGCCGTCCGCATGGCCAGCCTGGCGGGGACCTCCGATATAGCTGACATAGCCCGCCATCTTCTGGACGGCCGCACCCCTTGAAAGAAGCCTGAAGAGGATATCATGATCGGAAAGCCTTGCCGTTATCCTCTCCATTCCCATGAAGGCAACATGAACTTTAGGAAGAGTAGTTGACATGCGGATGTTGCCCTCGTTTGAAACAACGGTAATATGGCCTGTTTCGGCGCAGGCGATATTACATCCGGAAATACCCATTCCTGCAGAGAGAAACTTTTCGCGCAATGCTTTTCTTGCGGCCCTTGTCAGAGTCTCAGGATCGGTCGTAAAGGGTATCTTCAGCTTTTCCGAGAAAAGAAGTCCTATTTCACTTCTTGTTTTATGGATTGCAGGCGCAATGATATGGGATGGATGTTCACCTGCAAGCTGGATTATATATTCCCCGAGGTCGGTTTCGGCAATTTCTATACCGGCAGCCGCAAAGGCGTTATTTAAGCCTATCTCTTCCGTAGTCATCGATTTGCCCTTGACCGCAAGCCTTACATTATGCTTCCGGGCCGTCTCAAGGCAGTATTTAACAGCAGCATCGGCATCTTCCGCGAAAAAAACATGCCCTCCCCTTGCGCGAATTTTTTCAGAAAGACGCTCTAAAAGAATATCCAGATTTTCAACGGCCTTCATTCTTATTTCATGCGCCTTCCGTCGAAGACCGGGGCCTTCCGGAAGATTCCTGTATGCTTCAGCCGTACCTCTGCCAAAACGCACCTGAAGATCTGCAAGTGCTTTCTGCAGGACAGGATCGTTTATTCCCTTTATTGCTTCATCTCTGTAATTTTCAGTGTTTATCCTGATCATTTTATATGCTCTCACCTGCGAGAAGCTGCGCAATATGCAATGTTTTAATCGACAATCTCTTCCGGCTCAGGATACCCTGAATGTTCATAAGGCATCCCATATCGCAACCCGTAACCACATCGGCATTCGATGAGATTATATTTTTAATCTTATCTTCAAGTATCGCGGTTGATATTTCAGGATATTTTACCGAAAAAGCCCCCCCGAATCCGCAGCATCTGTCGGAATCATACATCTCCACAAATTCGGCGTTCCTGATTTTCTTAATAAGTTTTCTCGGCTGTTCTTTCACGCCTATTCCGCGCATCAGATGGCATGAATCATGGTAGGTTATCCTCCCCCCATAACTTGCGCCAAGATCATCAATACCGAGTACGTCAACCAGGTATTCCGATAATTCAAATGTTCTCTTTGCCGTTTCTAAAGCACGTGGAAGCCATTTCCGGTCATCTTTTAAAAGCTCCGGATAATGATTCCTGACCATATTCACGCATGATCCGGAGGGGCAAACGATAGTTTCGGCGTCGCCAAAAACATTTATAAAATGCTCTGCCGCCTGCTTTGCGTCTTTTCTGTACCCCGAGTTGAAGGCCGGCTGGCCGCAGCATGTCTGTTCCGCAGGACATTCGACGCCTATTCCGAGTTTCTCGAAAACACGCACCACGGCAAAACCTACCTCAGGGTAGATTCCGTCAATGATACACTGGATAAAAAGAGTAACTTTCCTGTTATTATTCATATGTTATATCTTTTCGCTTGAACCCTTGAACCCTCGAATCCTTGAACCCTTGTAACATCAAACCAGCAGATACTTCTTCCTTATCTCTTCGTTTTCCCGCAATTCCCGGCACGTTCCTTGAAAACGGATCGCTCCGTTGTCGATCACATAGCCGCGGTCACTTAGTTTAAGAGCAACTTTCTGGTTCTGCTCTGCCAGAAGAACCGTAAGGCCGCTCTCTTTTAAACGAAATATCTGCTCTTCAAGCATCTTTACTATTAGGGGAGCAAGTCCTTCTGTCGGCTCATCAAGAAGAAGGAGATCGGGATCTGTCATCAGCGCTCTTGCAATTGTTAGCATCTGCTGTTCCCCTCCGCTGAGGCATCCGGCCTTTCTGGCAGGAATATTTTTCAGGAGAGGGAAAAATTCATAAACCCTTTCCTTATTCCATCCAGCCTTTCTCCCGGATCTCCTTTCCACTATCTCAAGGTTTTCTTCAACCGTCAAATCCGCAAAAACGCGCCTGTCATCGGGGACAAAGCCCATGCCCTTTCTGGCAAGAAGATAGGGCTTCCTTCCAGTAACCGTCTCCCCCTTGAACCGGATTGTCCCTTTTGAAGGTGGCGTAAGACCCATTATGCTTTTCATGGTCGTACTTTTACCTGCTCCGTTTCTTCCAAGCAGACAGACAATCTCACCTTTTTCCACAGTTATGGAAACTCCGAAAAGAATATGGCTAAGACCGTAGTATGTATCAATCCCATCAACTTCAAGCATCATGCCTCACCCCCCAGATACGCCTCTTGGACCTCTCGGTTGCTTCGGACAACATCAGGGTGTCCCTCGATAATTGTTCTCCCGTGTTGCATAACCATGATTTTATTTGCAATCGAAAAAACAAGCTCCATATCATGCTCGCAAAAAAGGATTGTAATGCCTCTTTCACGTGAAAGGCTCTTCATAAGTTCAAGCGTTGCAAGAGTCTCTTCAGGCGACATACCGGCTGTCGGTTCGTCCAGAATCAAAAGTTCGGGTCTGTTTCCAAGGGCGATCGCCATTTCAAGCACTTTCTGATCTCCGTGCGACAACGACCCGCTGATCCTTTTCACCTTTTCCGACAATCCCAGGCTTTCTATTATCTCTTCTGTTTCGGCAACAGCGACATTTTCGGCTTTTGAAAATAGATTGAACGTCCTTTTATTGTAAGAGATCACAGAAACCCTGACATTTTCAAATACGGTAAGCCTTGGAAAAATATTGACAATCTGAAAGGACCTGCTTATCCCTTTCCTGCAGATCTCGTATGGAGGCATGCCTGCTATATTCTCATCGTTGAATATTATTTCACCACTGTCAGGCTTTAATTGTCCTGTTACAAGGTTAAATAGAGTGGTTTTTCCTGCACCGTTCGGCCCGATAACAGCAACCACCTCGCCCTTCTCCACTTTAAGCTGCGCGTCACTCACGGCCCTGAAACCGTCAAAGGATTTTTGAACGTCTTTGACCAAAAGCATTACTTCTCCTCCCGAATGGTTTTAATACCGTCTGTTTCAAACTTTTCCTGAAAAAACCCAAGCACTCCCTGTGGCAGGAAGAGAATTAAAAACATTAGGACAATTCCGAGGATCATCGTCCAGTATTCGGTGTATATACCAACGAAAGTTCTGAGAAGAACGATAATGGCAGCTCCGAGCATTGGCCCCAGAAAAGTGAACCAGCCCCCGAGAAGGCACATGATTGTTATCTCAAGAGAGAGCGTCCAGAACATCAGTTCAGGAAAGACGCTCCCCTCAATTACCACAAAGAGTGAGCCCGAAACCCCGGCAAAAGCTCCGGCAATTACCATGCCTGTGAGCTGGAGATGTTTTACATTAATGCCGATCGCCTCGCTCCTTCCTGGATTATCACGGACAGCCTGAAACGACCTGCCAAAAGGAGAGTTGACTATTCTGAACATAATGACAAGACAAAGCGCCGTTACTGCGAGCGAAAAATAATATGCGCCACTTGTGGAAGAAATCAGATCCGGAACCGGAATTCCATGGATGCCGTCATCCCCACCCGTAAAAGAATACCATCTGAAAACAACTGCCCATACAAGTGAACCAAGGGATATTTGAAGCATTCCGAAGTAAAGCTTGGAAAGCCTGACACAGATAATGCCTATTATAAAGCTAAAGAGGGCAGACACAATGGGGGCAGCTATAAAACCCAGCCATGGTGAAACAGATGTTTTGGTAATGACAAGGGCTACGGTGTAAGCTCCGATTCCGTAAAAAACGGCATGATGAAACTGATACATACCACCAAGGCCCAGCACCATATTAAGGCTGACGGCGAGCAAGCCCGTGACAAATATGAGGGCCAGAAGATAAATCTGAAATCTTGGCAGATACCGGGGCACAAACAAAAGCAGGACAAAAACCGCAAGCCCTATGAATAAAGCTTTCCAGGAAAATTTCTTAATCAAAACCGGATTCCTTCACCACGTTGATTTAAGCAGCCCTTTCGGGCAGAAAAGTAACGCTATAACGACCACAACATAGGGAAAAACGATAGCAAACTGCGGCCAGACAAGGATTCCGATAGAATCTGTCAACCCGAATATAAGAGCACCAAGCAACGCGCCCCA
>JAABQB010000056.1 GCA_011391695.1 Desulfobacteraceae bacterium | reverse complement strand
AAAATGCTTGACTTAGGGGTTACAGAATGTCCCCATGCTGCCCCTAATATCTTTCTGATTTTCTTGGCATAAACCCTGAATATACTGTCGTAAATATTCAATTAAGTTTAAAAGTTTAGGACGTCCCCAAGTATTTTCATAGTATTTTCATAGTATTTTCCCTAGTATTTTCCCAAAATTTGGATAAAGAATAACATTTCATCAGGGATAAGGTAATAACTGTAATCCGCTGATAAAACGATAATCCTGCTGATTTTTGGTTATGAATTCAGAACCGAAAAAAATAGCAGTTGCTACAATCAGAGCATCCGGCATCATCAATCCATGACTCAAACGATACATGCGCAGCAAGTCAACTGCGATTCTGCAAGATTGATCATTCAGGTTTACTACTTGAAATCGTTTCAGAAAATGTTCTGTATTCCTCAGTTCCGTCTTATTTCGACATCCGACAAACAATTCCATCTGTGTAATTACGCTAATTGCCGGAATTGATTTTTGAATAATCTTATTTAAGCAGGATATCGCTTCTGGAGCTTGGCGGGCGGAATCAATCAATATGTCTGTGTCAATAATCGTAACGCTCATTATGAGCGCTCCCATTCATCATGCCTGAGGCGCCGTACCCATAAGGCGCTGTCCCGCATTTCCTCACGATTCCGCCACATCCCGACAAAAGGTTCATCTGCGAGTTTGGCCTTTTTGACTTTTGTAGTGCGCGGAATAGCGGGGTAGCGTGTCTTCAGGAAAGCAACGAAATCCAAAATTTGCTTCTGTGCTTCGGGCGGCAGGGATGTTATTTCCTGAAAAATGCTGTCTGTTTCCATTTACGACCTCACGTAGATATGATGTATCAGACGTTATAATTCTTTAGAGTAATATGATAATTTCTATGATTGATATTTAATACTATGGAAAACCTTATCAGAATCAGGGGTTAATGTCAATTAACATTGAGAATATCTTTCTTGGCAATAGCCATAAAAATTGCTATTGTCCTCAAAAATATGAATCAGGCAGGACGTGTTAAACGCCCTGCCTGATTCGTTTATGGCAACAGATACAGTGCAGATTACTTCTTGGGCTTTCACATAACTTCCGCGAAAATATTCACTTTGATGAACGCCACCGACTCTGCTCCTGAATGCCGTACATATGATTTTGACCAGGGGCTTGATGAACACAATGGTTTATGTGTCAATTGAACTATGACCTCTCAACATTGGGGCAATATTGGGGACGCCCTTTACATCTGAAGAATCGATTTTCTGGAACATATAATCCGCTGCGGCGGCGTTGCTGAATAACAATTTCCTGTCAACAAACTACTGTGTATATGTAATGCGCCCGAAAGGGCGCATGGGAATTTTGATGGGACTGTTAAATTGAGATCTTTACAAAATTTGATGTACTCCAAAGGTCTCAAACTACGGGCTTAATAACAATATCGCGTGAGGTTTGTCAATGAATTGTAGAAAGTGCAAAGGGTCAAAGGCACATAGGCACAAAGCAAGAAAGAGATCAAGGGGGCGAGGGTTCAAGAAGTAAAGGTTCAGGTGAATACAAGAGAAGAGACGTAATGCAAATCAGGCAGGACGTTTTAAACGCCCTGCCTGATTCGTTTATGGTAAAAGATACATGCGGATTATTTCTTGGGTTTTCCCATAACTTCCGCGAACATATCCATATCCCAGGTTTTCATGTCCGCGATATTCTGCCGGAATTTTATAAAGTCAACCGTATCCTGGCCGGTTATCTTTTTTGTGTTGAAAGCGCCAAAACCAAGGAACGCTTCACCGCCCATGTTGGCCGCCAGCCAATGCCGGTGTGAGTTTTTCATCGTATCCCAGAAGAACTTTTTCTTCTGGCGGATACTGTCTATGGACTCGATCAGACACCCGGGGAAAAGGTTGGCAAATGTCCATGTTATTTTGTTTACTTCCTTGTCAAGAAGCTCAAAATCGGCATTTGGCTGATGTACTTTTACTAATTCCCGTGCTTCTTTCAGGGCATCCCCCTTCTTGTATTCCCCATAGACGATCTCACCGTCTTCAACATACTTGTCAGTGACAATCATCGGATTTCGCACCCATTTGCCGTCTATCTTAAGGACGGGAACGCACTTGCTGATAAGATTTTTGGCTTTCATCTTGTATGCGGACCACATTTCACAGGAGACGCAGTTCCACATAGCGTCTTCCATGGAAAGATACCATGGAAGAAAATCGGAAGCGCCGCCCACAGGGGCTGAGCCGTGCTTCGGGCCAGCCTGTCCATAAATTGCAAGATCTGATGAAATTGCAAGATCACATGCCATTCCTATTTCCTGGCCCCCGGCAACACGCATGCCGTTAACCCGGCAGATAACCGGTTTTTTGCAGGCCAGAATCGCATCCACCATATGATTGAAGAGTTCCATATACTGGCCGTATTCATCGCATCTTAGGCTGTAAAACTCGCTGTATTCCTTGGTATTGCCCCCGGTACAAAAAGCGAAAGGACCGGTACCGGTGAAGACGACGGCTACAACGCTTCTGTCCAGCGAGGCGTTTTCAAATCCGGCAATTACGCCTTTTACCATTTCAGTTGTGTAGGAATTATACTGGTTGGGATTGTTCAGGCGAATCCATGACACAAACAGTTTATCAACTACTTTTCCATCCGGTCCTGTCAGGGGACGTTTTTCATAAACGACGCACGGAGCTTCCGTGCCCCAGTGACCACCGGTATGCAGGGAATGGTCTTTGGGTTGATTTTCTCTCGGCATCCATTCTAAGGCCATAATATTATCTCCTTTACTTTAAATAGTTGTTATAAATCAAACCTTCAGAAATCAGGTGTAAGAACGATTCTCTTCGCGGGAGATCCAGCTTTGTGAACTTCCGCAAAGGTCTGGGCGATAGTACTCATGGGCCGTGTTTCCACGAAGGGAGCCATATCGATTTTCTTCGACAGGACCATGTCTAAAACAATCGGATAATACTCCGGCAGACATCCCCAGCTTCCCAGAATATCGGCGTCGAAGGCCATCAGACGTCCGATGGCGTATTCTGTCTTTGCAAGACCGAAACCTACTACGATCAGCTTGCCGGTAAATCCGAGCAGGGCAAGGGCAATCTCCTGCCCGCTCTTCACGCCGGTAATTTCAAAGATCTTCCATCCGAAGTTCGGCAGATCATTGCTTTTGCAAAGGCCCCTGAACTCCTTGGAAACGGCGTTGGCATCCTTGTCTGTTGAATTGATAACAAAATCGGCTCCGAACTTCAGAGATCTTTCAAGCTTCTCCTTATTGCGGGCAATCCCGATGACGGTCTTTGCGCCAAGGGCCTTGGCAACCTGTCCCATATACTGACCCACTCCGCCAGTAATGCCTATAATTACAACATTGTCGCCGGGCTGCAGGTCTGCCCGCTTTGCCGCCTGGTAAGGCGTGGTAGCGGCATCAGCCACTACGGCAAGGTGCGCCAGAGGAACGTCCCCCCGGTTCTTCACTTCACAAAGATCAACACTGGGTACAGGTATATGACTGGAAAAGCCTCCGTATAAACCCAGGCTGTTCCCCGGCATTTTCTGCGCAAGGCATCTGTTACCTCTTCCTGTTTTACACAAGAGGCATTGCCGGCATGGCATTACGGCAGGAATAATCACTTCCTTGCCGATCCATTTTTCGTCACCGGCTACGACAGTACCCGATATTTCATGCCCAAGAGTAAGGGGTGGTTTCGATACGGTAGGGACGCCATCGTAAAAATAACCCAGGTCGGTATGGCATACACCACAACCAGCCACTTCCACCAGAACCTCGCCGGCCTTCAATGCCGGAACAGGTATCTCCGTTTTTTCGATCTTTCCCGGTATTGTTTCACCTGTTTCCTTATTACGCGAAGTCTGTTGGACCATTTGCCATGTCAAGATTTTATCAGGTACAGTTGCCATTTTATTCCTCCTTAATTATTTTTGAAAAGCTCAAGAGACAATACCATCTGTTGACGGACTTTTTACAAGTCAGTCGGTAACGGTATTTTTTTATTAATGCCTGCAAGCTATATTTTAACTACAATGTGATTGTTAATTTCAGCCGGTAAAAAAGTCAAGAAAAAAATATATTCGAACAAACACTATTCATAAAAATAGAGGCACTGAAACATCAATCTTAAACGAAATAGAATATGATAATTTATATCTTGACTAAACATTGTAGCTTTATTATAGCTTAATGCTAAGCTTAATTTATCAGGGGCTTTATTTAATGTTTTGAAGTTCAGCTTCTAATAACCTGTTGAAACCGCTTGTATTTATTTTGATCGTATGTTTTAAAAAATGAGAGCTTTGCAGAACATTCAATTATGCTCAAGTTCAAG
This sequence comes from Desulfobacteraceae bacterium, assembly GCA_011391695.1. Classification (GTDB taxonomy): domain Bacteria; phylum Desulfobacterota; class Desulfobacteria; order Desulfobacterales; family RPRI01; genus RPRI01. Next base: position 12,249 of record JAABQB010000056.1, on the reverse strand, counting down.
GAAGGCGATAGTAAAGGCTTAAGTTCCTGGTTCACAGTCCCTGGTTCCTGGTTAAAAAAAACCAGAAACTACAAACCAGAAACCAGAAACCAAGTCTTAAATAAATCGGGCAAAAGGGGGCGTTATGCAAAGGTCTCAAAATCTTGAGAAGGGCTGCCGGCAAACTATTTGATGCCGGGTTGATGGCCGTAGTTGTTGTATAAACCAAATAATAAAAAGGAGGGAGAAATGCTCCTTCAGGGTAGAAACGCAATTGTCACGGGAGGCTCTCAAGGTATAGGAGCCGCGACTTCCATCGAGTTTGCAAAAGAAGGCGCAAATGTTTGTCTTATTTATCGTAAGCATGAAGAAGAAGCTTTAAGGCTTGCAGATGAAATCCGTAAAATGGGACGAAAGGCGCTTCCTCTTAAATGCAACATCGCCTCATTCTCAGAGGTTGAAAATGTTGTGCAAACGGCATTAAAAGAGTTTGGAAGGATTGACATACTTGTCAATAATGCGGGGATGAACTGGGACAGCGTCTCATGGAAAATGACCGAGGAACAATGGGATAAAGTAATAGAGGTCAATCTTAAAGGGTATTTCAATTTCACACGCCAGACAGCCCCGTTATTCAAAGATCAGAAGTATGGTAAAATAATTAACGTCACATCCATAAACGGGATGCGGGGAAAATTCGGCCAAACCAATTATTCCGCTTCAAAAGCCGGAATAATTGGGTACACGAAAGCAGTAGCCAAGGAACTCGGCGCTTTCGGCGTAAACGTTAATGCTGTTGCGCCCGGCCTGATTGAAACATCCATGCTGAAAGATTCAGAAGCCCGCGATAAAATAATAGATATGGCCATGAACGAGATTGTTTTAAAGCGAGTCGGCCTGCCGGAAGATGTTGCAAATCTAATATTATTTCTATCATCGGACAAGGCAAGGCATATCACAGGTGAGGTGATAAAGGTTGATGGAGGTCAGTACATTTAAACAGGAAAAGGAAATAATATATGTCGCTCAAACTTTCTGATATCGTAGTGATAAGCGCGGTAAGAACCCCGATGGGACGTTTCGGGGGAACCATAAAAGATGTCCCTTCATTTGATCTCGGCGCCACGGCAATCAAGGAGGCTCTCAGGAGGGCCGGCATACCAGGAAAAGATGTTTCAGAAGTAATATACGGCTCATGCCGCCAGGCCGGAAACGGACCCAACCCGTCACGTACCGCAAGCGTCCGCGCCGGCATACCCGTAGAAATCTCAACAAATACCATAAACATGGCCTGCCCTTCAGGCATGAAAACAGTTCACCTTGCAACCGAAGCCCTTCGCCTTGACGAAAGTGAAATTATTGTCGCCGGTGGAATGGACTCCATGAGCACAATCCCCTATCTTTTAAAAGGCGTAAGATGGAAAGGCTTCCAGATGGGACCGAAGACAATCGAAGACGGCTGGAGCGATTCGATAGATCCTCTTACCAGCCAGGGAATGGGAGACACGGCAGAAAATCTGGTTGAAAAATATTCGCTGAAAAGAGAAGATCTTGACCAGTTTGCAGTCGAAAGCCACCTTAAGGCTTCAAGGGCTCAGAAGGAAGGATACTTTGATGAAGAGATCACACCTGTTGAAGTGCCTCCGGCAAGCAAAAAGGAAGCCGCATCGCTCTTTTCCAAAGATGAAACAATAAGGCATGATGCAGACTTAAAAAAGATGGCTACCCTGCCCCCGGCATTCAGAAAAGGCGGCTCTGTCACCGCCGGAAACTCATGCGGATTAAGCGACGGGGCATGTGCGGTTGTGATTACTACCCGGGAAAAAGCTTTATCCCTTGGCGCAAAACCTCTTTTTTCTTTCGTAAGTTTTGCTCAGGCTGCTGTTGAACCTTCGACAATGGGAGAAGGCCCCGGTGTTGTAATCCCTATGGCTTTAAAGAATGCAGGTATGACGATTTCGGACATTGATCTGTTTGAAATTAATGAAGCCTTCGCATCGCAGGTTTTAACCAATGTTCAAACTCTCGGATTGGACCGTCAAAAGCTTAATATCCACGGCGGCGCTATTGCTCTCGGCCATCCCACAGGCATCAGCGGCTGCCGTATACTGGTAACCGGCTATTATGCTATCAAGGCAAGAAACAAAGAACTTCTTTGTGCTGCCATTTGCGGAGGCGGAGGAGTAACGACTTCGATGATTATAAAGCGTGAAAACTGACGACTTTAAAAAGAAATAAGAGGTGGAAAATGTCTGAATATAAATTTATCCGGCTTGAGATACAAAACGGTGCTGCAAGTATCATATTTGACCGTCCGAAACACAATGTATTCAACATCGAAATGTTAAATGAGCTGAATTCTGTCCTTGAGGGCCTTGCGAAAGATGCCGAAATAAAATGTGTTGTATTCAGGGCTGAAGGGCCAAGCTGGTGCGCTGGAGTTGATGTTGGCGACCATAAACCCGAACTCGTGGGTCAGATGATCTCTTCATTTAACAGGGTATTCGAACTTACAGACAGGATCGAAGTTCCCACAATAGCTGCCGTTCATGGCGCTTGCCTTGGAGGCGGAATGGAAGCAGCCATAGCCTGCGATATTATCATTGCCTCGAAAAAGGCCGTTTTCGGACAGCCTGAAATAAAGCTAGGGTTTTTCCCCCCGTATGCCGCCATTCGACTTCCTCATTTAATCGGTCCTGCGAAAGCTGTTGAAATCTGCACCACAGGAAAAATCTACACCGCAGACGATGCGAAGATTATGGGATTCGTCTCACGGGTAGTCGACGATGACAAGTTTTCATATGAAGTCGATGCCTATATCAAGGAAATATGTGCGTGCAGTCCTCTGATAATAAGGCTTAACAAAAGAGCCGTGATGCAGAATACAGGAAAAAATCTCGCTAACGCAATAAATGATGTGAGCGATCTTTTTCTAAACACCCTTATGAAAACCGAAGATACCTTTGAAGGGATCAATTCTTTTTACGAAAAACGCAAACCGGTATGGAAGAACAGATAGCAGGAGGCCGGACAAAAGCGAGATGTAATTTGAAATTTGAAATTTGAAATCTGTATCAGGAGGCAAAATGTCCCAGTCAAAGAAAACAATCAGCAAAATCGGAGTAGTTGGAGCCGGCAATATGGGCAGCGGAATAGCCCAGAAAATCGCCCAGGAAGGCATAAATGTTGTAATGCTGGATGTTAAGGAGGAATTCGTTACCCGAGGACTCGCAAACATCAGTAAAATTCTTGATGAAGGCTTAGAACGCAAGCTCTTCACTCCGGCAAAGGTTCAGGAAATAAAATCCAGGATTACAGGCACTACAGACCTTAATGCCCTTGCAGATGCCGATATCGTGATCGAGGCCGTTTTCGAAAACAAGGAAGTAAAGTCGGATCTTTTCGGAAAACTCGACAAAATCTGCTCTCCGGCAACAATCCTCGCAACGAATACTTCCAGTTTTTTTGTCAGGGAGTTTGCTGAAAAAATATCCCGTCCCGACCGTTTTGTCGGCCTGCATTATTTCTATCACCCTGCCAAGAACCGCCTGCTGGAAATAATTCCCCATGACAGGACAAGCAAGGAGACCATCGAAAAATCCCTGCTTGCCGCAAAGCTCCACGGCAAAACAGCAATAGTCGTAAAGGACGCGCCCGGTTTTGCGGTAAACCGTTTCTTTGTTCCATTCCTGAATGAAGCTGCCCGCATGCTCGAGGAAAATATCGCAAATATTCCAACAATTGAAGAAGCCGGGAAAAAAGCTTTCAGGATAGGCATGGGGCCTTTTGAACTCATGAACGTCACCGGCATACCGATCGCAGTGCACTCTTCCAACACGCTCGGAAACGAACTCGGTCCTTTCTACGCTACTTCTCCCAGAATGAAAGCACAGATGGACAAAAAGGAAAACTGGGACCTTTCAGGTGAAGTTGACGAATCGAAAATTCAAACAGTAATCGACAGATTTCACGGCGTATGCCTTGGTGTCTCCGCGGCCCTTGTTGATGAAGGCGTAGCTACAATGGAAGATACGGACAGGGGCGCAAAGATAGGACTTCGCTGGACAATGGGACCTTTTGAGATTATGAACAAGATAGGTATAGATAAAACATACTCGCTTGTCTTTGCCGTAACAGAGAAATATCCTGATTTTAAAATGCCCGGAATCCTTGAAAAACAGAAAAAGGAGGGTAAACCCTTTTCTTTCAGCTGTGTCGATCTGGAAGTCAAAGGCAAAGTAGCCTACATAACCATAAACAGGCCTGAAGCGATGAATTCTTTGAATGAAGCCGTCTTTGCCCAGCTTGAAGACCGCTTTTCTAAGGCCGAAAAGAACCCCGAAATAAGGGCCATTGTTTTCACCGGCGCCGGTAAAGCATTCGTTGCAGGAGCAGACATCCGTTACTTTGTTGAAAAAATAAAAGCCGGAAAGATTCCTGATATAGTCAGTTTTACAGGGAAAGGGCATGAGCTGTACTTAAGGATCGAAAACTCAAAAAAGCTTACGATAGCCCTGCTGGACGGACTTTCACTTGGCGGGGGCAGCGAGCTTGCCCTTGCATGCCAGGCAATAATAGCAACGCCTGCCGGCTCAATGGCTTTCCCTGAAACGGGTATAGGCATATATCCGGGGCTGGGCGGGATGCTTCGATTCGCCCTGAATGCAGGCTCTGAGCTTGCAAAATATTATACATTTACAGGCGCAACCATAGGTGTAAAAGAGGCTTTCGATCTGGGAATTGTCACAGTGATAGCTGAGCCGGCAGATGTTGACCGGACAATTGATGACCTTGTTTCAAAAGGGAGGCCAGATAAATACAAAAAGCGTGAGATTCCTCCCCGGTTCAAAGATATGGCAGCTTTATGCAGCAGGGATAATGTTTCAAAGCTCCTGGCCGGCATACAGCCTGAGGGAGTCGGCAATGAACTTGCTGCAAAGACATTAAAGACAATCGGATATAAAGCTCCCGTCGCTTTAAGGCTTTCCAACGAAATAATTGACAGTCAGGCCGGAAAACCTATGAAGGAAGCAATTGCAATAGAACTTGGCCGCCTTCAGGAGATATTTTCAACTGGCGACGCGCTTGAGGGGCTTTCATCACTTGGACGTAAAAAACCTGAATACAAAGGGAAGTAGTATTAAATGACAACCAAGGCCAGGCTCATGGAGGAGGGATGGGAAATGCAACTAACCATGGATGAGCCACGCCTTTCTGATCTTATTGAAATGTACGAAGAACTCGGCATTGAGGTGCATCTTGAACCATTTAACCCGGAGAATGAATCAGGATGCAACGAATGCATGAAAGCCTCACCCGAAAAGTTCAGGACTATATTTACAAGAAAAAAAGGAAACTGCAATGCACAAGCTATTAACTGATAATCCAGGCAATAAAATGCTGCTTCTCGGAAACGAAGCGATATCAAGGGGAGCTATTGAGGCAGGTCTTGCTTTTGCGGCTACATATCCAGGAACACCTTCTTCAGAAATATCCCTCAATTTCTTCAAGATCTCCCAGGAGAGTGATCTTTACTTTGAATACAGCACCAATGAAAAAGTTGCCCTTGAAGTTGCCGCTGCCGCTGCAAACTCGGGAGTCCGCAGCATGTGCATCATGAAGCATGTGGGTCTTAATGTTGCGGCCGATGCTTTGATGACTCTGGCCTATGTCGGGGTCAAGGGAGGTCTGGTAATTATAACGGCTGATGATCCGTTTATGTTCTCAAGCCAGAATGAACAGGACAACAGGTATTACGGAAAGCTTTCGGGACTCCCTGTAATCGAGCCTTCTTCTGTGAAGGAAGCAAAGGAAATGATGCCCTATGCATTCGATCTTTCCGAAGAACTGCAGGAACCTGTTCTTTTCAGAACAACAACAAGGATAAATCATTCGACTGCGATTGTCGAACTTGGTAAAATCAGGAAGCGCGTCCCGAAAGGTTCATTTAAAAAAGATCCTTTCAATTACGTGACAGTCCCGGCTGTTTCGAGAAAGCTTCACGTCAAGCTTCTTAAGAACATAGAAAAAGCCTCGCATCTTTCAGATAATTCCATATACAATTTTATCGAAGGCAAAGGTGAATTCGGCATTGTATGTAACGGCGTAAGTTACATTTATGTATCCGATGCCGTAAAAGATCTGAATCTCGAAGATAAGGTAAGGATACTCCGAATCGGCTTTTCCCATCCAATGCCTGCAAAGCTGATTAAAACCTTTCTCAAAGACTGCAAAAAAGTTCTTGTTGTTGAAGAAGGCGAACCCTATATGGAAGAAGCTGTTAAGGCTTTCGCACAGGAGGAAGGATTGACATTGTCGATAAGGGGCAAGGGAGAAGATTTGTTTTCGCGCCTTTATGAATTCGATCCCGCCATGGTAAGAAAGTGCATAGCAAAATTCTTTGATGCGGCTTCTCCGTCCACAAAAACAGTTGATCTTTCAAACGTTCCGGAACTTCCTCAGCGCCCGCCAAATCTTTGTGCCGGATGCTCGCACCGCGCTACTTTTTATGCCGTTAAAAAAGCGGCAGAGGGCTTGGAAACAATTTACCCGACGGATATCGGATGTTACACGCTCGGTTTTCTTCCGCCTCTTGGAATGGGAGATTTCCTGATATGCATGGGATCATCGGTCGGGACATCATGCGGATTTTCAAAAATTACGGACAACAAGGTTATCTCTTTTATAGGGGATTCAACCTTTTTCCATTCAGGGATACCCGGACTGGTTAACGCCGTCTTCAACAACCACAACTTTACACTGGTAATCCTTGACAACGGAATAACTGCCATGACCGGCCATCAGCCGAATCCCGGGGTCGATATGAGCAATTTTAATTTAAGCGGGTATGGCAGGATCGTAATCGAAGATGTTGTAAAGGCATTAGGTGTACAACATATAACTGTCATAAGGCCCTACAGGATAAAAAAGAGTATCGAGGCAATAAAAGAGGCCATCAATTTTAAAGGTGTTTCGGTTATCATCTCAAAGGAGATGTGCACCCTCTATTCAAAAAGTCTCAAGAAGCCGGCCGGTAAACCTTTTTATATCAGCGAAAAATGTAAAAACCACAGAAATTGCGTAAATGATCTCGCATGCCCTGCTTTCTTTATAAAGGATAACAGGGTACATATAGATCCGGTCATGTGTGCAGGATGTTCGGTCTGCGCCCAGATTTGTCCTGAAAATGCAATACTGCCGCTAAAGGACAGGAAATAAAGAGTTGATTTTAAACTTGTACTGTTAAACGGGATAAAATAAAATGAAAACTACCAGATTGATTATTGTGGCCGTTGGCGGACAGGGGAACCTCCTCGCATCACGTATTTTAGGCGAAGCCTCGCTTCTTTCAGGAATTCCTATCCGTATGAGCGAAATACATGGAATGGCGCAACGGGGAGGAGTTGTTGAATCTGCCCTGGTTTTCGGTGATGCCGAGAGCACCATCATATCGGATGGTGAAGCAGATGTTCTTGTCGGTTTCGAACCGTCAGAAACCTTAAGGGCCTTGAACAAGTGCAATTCAGGAACAACGGTTATTACCAATCTTTCTCCCCTTCCCCCGTTCACTGTCGCCATCGGGAAAGGGATCTATCCCGATCTTGGCATGCTGCAGGAACTCATCCGTGCAAAGACAAAGAGACTTATCGCTTTCGATGCAACCGCTCTGGCAAAAGAGGCAGGGAACGTAATGTCGGTTAACATGGTATTGCTCGGAGCGTTGTTGCAGACGGGCATTTTGCCTCTTTCTGCCGATAATGTGAAAGAGGCTATAACAGTTAGAACCGGTAAATTTGCCGAGTTTAATATTAAGGCCTTTGAGCTTGGTTTTTCTTCTGCAAAGCTCAGTTAACAAGTTTCATCCCACAAAAATACAGGAGGAGAGAAATGCCTTGGAATGACAAGTTTGAGTGTATGCCTGTTGAAAAGCTTAACAAACTTCAGATCAAATACCTGAAGGAGACTGTGGCCTGGGTTTGCGAAAGAGTTCCTTTTTACAGGCAGCGGTTTGAAAAGATCGGGATAACAGCAGCTGATATCAAGCATACCGAAGACATCGCAAAGCTTCCTTTTACAGTTAAAAATGACCTGAGGGACAACTATCCTTTCGGACTTTGTGCTGTACCGATGGAAGAGGTATGCAGGATACATGCATCTTCCGGAACTACCGGAAAACCTATTACCGGACCTTACACAATCGAAGATTTGAATCAATGGTCAGAATGCATGGCAAGAAACTTCTGGGCTGCAGGCATCAGAAAGGAAGATATCTTTCAGAACGCTTACGGTTACGGTCTCTTTACTGGAGGCCTTGGTTTTCACCAGGGAGCAAATAAGATAGGATGCGCTGTTGTTCCTACAAGCTCCGGATTGACCGAGCGCCAGATAATGCTCATGAAAGACTTTGGAACTACGGCATTAGGCAGCACACCTTCCTATGCTCTCACGATTGCCGAGCAGGCCGAATCAATGAAAATCGATGTCAGAAAGCTTCCTTTAAGAGTTGGTGTTTTCGGAGCTGAACCATGGACTGTCGCAATGCGGAAAGAGATCGAAGAAAGGTTGGGAATAAAGGCCATGGAAGCATTTGGCTTAACCGAACTCAGCGGCCCCGGTATTGCCTTCGACTGCGAAGCCCAGGACGGACTCCATATAAATGAAGACCACTTTCTCGCCGAAATAGTCGATCCTGCCACCCTGGAGCCTCTTCCTTTAGGTGAACAGGGAGAACTTGTCCTGACATCATTGCAGCGCAGGGCAATGCCCATGCTTCGTTACCGGACAAAAGATATCACCAGACTCCGCCGTGAAAAGTGCGCATGCGGAAGAACATTGATAAAGATGAACAAGATATCAGGCCGTTCCGATGATATGCTGATTATAAGCGGTGTCAATGTCTTCCCTTCACAGATTGAATCCCTGCTCCTCGATATTGAAGAAGTTGAGCCCCAGTATATGCTTATCGTCCGAAAGAAGGGCTATCTGGATCATCTTATTGTAAAAGTCGAATCGAAGAAGGAGATATATGACGCCGGTCCGCAGAAACGGACTGAAATTGAAAATAAAATCAAGGGGCATATCAAGTCGACCATGGGGGTTGGGGTTGAAGTAAATCTTCTCGAACCCAAGCTTCTGACCCGCAGCGAAGGGAAGGCAAAAAGGGTAATAGATGAAAGGCCCAAAAATTGACGGGATCGCAATAATTCAATAAACAGGCCGGGGACGTATAATCTCCGACCTCTATGTGAAAATGGAAATAAAAGAAAGGGGACAATAAAGGCTCAGGTTAGTGGTTCACAGTTAAATGCCTGTCCGCCTCAGGCGGAGTCCCTGGTTAAAAGAAAAACCAGAAACAACAAACCAGAGACCAGAAACCGAATCTTTATATAAATGGGGGGATATAATATGGAAGATAAATCGGATTTTCGGCCCCGATCATTTGCCGTTGTCGGTGCAGGTCCGGTAGGATGCATAGTCGCGGCATTTCTTGCAAAAGGCGGATATGATGTGACCCTCTGTGATGTTTTTCCGGATTTGCTTAAACCTGCAATGGATCCCGGCATCATCATCGAAGGAGCAGAAAACCTCCAGCAGGTTGTTTCCCGAACATGCACCAGCATTGATGACCTTGCGGATATAGCTCCGGAAGTTATTATCCTGACCGTCAAAGCCAATGCGCTTCCGCTTATTTCCTCGGCTATCGAAGGTTTCTACAAAGAGGGAATGTATGTAATAAGCTGGCAGAACGGCATTGACACTGAAGCCGTGATAGCCCAAGCTCTGGGCAAAAAACCCGTTATGAGAGCTGTGGTAAATTACGGGTGCGGGCTGATCAAGCCGGGTCATGTGAAAATGCCCTTTCACCATCCCCCGCATTATTTGCAGGAGATGGATCCGGATTCCAAGCCGGCAGCCATTACCATTGCCGAAACACTGAGCACAACCGGACTGTTGACTCGACATACCGACAGCATCGTCTCGATGGTATGGCGAAAAGGAATCCTGAATGCCTGCATGAATCCGGTTTGTGCGGTGACCGGACTGACCATGGCCCAGGCCATGGGAGACCCCATCGTGTTCCAGATTGTTGATGCCCTGGTCAAGGAATGCATAAAGGTGGCAAGGGCCAATGAAGTCAACCTGGGATGGGATTTTTATTCGGGAGCCATCGAATACATGCGAAAGGCTGGCGATCACAAGCCTTCGATGCTGATGGACATTGAAAATAAGCGCCGTACCGAGATTGATTATATGAACGGGAAATTCATTGAATATGGCGCCCAGGCAGGTATCGAAACGCCCTATAACATCATGATTCGCTCTCTGGTCAAGGCCATCGAATCCAAAAGATAATGAGCTTCTGACCACTATTTATAAACAGATGGATTCTATCCTATGAAGGATTCTAAACCTGTATTTGTCGGAATTGATGTGGGTGCGTCGCGAACCAAGGTTGTCATTCTCGATCACAAGCAGCAAATCATCGGAAGATCCGTAGTCAAATCAGGTACCGATTTCGAGGCGGCTTCCCACCAGTGTCTGACCTTGGCGCTGGATATGGCAGGATGCACAGACGAACGGATTACAAAAGCGATGACCACTGGTTACGGCAGAAAAAATGTGGCCATTTCCCAGGAGTCCAAAACCGAGATCAGTTGCCATGCAAGAGGATGTTATTATTATTTTCCCCGCCCCATAACGATTATCGACATCGGAGGCCAGGACAATAAAATCATCAAGCTGGATGAATCGGGAAAACGCGTCAGCTTCAAGATGAATCGAAAATGCGCCGCCGGAACCGGGGCGTTCCTGGAAGAGATGTCCGCGCGTCTTGATATTCCTCTGGAAGACCTGGACGGCCTTGCCCGCCAGTCCATGAACATGGTTGAACTGGGGAGTTTTTGCACGGTTTTTTCAGCCACCGAGGTGCTTGAGAAAATCCGTCAGGGGAAAAAAGTCCCGGACATTGTGAAAGGCCTGTTTTTTTCGGTTATCAAACGGGTCATGGAAATGGATTCCTTGTCCGAGCATGTGGTGATGACAGGAGGAGTGGCGGCACACAATTCTTTTCTGGTTTTGATGACGGAGGAAATGATAGGCAGGCGTATCCTGGTTCCGGAATATCCTCAACTTACCGGAGCGCTTGGAGCTGCACTGTACGCAATGGAGACGGAGAAGAATTAAGGCTGAAGACAGAAGGCTGAAGCAAAGGCGAATTATGCGAGTTTAAATAATTTGCATGGGTGATGATGTCGGATGGCGACCTGATGGTTATGCATTGATGTGATCAACAAAAAACTTCGATTGGCGGAAAGGTGACGGATATGGCTGAAGAAAAAAAGATTGTTAGAAAGAAAATTGAAGCGACGGTTCAGATGAATCGCTATATGTCGGATTATTTTTACGAGTTGAATGAGGCGGATAAGACCCGCAGCCGGAAGATTGCCTGGTGCACAAGCGTGGGACCTGCCGAGATATTGAGAGCCATGGGGTTTCTGGTGCATTTCCCTGAAAATCACGGCGCCATGCTGGGCGCTACCCGAATGTCAACAGATATGATACCGATTGCCAATGCCAGCGGATACTCACCGGAGATCTGCTCCTATCTGACGGCCGACGTCGGCGCTCATATGAAAGGCGTTACACCGCTTTCAAAGGCCTATCCGGGAATTGACAGGGTTCCCAGGCCCGATGTGCTGGTTTATAACACCAATCAATGCAGGGATGTTCAGGACTGGTTCGCCTGGTACGCTGCCGAATTCAAGGTGCCTCTGCTGGGAATTCACACGCACCGGGGCGTCAAGGATGTCGGCGATGCGCATGTTGCCTCGATTGCCAGCCAGATGAAAGCTCTGATTCCCCAACTTGAAGCCATTTCAGGAAATAAATTCGACATGGACAAGCTACGTCAAGTCCTGGCGCTGTCCAGGGAATGCTCCACCCTGTGGAAAAAAGTCCTTGATACGGCTTCGGCCAAACCCTCACCCATCACTTTTTTCGACGGCACCATTCACATGGGGCCGGCTGTCGTGCTTCGGGGCACCCAGACGGCTGTGGACTATTACAATCTTCTGCTGACGGAGCTGGAAACCAGGATACAGAACAAGGTGGCCGCGGTTGAAGGCGAACGCTTCCGGCTGTACTGGGACGGCATGCCCATGTGGGGAAGGCTTCGGGACCATTCCGATCTGTTTGCCAGGGCCGGCGTGAATGTTCTGGCTTCAACCTACTGCAACAGCTGGATTTTTTCAGCCTTTGACCCCGAAGATC
>JAABQB010000055.1 GCA_011391695.1 Desulfobacteraceae bacterium | reverse complement strand
GCAACCGATGTTCTCGTTGATGCTGGAATGCAGATCCCCACGTTGTCGGAAAATGCAATGGTGGAGCTGAAAGGGAAGCTCTATGCAGAGGCAGCGTTCAGCAATCCGGTGGATGTATTGGCCACTGCTGATGCCGGCCATTTCCGGGCTGCAATGGATGTCATGATGGCGGAAGATCATATTGACAGTCTCTATATCAATTTTGTCACCCCGTTCTTTGTGGATACGGAAAAAATCGCCCATCAGATCGCCGAAGTGAACAAGCAGCGAAAAAAACCCATTGTTTGCAATCTCATGACAGATCCACGGCAATGGGTGGGGACTGTTGATATTCTCAAATCAGGAGGAGTTCCCTGCTATGGATTTCCCGGTACGGCAGCACGGGCGCTGGCGGCTTTAAGCCGGTACGGCGCGCTTAGATCTAGAAATATCGGTGAAGCAAAACAGTTCTCCGACGTGGACTCTTCCCTTGTCTCAAAGATTCTGAAAAATGCGGCCGCTTCGGGTCGCGATATGTTGTCAGCCGGTGAGGTATATCAGATACTGGATGCCTACCGGATCCCTTGCGCGGCATGGAAAATGGCAGATACGGTCTCGGATGCAGAAGCGGCTGCAGAGGCCATCGGGTATCCGGTCGTAATCAAGGCCGATGCCGCATCGGTTATTCACAAAAGCGATGTCGGGGGTGTTGCCGTCAATCTGAAGACCAGGGAAACGGTCCGGGAGGCGGCTTCGAACATGTCGGCCAAAATCGATGCATCCGATCTGAAGTTTCTGATTCAGCAATATCAGCCGGGCGGCAGAGAAGTCATTCTCGGGGCCAAAGCGGAAAAAGGACTGGGACATCTGATAATGTTCGGGCTGGGCGGGATCTATGTTGAAATTTTAAAAGACGTCACATTTAAAATTACGCCGGTTACAGAGATCGAGGCCGGCGAAATGATAGCATCACTTAAAACCGCCGCTCTGCTGAAAGGTGTCAGGGGTGAAGCGGGTATCGATCAGCCGGGTGTTATCGACGTGATCCTTCGTCTATCTCAACTGGTAAGCGATTTTCCAGTGATCCAGGAAATGGACCTGAACCCTGTCATGGCCTTTTCGGACCGTATTATTGCGGTTGATGCCCGTATAAGCATTTAAATAGAGACCTTTGAAGAACGTCCAATTTTGTCCAAGTACAAGAAAGGCGAAAATTTTAACCGCAGGAATACATTGAAGTATTTCGAGGATTGAAATTTGAGCCTGACGCAGTAATCGGGCAAAAGGGGGCGTTATGCAAAGGTCTCAAACGGAGGTGTACTGTTATGGCCCACTGGATGAATCTTGGCCAGATGCTGAAAGTAAACGCGGAACATTTTCCAGCGACAATTGCCCTGAAGGACAGGACAAGAAACTATACCCATGTGGAAACAAACAATAGGGTTAACCGCCTTTCCCACAGTCTTCTTTCCATGGGGTTGAAGAAAGGGGACAAAGTCGCGGTACTTCTCGAAAACAGTATAGAGATTATTGAGATCTACCTTGCCACCGGGAAAACAGGTATTATTATCGTCCCCATGAACTTCCGCCTTGTCGGAAGGGATATAGATTACATTGTCAACCATTCTGATGCAAAAGCCCTTATAGTTGATAATGAATTCGCTCCGGTTATCGATGGAATAAAACCGAATCTCATAAACATTGAAAAAGAGAGGTATATAGTTGTCGGTCGTGAATTAGAAGGCTACACGGAATACGAAAGTTTTATTAAAGATTCGCCTGAAAATGAGCCTGATATCCGGGTTCTCCCGAAAGACACATGGATACTTATTTACACTTCAGGAACTACCGGAAAACCTAAAGGGGTAATCCGCTCCCATGAATCGCATATATCTTTTTATCTGATAAATGCGGCTGATTTCGGATTCACCCATAAGGATATATGTCTTAATGTAATGCCGCTGTGCCATATAAATTCAACTTTCTTCACGTTTACCTTCCTGTATATAGGTGCCACGGTCTATGTTCATCCGGCACGCTCTTTCAGGGCCGAAGAGATCATGGAAATAATTGAAAAAGAAAGGATCACATTTATTTCCCTTATTCCGACACATTATAATTTAATATTGAACGCGCCACCTGAAGCGAGAAAGCATAATGTCAGCTCCATTAAAAAATTGCTCTGCTCTTCTGCTCCGGTCAGAAAAAGCATGAAACTCGCTATAATGGACTTCTTCCCCGGAGTCGAGCTTTACGAGGGGTATGGATCTACGGAAGCCGGTATAGTAACCGTGCTTAAACCGGAAGATCAGCTCAAAAAACTCGGCTCTATAGGCTACGAATCCCTTGGAACCGATTTAATTAAAATCATAAATAATGACGGTAAAGAAGTTGGTGCTGGAGAAATCGGTGAGCTGTATTCAAGAGGTCCGATGCTTTTTGACGAGTATTACAAGATGCCCGAAAAAACAGCCGGCTCTTTCAGAGGTGAATGGTTCTCTGCAGGAGATATGGCTAAAAAAGACGAAGAAGGGTTTTATCAGATTGTAGACCGCAAGGATAATATGATAATAACCGGCGGAGAGCATGTGTATCCAAGCGAAGTCGAAGAGGTCATAGGCAGTCATCCTTCAGTATTTGACGTTGCCGTGGTAAGCCTGCCGGATGAAAAATGGGGCGAAATGGTTGTTGCTGTCGTCATTCCCAAAACAGATATTGACGAAAAATCTCTGATAGATTGCTGCAGAAATAATCTTGCAAGCTTTAAACGCCCAAAACAGTTCATATTTATAAATCCTGATGAAATGCCGAGAACCCCGACAGGTAAAATCCTGCACCGGAAACTCAGGGAGATATATTCGCAGTAGAAGTTAAATCGGCCTGAAGCCGTTTACGATTATCATTATATTCATACAATGGAGGTTTGATAAATGTTGACCAAAGCTTATATCCCTTACAAAGGCTATTACAGCTCTCCCTTTTCCAGATGGCAGGGGAGTTTCGCAAACGAACATTCAATAATTCTTGCCGCAAATACATCCAAAAGATGGTTTGACCAGAAAAAATGGGATCCGGCAATGTTTGATTACCTGTTTCTGGGAATAACAATAGGCCAGCCTCAGTGGTTTTACGGAAGCCCGTGGGCGGCAGCGCTTATAGGCGCTACAGGAATTCCTGGAGCATTGATAAGCCAGGCCTGTACAACCTCCACTACATGTATATTCCAGGCAGCAATAGGAGTAGAAACAGGTTTCTACAATAACGCGTATTGCCTCATGACCGACAGGTGTTCCAACGGCCCTCACACGGTCTGGGCCAACCCTAAAGGCCCGGGCGGAGAAGTGCTTTCTGAAAACTGGATGATGGATAATTTTAACAGGGATCCATGGGCAAAAGGCGCTATGATCCAGACAGCTGAAAATGTCGCAAAGGAAGCAGGCATAACAAGAGAAGAATGTGACGCCGTAGCCCTGAGACGCTATGAGCAATACATGGACTCACTCGCAAATGACAAGGCTTTCAAAAAACGTTATATGTTTCCCGTCGAAGTAAATGTTTCAAAAAAGAAAAGCATCCTGGTCGAAGACGATGAAGGAATTACTCCCTGCACAAAAGATGGCCTTGCGTCATTAAAGACGGTTCTACCTGACGGAACACATACTTTCGGAGCGCAGACCCATCCGGCAGACGGAAACTGCGCTGTAGTTGTAACAACAAGAGAAAAAGCAAAAGAGCTCAGCAGCGACCCAAAAATGGAAATCAGGATAGTATCCTACGGGTACGCAAGGGCTAAAAAAGGTTTTATGGCCATGGCCGTTGTTCCGGCTGTAAAAATGGCTCTTGATAAGGCCGGTATTACTGTTAAAGATGTCAAAGCCATAAAGACCCACAATCCTTTTGCAGCAAATGACATTTATCTTTCAAAACAGATGAACATAGATGTCAACAGCTTCAACAACTATGGAAGCTCCCTGATTTACGGACATCCCCAGGCTCCAACGGCAGGACGTTGCATAATTGAAGGAATAGAAGAAGTAGCTATGCTGGGAGGCGGATATCTGCTATGGGGAGGATGCGCGGCAGGTGATACAGGAGCAGGCCTTGTTTTAAAGATAGGATAGGATATAAAAGGATTCAAGGGTTCAAGGAGTCGAGGGTTCAGGAGTGGCAGGATACTTATCGCCGGTCGGACAGGTTTCCCGGTCAGGCCCCCTGCCCTTGGTGGTCCTGTGGTATGGCAATGGAATTCTCCATACCATACCGCAGCAACCCGGGCATTTTGCCTTCTCTGCTCCCTGCCTGGGCCAGAAGCGCAGAAAACATGCAGGACATGTGACTTCAGCCTTCCGCGGTCCTTCCATGATTTTGTATATCTTCATTTTGAACTCTTTTTGTGGAACCCCCTCCCCTTTGCCTTTCTACTCCTTGAGCACAGGCCAGGGTTCCGCGTTCCATATGTCACGGTTATATTCCATGATTGTTCTGTCTGATGAAAACTTGCCCATTCTCGCAACATTCAATATCGCTTTTTTGGTCCACGCGTCCTGATCCCTGTAAAGTGTGTCAACATCCCTGTTGCAGTTATAATAAGATTCGAAATCTGCAAGTATGAAATATCTGTCATCGTTGAGCAGCAGATCAACAAGGGAGTGAAAAATATCAGGCTCTTCGGGGCTGAAAAATCCTTCCCGGATAAGGTCTATAGCCCTTGCAAGGAGAGGATCATTTGCGTAATATTCCCAAGGGCTGTAAGCCTGCCGCCTTGCAGAAACTTCCTCAGCGGTCAATCCGAAAATAAATATGTTCTCCCTGCCGACCTCTTCCATTATTTCTATGTTTGCCCCGTCCAGAGTTCCGATAGTCAGGGCTCCGTTTAATGCGAATTTCATATTGGAAGTCCCAGAAGCTTCAAAGCCGGCAGTTGATATCTGCTCGGAAAGATCCGCAGCAGGAAATATTTTTTCCGCAAGAGAAACCCGGTAATTGGGAATAAACACGACTTTTATTGTCTTGTTCGTTGATGCGTCCCGGTTCAGCATTTCGGCGACATGGCAAATAAGGCGGATAATGGTTTTGGCTGTAAAATATCCGGGCGCCGCTTTTCCTCCGAAAAGGAAAGTACGCGGATGCATGGAAAAATCGGACTCCTGCTTGAGCTTCAGCCAGCAGTAAATAACATGGAGAATATTTAATAGTTGTCTCTTGTATTCATGTATTCTTTTCACCTGGATGTCATAAATTGAACCAGGATCTATCTGGATGCCGGTATTATTCATTACAATCTTCGAAAGCTGTTCTTTATTTGCAATCTTTACGGCTTTCCATTCTCTTACAAAGCCGGCATCCTCAATAAAAGGCTCTATTTTATGGAGCTGGTCCAGATCTTTAGCCCATTCATTCCCTATTCGCGAGGTAATAAGCTCGGAAAGCCTTGGATTTCCTGCAAGCAGCCACCTGCGGGGAGTTATTCCGTTTGTCTTGTTGTTGAACTTGCCGGGGTACATCTCATCGAAGTCTTTCAGTTCTTTTTCTTTAAGCAGCCTGCTGTGAAGAGCTGCCACTCCATTTACGGAATGTGACCCGACTATTGCAAGGTGCGCCATGCGGATTCTCTTTTCCGTGTCCTCTTCTATAATCGACATTCCGCGCATCCGGTTTTCGTCTCCCAGATACCGCACTGAGACATCGCGCAAAAACCTGCGGTTTATCTCATATATTATCTGGAGGTGGCGTGGAAGAAGAGATTCAAACATTGGAACTGGCCATTTTTCGAGGGCTTCCGAAAGTAGTGTGTGATTAGTATATGCGCATGTCCTTGATGTGATATCCCAGGCTTTTTCCCAGTCAAGGCCATGCTCATCAAGCAGCAACCGCATCAGTTCAGGAATTGCAAGCGCGGGATGAGTGTCGTTCATCTGTATGGCAACCTTGTCGGGAAATTCTTCGAAAGTGTCATGGTTTACAAGATAACGTCTCACAATATCCTGAATGGAACAGGAAACAAAAAAATACTCCTGTTTAAGCCTCAGCTCCCTCCCCTCAAATTTATCATCATTAGGATAAAGGACTTTCGAAATGTTTTCAGAGATGTTTTTCTCCTCCACGGCTTTCAGATAATCACCGTGCTGGAAATATTTAAGATCAAATTCATTTGAAGCCCTGGCAGACCATAATCTTAAAGTATTGACTGTATTGTTGTCATAGCCGTCTATCGGAATATCATATGCGATGCCAATTACATCATTCGTGTCTGCCCACTCTGTTTTCAGCTTCCCGTCGGGAAGTATTATCTGCTTTATTCTCCCGTAAAAATGAACACAAAAACTGTATTCGGGCCTGGCGATCTCCCATGGATTTGAATATTTGAGCCAGTTTTCAGGAAGTTCGACCTGGCCAAGATTCCGTATGGCCTGGTCAAATATACCGAATTCGTACCTTATCCCATAGCCATATGCCGGTATTTCAAGGGTTGCCATAGAATCGAGAAAACATGATGCAAGTCTTCCAAGCCCGCCGTTTCCCAGGCCCATATCAGGCTCGTTTTCGGCAAGATCTTCAAGTTCTATATTCAGTTCCTCCATTGCTTTCTTTGTTTCATTGTACATTCCAAGATTAATCAGGTTATTGATCAAAAGACGTCCCATAAGATATTCGGCCGAAAGATAGTAAACCCTTTTAACATCATGATTGTAATAAAGCTGCTGTGTGCGGATCCAGCGCTCAATAAGCCGGTCCCTGGTTGCAAGCGCAAGGGAAAGATAAAGGTCGCGTTCAGTTGCCGTGTATTGATCCTTCGAAAGGGAATATTCAAGATGGTTGGCAAAAGAAATTTGCAGGCTCTTCCAGTCTGTTCCCTTGTTGAAAGTGCCCCAGTCTCTGAACAGGTTGCTCTTTTTCATAGGCTTATTCTTTTTTGAATATGACATGGATATTACCTCCGTTTTATCATAATAACATAACCTCAAATAACATCTAACTCAGGCGCGGATAATCAGGCAGTAGCAACATATAACATATTCTGTTTTAACTTTAAAGTAAGGTCTTTTATTAATCAAGAAAGATCTCAGTACATTCTTATCATTATTGTTATCATTATTGATTGACACAATTTAGGTGCGTTTCTATAATGATATAAATATCGGATATGCTTATAGTCATAAAAACCATTCGTATTTATTAGATAAATAGTTTTATATGGAGGAAAGAAACCGATGAGCAAGGTACTTATTATCGGAGCAGGCGGAGTGGGAGGGGTCGTTGTACATAAATGCGCCCAGGTTCCTGAAGTTTTTTCGGAAATAGTTCTTGCTAGCAGAACTATCGATAAATGCGAAAAAATTAAAAGCCAACTTTCAAAACCAATCGAAACAGCGAGAGTTGACGCAGACAACACCGGTGAACTTGTCGAGTTAATACGCAAAGTATCTCCCGACCTTATTATAAATACCGCTCTTCCCTATCAGGATCTTTCCATAATGGATGCCTGCCTTGAAACGGGCGTTGATTACCTCGATACCGCAAACTATGAGCCGCCCGATGAAGCCAAATTCTGTTATAAATGGCAGTGGGATTATCATGAAAGGTTTAAAGAAAAGGGTATTATGGCGCTTCTGGGATGCGGATTCGATCCCGGCGTAACAAATATTTTTTGCGCCCACGCCGCCAAAAACCACTTTGATGAAATTCATTACATCGACATAATGGACTGCAATGCAGGCGACCACGGACATCCCTTCGCCACCAATTTCAATCCCGAAATAAACATAAGGGAGATAACAGCCCGTGGTAAATATTATGAAAACGGGAAGTGGATCGAAACCGACCCCCTTTCAGTTCATAAGACTTTTGATTTTCCGGAAATAGGCCCGAAGGAGATGTATCTCATGTACCACGAGGAGATGGAATCCCTCGCAAAGAACATACCCGCCATAAAAAAAATGAGATTCTGGATGACTTTCTCACAGGAATACCTGACACATCTCAGGGTTCTTGAAAATGTGGGCATGACAAGAATCGATCCTGTCAATTTCGAAGGGCATGAAATAATTCCGCTAAAATTTTTGAAAGCACTTTTACCGGAACCGACCTCACTCGGCGAAAATTACAGAGGAAAAACCTGCATAGGCTGCATGATTGAAGGGATGAAAGATAAAAAACCGAAAAAATATTATATCTACAACATCTGCGACCATGCCGAATGCTACAGGGAAATCAGGACTCAAGCCATATCCTATACAACGGGCGTTCCCGCGATGATCGGAGCAATGATGATGCTTACCGGAAAATGGAAAGGAAAAGGCGTATTCAACGTTGAGGAATTCGATCCGGCTCCCTTCATGGAAAAGCTCGGACAGTACGGGCTGCCATGGACTGAGAAAACTTATTGAGGAATAAAATGGCACAGGTAAAAATAATTGAGGCTCCAACACCCTGCTACATAATTGAAGAAGAGGCTCTCCTCCGGAATCTCAAAATCCTTGATTCGGTTCAGAAACAGACAGGATGCAAAATCATCATGGCCCTTAAAGGGTTTGCCATGTTCGGTGTTTTCCCCGTAATCCGGCAATATCTTTGCGGTGTCGCCGCAAGCTCACTCGATGAAGCAAGACTTGGGTACGAGGAGTTCGGAGGAGAAGTTCACGTCTGCGCCCCGGCATACATCGAATCAGAATTTGAAGAGCTTATATCTTATTCGGATCACATAATTTTTAATTCTTTTTCACAATGGGAAATGTATAAACCGGTTATAAGAAAAAGCAGCAAGAAGGTGACATGCGGAATACGGATAAACCCGGAGCACTCCGAAGTAAAGGTGCCTCTTTACGATCCGTGCGGCCCCTTCTCAAGGCTTGGAACAACAAGGGAAAGTTTCGAAGAAAATGAGCTTGATGGAATTACAGGGCTTCATTTTCACAACCTTTGCGAGCTGAATTCAGATTCACTCGCAAGAACTCTCAAGACTGTTGAAGATAAGTTCGGATCGTTTTTCAATAGAATAAGATGGATAAATTTCGGAGGGGGGCATCACATAACAAGAAAAGATTATGATGTGGATCTCCTTTGCAGCCTGATTACAGATATTAAAAAGCTTTATTCCCTTGAAGTTTACCTGGAACCCGGAGAAGCCATAGCTCTTAATGCCGGTGTTCTGGAAGCCTCGGTTTTAGATATTATTCATAACAAAATGGATATTGCCATACTTGACACATCAGCAGCGGCACACATGCCCGATGTGCTTGAAATGCCATACAGGCCGGAGATAACAGGCGCCGGTCTTCCGGGAGAATATCCTTACACTTACAGGCTCGGCGGCATGACATGCCTTGCAGGCGACATTATAGGAGATTACTCCTTCCCTGAACCGCTGAAGAGAGGCTCACGAATTGTTTTTCAGGACATGGCACACTATACAATGGTCAAAAACAACACATTCAACGGTGTCCGCCTTCCTTCAATTGCCATAAGGAAGAGTTCCGGTGAAGTGGTTGTTATCCGCAAATTCGGATATGAGGACTACAAAAACAGACTTTCATAAATATGTTTCGTGAAAAACCTCGGCCTTGAAACAAATTGCCTCGCATTCTGACAAATAATTCGGGGTGATTCAGATCCCTTTTCCGAGAATTCTTTCATCATGCATAAGTCTCTCCCGGATCCCCTTGCCAACATGGTAGTCGCGGTTGAATTCCATCCAGAATTCTTTATCTTTTTTCTTCCAGTCAGCACCAAAACGCTGATCAAAATACTCGCCCAGAAGATCAAAAAGAAGCTTCCATGGCGGTTCTCCTTTTTCATGTGCTGAAAGGATTTTACCGAGAAGCTCGTCGAGCTCCGACAGTTTTTCTTTCGGTAGATAGGCTATAGCTCCTTTATCAATTGAAGACATGAGAGTTTCCGGGTTGATAGCGTGCGCCGTAAGCATTACAGAGGGAATTCCACGTTCAACGGCTTCCTCAAGAAGTTTTAATCCATTAACGCCCATAATATCCAGGACTGCAAGGTCATACCTGTTTTCTTTGATTTTCCTGGAAGCACTTTTGTAGTCACGCGCAGTGTCAACGCTTGACTCTTCAAGAATATCTACTATTGTCTCCAGTATGTCTTCTTCATCATCCACAGCAAGAATACGTTTTTTCTTGAGATAAGATTTCGGTTCTGCCATTTGGACCTCCCAATCAGTTTGTTGGTGTCGATTTATGCATTCTTTTAGAAGCTGTTACCGTATTATTCTAATGGCCTCATATGTTCTGCAAATCCATCTGAGCCTTAATTGAAACAGGAAATATCAGCCTGAATTTTGCCCCTTTTCCTCTCCTGCTCTCAATTTCAATATTGCCGCCAAGGCATCTTGCCATAACAAGAGCTCCCGCCAGACCTATTCCATGGCCTTTCCTTTTAAGACCTGAATGATTTTCTACTTTGATATACCGTTTAAAAATATTCTGGTGATCCTCAGGCTCTATCCCGGGCCCGTCATCAGAAACATTAAGGATAAGAAAATCATCTTTTCTATTCAGATTTATTTCTACCTGTCCGGCTCTGTAATAAAGGGCATTTTTAAAGAGATTTCCCGCTATCTGCCTGAACTTTGTCTCATCCTGCTCGATCTCCTCCCCCATAATTCCGGGAGCGATATCAAGAGAAACACCTTGTCCAGCGAGCCATTTGATAAGTTCATCCTTGTATTCATACTTTTTTTGCTCGTATGAGGAACCACTCAGAATTGTTTCCATTGAGTCAATCAGTACATCATATAATACCTCATCCGGCTTGAAACGGCAGCAGCTAAAACAACCCGCCTTTGACCTGCCAGTTTCAAGTATGTCATGCAGCATGCCTTCGGCCTTCTTTGCGCTCCTTAATATTCTCCGGAGAACTTTTTCCTGGCGTGCGGTCAGAACGCCACACTTATCAATGTTTTCAAGCAACAGTCGCGCGCCTGCATCAATTACTGCAATAGGATCTTTAAGTTCGTGAATTAAAAACTCGATCTGGATTTCACGGTAAAGGTGATCCTGTTTTTCTGTTTCGCTCTTTTCATTTTCCATAAACTTGCCGTGTTTTATCATATTCAATCTCTTCTCTGATTTACTTTTTCATTGATCACAAAAGCATCAGCCTCAGAAAATTTAACGACCACGGATGTTCCGCCGGAATTAAGGCAATCGTTCACCGTCCTGCAGCGACCGCAATTCTTTATATCCCCCGGACAAAGGTCTTCATCACCCGGAATAAAACTACACCGTGATGATTTCATGTCTATTCTAAAGTTGTACCTTTCCGAGAAAATTTTCATTCTCAGAAGGTCGAAACCTTTTCCTCCCGCATTGAAATCATACGGCTTGCGCGTAGAGTACTGCATCGTTTCACGGGTGGTTATGTAACTCTCAAATATCAATCGCCGGTTTTCTTCAGTGATCCCGACTCCGAAATCCTTAACTTCAAGCTCCGGGCCGGTTTCACCTTTTTTAACAGAAACCTCGATTTTCCCTCCGTCCGGCGTGTTCCCGACAGCATTCCGCAACAGACCTTCAATTATCTTTGCCAAAACATCGCGCGGAATATATATAAGGGGAGTCTCCTCTGTCTTGACTTCAACATGACACCTTCGGTGTGCAAAACTTGAACGAAGAGCATGAATCGTATTTTCTGCAAAAACATCAAGCGAAATTTTTTCGGGAATGGATTCGCGTGGTCCAAAAAGATCTTCAATGCGGTTCCTGATGCTCTTCAGGATATCCTCTTTCCCTGCATCAAGTGACGCCAGAACCTCTATCTCATCAGTACAGGCATCAAGAAGAGCTGAAAGCAGGTAGTAGGTTGTATAATCTTTATTCTGCAGAATATCCTCTACTTCATACTGCATTTCGAGTATCCGTTTTAAATTCCTCTGTGCCCGGTCCATTATTGTTTCCCAGTCTTTGCTGTTCATGCCGGAAAGCTTTTTTGTCAGCAGAGAAAGAGAAGCCGAAAGAACCGAAACGGGTGTTTTAAGCTCATGGGAAAGATGGTGAATTACCCTGTCCTTTGCCTTGTTCAGGCTTTTTACTTCCTCGTAGGATCGTTTTAATTCTTCGTTTATCCTGGCATTCTCGATCGGAGAAGCCACGGTGCTCGCAATAGCGCTTAAAAGTTCCAAATCATCTTCATCAAACTCTCCTTCTTTTTTGTTCACTGCGCAAAGAACTCCTATAATTCTGTCGGGAGTGCTGATTGGAACATCTATCATGTTTTTTGTCTGATAACCTGACTCTTCATCAACCCGCCCAAAAAAATACGGACTATTGGGATAATCGGGCACAATCAGCGGCTTACCGGTTCTGTACACATGACCCGCAACCCCTTTATCGGCAGGAAACCTGATCTCCTTTATTCTCTTATCGGTCTCACCGTCTTCATAAACCGCTTCTCTGAAAAAAAATTCATTTTTCTTCTCATCAATGAGTATGACTGACGCGCCTCTTAAACCGATTATATCCTGAACTTCTTTGATAATAAACTCAAGCCGTTCGTTCAGAGACTTGTATCTTGGAAGGGCTTTTGCCACACGGTAAAGGGCTTCGTTCATTCGCGTTACACGCTTTTCTCTCGTAACATCCCGTAATATAATAACCTGGCCCGAAAGATTCTTATTCTCATCGAAATATATTGCGCCATCAAGAACAACATCAAGAACCTTGCCGTCCTTAGTAAGCCTTTTCGTTTCAAAGCCATGAATCAACTTTTCTATTGAAAGGCGCTTAATTCCCTGCCTGGTCTCCTCCTTGAGATGCTCGGGAACAAAAGGAATGTGCTTTCCTTCAAGCTCTTCCAGGTTCCATCCGAATATTTTCATGAAAGCGGGGTTTAAATAGGACATCCTGCCCCGGACATCAACGACAAAGACAGGATCGGGCAAAAATTCAAGAAGGGCCCTGTAGCGCCTCTCAACACTGCGATGCGCAGTATCAAGAGAACTATCGGGTGGTTTTGTTTGAGTTGTCAGTTGTTTTCCAGCCATATTAATTGGTTTCCATCCGGAAATGGCCCTTTTGTGCGATCTCGGTGTCAATCTGCGGGATTTCTTGTGCGGCGTACAACGCGTACGCCTCCGCGCAATCCCTTGATTTCCTTGAGCTTGCCCCAAATTGCCTATTTCCGAATTGCAAACTCATATGTGTCCAAATTTGGTTTCCGTATGGAAACTAATCATGTTTCAAGCATTCCGAATGCCTTTGCATCAATCAGCTTTATCCCGTTTTTCAGCATAATTTCGATGGCTTTATCATTATCGCTGAATCGAAAAATCATGACCGCCCTGCCTGATGAAAACCCTATGAATGCATACATGTAAGATACATGCACCTTGGCTTTCTGCAAAGGTTTCAGCAGTTTTCCAAGCTGTCCCGGTTTGTCTTCGATCTCGGCAGCAACAACCTCATCAATCTTGGCAGGCAATTGCTTTTCCATCAGGATGCGTCTGGTTTTAGCCAGATCCGAGACAAGAAGCCGCAATATTCCAAACTCACCTGTATCAACAAGGTTAAGAGCTCTCAAATTTATTCCTGCATCTCCAAGAGCCTGGGTTATCTCGTACAAACGGCCGGGGGCATTTTCAATAAGGACAGCAATCTGTTTTAATTTCATTTAAACCTCCTTTAGCAGATGAACTTCTTATGGAGTCATCACATTTGATGCTCTCGTAAGAAGTCTAAAATCCCGTCACTCCCGTGAAAACGGGAGTCCAAAACTATTTGAAAAGACTGGATTCCCGCTTTCGCGGGAATGACATAAAAAACAAATTCTGACTTTTTACGGGGCCATCAGTTTTATATAACCATAAAGAAGAGACGCAAGCTATGTCAAGAATAAACGGGCTTTAAGATTTTTTACACAGCCGTTTATTAATCGTTTAAATTAAACCTGATAAGTTTAAATCTTTTTCTTATATTTTCAGATATATTGGCCCCTATTCTTGCCATAAAAAGATTCTCGGGACGCAGCATAACATTAGGCTCATTGGTCGGATATATCCCGAACCCGAAATGCGAAAAAATATTTATCAGCATGTTACGGTATTCAATAACTGATTTATCTGTTCCGCTTACATCCCATGTCCACGAATAACCGACCATGTATATAATGCGGTCTTCTCTAAAGGGGTGATCAAGAAGAAGCTCGAAAAGCTTTTTGGATATACCCTTTGATCTCCACACGCCGACAACCTCCAGCACTGAGACTTCCATCATCACCCGGCCCTCGATTTTCGACCATCTTTCATCAGGATGGGGATACCGGAGGATGCTTATCCCAATAATTTTTTTATCCTCGGTATAAGCAAGAGTCACATTCGCATCAGGCTGAAGAGCTGCATCAATAAGACTTTCCTTTTTTGTTAAGATCGGATTATACCTGCCCGATTCCACAAATGTCTCCTTCAGAGACAGGGGTTCTATATCGCCAGGGGTGCAAAAAGACCTTATTGTCACCTTGTCTTCTCCGGCCGGCCAGATAAGAATTTTTTGATTTGGATGTGTCATCAGTTATGAATTCAAAAAAAGCCAAAAACAGACGGCAAAGTAAAAAGCTCATTATGCAAGGCGCGCGAATCTTGAGGAATGAAGCGTACATTTTAGTACGCTGCAATGACGAAAGATGAAGCGCAACACAGCAGAATGATTTTTTACGAAGCCGTCATCGGTTGTAGTCAGAAATCGCTCAACTCCTTGTGAAGCTGCTTAATCATGATCTGGTAGTCGTAGTATTTTCCCTGCTGATCCTGAATATAATCCTTAAGAACCGCTTCCTCAATAAAATCTATTTTCTTAAAAGCCTCAATGGCTGAATCCTCAAGTCCTATAACAAAATCGGCTCTTATCTTTTCAAGGCCCATTTCCATTCCGCGCCTGATCAGGTCAAAGACCATCCATGTACCGAGCTGCAGGTTCCTGAAATCGGATGCGACCATAACCCTTAAACGCCCGACATGCCTTCTCCCGCCATAAGGCCTCTGTAAAAGCGAGCCATGAGCGACAATCCGGTCATCATAAACGGCGATAAGAGAAAAAGCCTTCCCCTCCACCTGGTTGTCGATCCATTTTTTTATTACGGAAAGATCGCACGGATCCTCTTTTAAAAACCATCGCAATGAAAGCTGCAGGCTTCCGTAAAACTCTGCGAGTTTATCTTTGTCACCGGCTTCAAAAGGCCTCAGGATAGCCTCTCTGTGGTCCTTCAGTATCACTTCTTTCGGGTATCTTGATATTATTGTCGGGGTCATGACTACGATCCTTTCAGATAAAGACGGCTTGCTGAAACGGATTTTTACAAAGCCGTCCGGATTACGATTTTTCATTAGTTCATAGGAGGCAATTGCAAAAGTCGTCATTCCCGTGCAAACGGAAATCCAGAAATTATTGCAACATATTGAAAAGACTGGATTCCCACTTTCGTGGGAATGACAAATTCTTCTCTTTTAAGTACTTTTGCAATTACCTCATAGGATGCTGATTTATTTTACGGGAATATACAGGAAAGAAGACTGGTAATCAAGAAGTAATGGACATGAGGATGGTTGCCCTCTGATCCCCAAAAAAGCTAAATTTGAAGAACTGCCCCCCACATCTCCTTGACCTTGTTGCGAGTTCGCTTCGGGAAAGGCGCCATCAGGGTCTCCAGAAATCCTGCCGGTCCAGGTAGGGCCGGCACTCGTCCAGGAGGTAGAAGTCTTTCTTCAAACGGATGAAGACGCCATTTTTTATCTGGCGGCTGCAAAACACCTGGGCCGAGGCCCTCGTGATGCCGAATAGAACGGCCACATCCTCCCAGCTGAAAAACAGGCTTTTCTTTAATGATCCCCAAGCGTCACGATTCGTATCAGGAATGCTTTTTAAGAACACACTTGGCAGGCTGTTAAAGAAATGACCATTATGTGACTTCTTGAACAAAACACGCTGGTAGATATCCAATACTCCGGCAAAGCCCAGTTGCAGGAATTTTTCCGGGCAACATCTACAAAGCAGTAAGTGGAGTGGATGAAATATTTTGAGGATTACGGATGGAAAGATAGTAAATGGTCGTTTGAAGGGTGCGGCGATTAGCCACAACCCTTCAACGAAATACTAATGGTGGCACAGTGCCAGCGTCACTATATTTTCACTTCACTGATCTGAATCATGGGCTGGATATCGGTATAGTTAGGGATATCTCCCATAATCGATTTAGCGTGTGGCCCGAAGGCAGCTTGGAACGCCTCTACCGAATCGAAAGATAGATGGCCCATTGCGATATAGGTCGCCCGAGATCCAGGTGTTATGCCGCCCAAACCCTGTTCAACAGCTCCGCCCTTTAACGCAGCCCCTAACTTTTGTTGAAGCATAGGTATGTGCTTATTAAGGTAGTACTCCATGTCGAATTTTTTGCCTTCTTCATTCGGATAAAAAACGGTCACTTTGATCATTTGTCCTACCTCCTTTCGCTATTTTTTTAAAACGTGTCCCTTTTCCACTTTTGCGAACGTTTTGAAATAATATAACCTTAATAAACCTATCCCAAAGCGGATAAATATTCTCTGGCTGGATTATCTCAAAACCATAGCTTAAAAACCAAGGCTATGAACCCTGGCTTTTAAGCTTAATCGGTAAAGGGTTGTTATCTATCATTTGAATTTTAGGCTAATCCGATCATCTTAAAGGCTTCCATAACCTCAAACCATGGACGAATAGTATATGTAAAGCCGGGTACGCCGATGAAATGCGCATAATAATTACCTAAAAATTCATAGGCTTCTGCCATTTTAGATGGGTCATACTCAAATAGGGATAAACTATTAATACCCACCCCT
>JAABQB010000054.1:1318-17090 GCA_011391695.1 Desulfobacteraceae bacterium | reverse complement strand
ACCTTTTCGACTTCATTAGCATAGGTAAATGTCCGGACAGCCGCCTTGTCGCCCTCCGCTTCCGCAATTTTAATCATTTCCGGATACATCGATTTATATTCATGCGTTTCGCCAGCTATGGCCTCTTCCAGATTCTCTGCTGTGCTCTTTATTCCTCCGGCTGTTTTAAGATGGGCGTGGGCATGGACGGTTTCTGCTTCCGCTGCCGCCCTGAAAAGTCTTGCCGCACGGGGATATCCCTCTTTTTCCGCTTGTTTTGCAAATGCGAGATACTTGCGGTTGGCCTGTGATTCCCCTGCAAATGCTTCCATCAAATTCTTTTCGGTCTTGCTCATTGTTTAATATCTCCTTTCCTGTTTAATCGTTCCCTTAAAATTGTCCTCACACAAAGATCACTGAGACATAAAGATAAAATATAATTTTTTTAACATATAACTCTTCGTGGCTTTGTGCCTTGGTGTGAAAAATTCTTTCTTTCACTTGAACCCTTGAACCCTCGAATCCTTGAACCCTTATTTCCCATCATTCCGAAATTTTCTGACAATTCGGGCAAACTCCGAAGAAATCAAGCCTGTGCGATATGATCTTATAACCGGTCTCCTCGGAAAGCTCCTTTGACATTTCATTGAGCGATGAAAGATCGGGATCTATAATTGATTTACATTTCACGCACATGATATGGGGATGAGGGCGTGGATTTTTCCCGTCATACCGGTTGCTCCCATCACCGAATGCTATCTCAATTACCTCCCCAAGCTCTTTGAGCAATGTGACGGTTTTGTATACTGTGGCAAGGCTCGTTGTGGAAAATTTCTTTATTACTTCGCGGTAAATTTGCTCCACTCCCGGATGATCATAACTGTTTGCCAGTATTTCTACAATGGCAATCCGCTGGGGGGTGATCCGAAACCCGTTTTCTTTCAGCCTTCCAACCATGTAATCAAGTCTGGACGTGGATGTGTTCATTATTTTTCTCCCGTTGATTCCTGCGTCAATCAGTTCATTAACTCTTTCTGAAGCCAATCTTTCACCTCACCTTCAATGGCATAGACACCTTTATTATATGCCACAGATTTTTGGAAATTTTCCTTTATATTCTCAGGAAGCTCGAAACTTGCGAGTTCAACAGCCTCTTCAGAATTTCTGCGAATCAGATAAACAACCGGATTTTGCCCCCAGTTATTGACCACAAAGTAATGGCTGACGTCATTTTTTGAACGGATAAGATTTACTCCATGCGCCCAGTTGTTTCCCCATTCAAGATATAAAACAACCGCCTCTTCGGGAGTCATCTGCCAGTCAATGGCATTAACAAGATTTAGATCCTGACGGATTTCATTTAGCTTCATCATATTAATTTCCTCATATTTTTTATTATCGGAGAATAATCATTTCGGTCGCCTTTTTATTTTATTATAAGCAACTCTGCATAAATGTCAAATGATTATTTATAGATTTTTAATATTTATTAATATTAATTATTCATAAGAATAAAAAAACTATATTCCAATTATTAGCGCAAAAAAATATTGACTCGGTAAAATTACTAGGCTAAATGCGACTTATGGTTATATTTAGTAACTAACGGTTCGTTTACGGAAGGATATGCTGCATGAAAGAACTAATATCGACAAAAGATGTGGCAGAATTACTTGGTGTTAATGAGAAAATGATCTATGCCCTTATTACAGAAAAGGGCTTACCTGCTACAAAAATTACCGGGAAATGGCTCTTTCCCAGACATCTTGTAGAACAATGGATTGAGAATAATACTCAAAACTACCCTGAATCGAGGGAAACACTCCCTCCATATCACGGGTTACTCATAATTGCCGGAAGCAATGATCTTCTGCTTGATAAGACCATCTCTCTTTTTAACAGCCTATATCCTGATCATGTTGCCGTTTTCGGAAACCTGGGCAGCATGGGCGGTTTGAAAGCGCTTCGACGGAACTTGTGCCATATAGCATCGAGCCACCTGCTTCAGGAAAATGAAAACGATTACAATTTTCAATTTGCATCAACAGAGCTTGAAAATATGCCTGCAATACACAATTTCTGCAGGCGCGAGCAGGGACTTCTTGTTCAAAAGGGAAATCCGAAAAATATAACCGGTATTCCAGACCTTGCACAGCAGGGCATACGTGTTGTCAACCGGCCTCTTGGAACAGGAACAAGGCTGCTTTTCGACCGGGAATTAAAAAAAGCGGGAATAGACAGTGAAAAGCTCGATGGTTACAGCAACGAGATTTCAAAACATCTCGATGTAGGAATTGAAATATTGACAGGACGGGCTGATGCGGCCCCCTGCATCAGGCCTGTGGCGTCACTGCTGGGGCTTGATTTTATTCCCTTGCGTTGGGAACGCTATGATCTTTTGATTCAAAAAGAGCGCTTTTTTGACAAGGGAGTCCAGTTATTCCTGGGACTCCTTCATGAAAAACCCTTTCATGACGCTGCAAAACAATTTAAAGGCTATGACACAAGTATAAGCGGTAAAATGGTATTTCCGCATGAAAATCAGATAAATAAGAGTACATGATACTCCTGCCTGAAATATCGAAATATCAAAAACATCAATACTAAGAAAGGAGACTTAATTGAAAAGGAATCTATTTGTTGTTTCACTGTCATTGATTGCGGTTTTTCTGATTTTTTCCGGCAGCCCTGCATTTAGCGCTGATGCGAAATTATTGCGGATGGCGACAACTACGAGCACAGACGACACCGGCCTTCTCGATTATCTGAAACCTTACTTCGTTAAAGAGACCGGGATTGATATACAGTGGATCGCCACCGGCACCGGAAAAGCTCTTAAGCTGGGGGAAAACTGCGATGCCGATGTTCTTCTGGTTCATGCGCCTGATGCGGAAAAAAAATTTGTGGCAGACGGTTTTGGTTTGGACCGTAATGTAGTCATGTATAATGATTTCGTTTTAATTGGCCCGGCATCCGATCCTGCAGGTGGAAAAGGCAAAGGCGTAAAGGAATGCCTCAGCGCCATTTCAGGCAAGAATATAAAGTTTGTCAGCAGGGGCGATAAATCGGGAACACACCAGGCCGAACAGATTCTATGGAAGACAAGCGGACTCCCTGTTCCCGATAAAGAACCCTGGTACGCCCAGGCAGGCCAGGGAATGCTTACGACAATCCAGATTGCGGCCGAACAAAACGGATATACCCTCACCGACAGGGGAACCTACATCAAGTATGAATATACAATGAAGGGAAACCCGCCTTTAAAGATACTGGTGGAAGGGGATGATCTTCTCAAAAACATTTACAGCGTCATAGTGGTAAACCCGGCAAAATGCCCGAATGTAAAATCGGATCTTGCGAAAGCATTTTCGGACTGGATGAGCAGGCCTTCAACTCAGAATCTTATCACCGGTTTCAAGCTTTCAGGAAAACAGCTTTTCTTCATTTATTCAAAGTGATATGTGGTAACTTTCTAAAAGGTGCTGATTAAATGGATTTTATCATAGACGGCCTGCTTCAGGCAATTCAGTTGCTTCTCCATGGCGATGGTGAAACATATTCGGCTGTATCTGCAACTCTCAGGGTATCTACCTATTCGATGGCAGCCAGCCTGCTTCTCGGCATTCCACTGGGTTTTTTGCTGGGCCACAATGATTTTTTATGGAAAAAACATGTAAGGACAATAGTGGATACCCTGATGTCTCTTCCGACCGTCCTTGTCGGCCTCCTGGTCTATGCATTTTTAACAAGCCGGGGTCCTTTAGGAGAATATGGGCTTCTATTCACCCTTGAAGGAATCGCAATAGGACAGGCGATCCTTGCCCTTCCCATAGTAATAGCGCTGACGGCAGCGGCCGTTGAAAGCATGGATGAGAAGCTGCGGGTCACACTCGTATCACTAGGCGCAAGCAGGCGGCAGGTGCTTTATTCCACGCTCTGGGAAGCCCGGTACGGCATTCTTGCTGCATCCATGAACGCTTTCGGAAGAGTGCTCACGGAGGTCGGAATCGCCATGATGGTGGGCGGAAACATCAAATGGCATACACGAACCATCACTACCGCCATCGCCCTTGAAACCAACAAAGGAGAGTTTGCCACAGGTGTCGCGCTCGGAATTGTTCTTATGGCTATAGCGTTTATCGTCAATTTTTCGTTCTCTTTTCTGCGGAACCGGTCATGACCATGAATGCGCCGGTTTATCATCTTACCGGGGTAAAAAAGTTCTATAACAGCCGGCCGGCTGTTGATATTGAAAAGCTGTCGATTCCTCAGTCTTCCATTACAGGCCTTGTCGGCCCAAACGGAAGCGGAAAGAGCACACTATTAAACATGCTGGCTTTTATCGACAGACCATCTGAAGGAATAATTCTCTTCAAAGGCCAAAAAGCCGAACCGTATTCCGATACAGTGCGCTTCCGGGTAAGTCTGCTTGCGCAGGAACCGTATCTCCTGAAACGCTCCGTCTATGAAAACATCGCCTATGGGTTAAAACTCAGAGGCGGCGATTCTTCTCGGTATTCGAAACAAGTAAATGAAGCTCTATCTCTTGTCGGGTTGTCTTCACGGGAGTTTTCAAACCGCCCATGGTACGGGCTTTCAGGAGGAGAGGCACAGAGGGTGGCTCTGGCTGCACGTCTGGTATTGAAGCCTGAAGTGCTGATACTCGACGAGCCCACCGCAAGCGTCGATGCAGACAGCGCCGGACGGATAATGGATTGCGCTCTGATGGCTTCGAAGGAATGGGGCACGACTCTTATCATAGCAAGCCACGACTGGAAATGGCTTAACGAGATATGCGGCAAAGTTATCCAGATGTTCAAGGGGAAAATAATAGGAAGCGGAATAGAGGGGATTCTCTTCGGACCATGGATCCCGGGAAAATCAGGAGAATATCACGAAAAGGCCTTGGCTGATGGACAGATTGTAAAAGTTCCGAAACCACCTTCTCCCGAAGCGTCGGCCGTGATTCCGCAAAACCTTATTGTGCTTGATCTTCATCCGCCCGCGCTTAAGCCTGGCGAGCATTTTCTCAAAGGAGTTATCGCGCAGCTCTCGCTTGAACCTTACGCACAAACTGTAATGATTTCGATCCGTGCCGGCGGCCAGACCTTTACACTCCGGATTCCTCAGGAGAAAATGCGGGAGCCGGTTTTTTTCCCCGGGCAGATTGTTTACATCACCTATCCGTTATCGGCGGTTACCTGGTATTAAACCGCAGAAGCCAGCCGTTAGTGATAAAATAAATATGTAACGTTTGGGCATGTATGCTTATGCGATACACGCAGTAATAATGCCAAACCATTCGTCAATCCGCCACAGATCTTTGGCGTACATCCATTGAAACCGTGCAGCCCGAAATACCGCCGTTCGTACATCGTACATCGAATATCGTACTTCGAAATTCGATGTACGATATTCGATATTCCAATGAATATATTTATGACATTCACTATAAAAGGTCTATTTTTTATGAGACAATCCCCGAAAATTAAAAAAAAGTGGAAAACCACTATATATTGGGGTCATATTTTACTTGACACACAATAATTGTTTGTCTATATGTTTAAAAAAAAAGATTGGAAAAAAATATTTTTTGATAAATTTATTCTTGACACGTAACTGTAGTTGCTTTAGGTATTCGCGCAAATATTTTTATGATTATTAATAGTTTCAATTAGTTTAAATGTTTGCGCAAAACTTGGGTTATTTAAAAAACCGGATCGAATTTGTTATTCATCTGGGAGAAAAAATGCAAAAAAGATCATATTCAGCAAGACGAATTAATGTAACGGAAAAACCTGCGCGGCTTTCAGATTTTTCTTCCATACAGTCTTGCATCAGCCAGCCGGAACAAAATGAGACGGATGAACCTCCGTCGCTGTTTATGCCTTCGAATGCCGGTATTGGACTATACGGGCTATCACGAATAAACACCCGTCCTTTCAAATTTGTCATTCCCCGGTCATTATTATTTCTTTCAAAAATGCACATGCCAAAGGAAGGGAAAGATTTCTTCTTTTCGAGGTTATTTAGCGAATTAACAACAGAGTCGATTCAATGCGGTCTAATCAGCCTGCGACAGACCGTTGATTATTGCGGAGAGCTTCAAGAAGAGGGTTTTATTGTCAGGGATAACAGGGGACGCATAAAAACCATTATTTTTTGTAAAAAAAGGAGCACATGAAATGCAAAAAAATGCACGCTTTTCACGGCGCGGAGAAATCTCCAGAAAGGCCATGAAGATCCCGGATATTGTATCAGCCCAACCTGGTGACAGACAGGCCGACCAGACCGAGACTGATGAACCTCCGTCGCTATCTCTTACCTTAAATGAAGGAGTTTTCGATTCTGGAAATATCGGACCCGAATTACTCCCTGTCCGTACTGTTAAACGTCCGCCCTCAAGAATTTTACGCAAACAATTTGTTTTTCGTTCAACGCCGGCCGAATGGAATGACTGGCAGTGGCAGCTTAAAAATCGTATCAGAGATCTTGATACTCTTTCAAAAATTATTTCGCTTTCAGAAGAAGAGAGAGAGAACCTGGAGGCTAATGGCGGAGCCATGCCACTTTCTATTACTCCGTATTATGCAAGCCTTCTCGACAAGACAAATCCAATGCATCCTTTAAGGCGGGCGGTTGTGCCAATTAAGGCGGAACTCTGCAAATCTCACGGAGAGTCTGCAGATCCCCTCGGAGAAGATGCCGACAGTCCGGTTAAAGGTCTTGTTCACAGGTATCCCGACCGCGTTCTCTTCCTTGTAACGGATTTCTGCTCGACATATTGCAGGTATTGTACCAGATCCAGAATGGTCGGGCGTTCCGCAGAAAAGCATGCCGAAGGTTCAAACTGGAAGGCCGCAATTGATTATATCACGGCACATACGGAAATCAGAGATGTTCTCCTTTCCGGAGGCGATCCTCTTACTCTTTCTGACGAAGCTCTCGAATGGCTTCTTTCGAGCCTTTGCCGGATACCACATGTGGAAATCGTTCGCATAGGGACAAAAACCCCTGTTGTACTGCCCCAGCGTATTACTCCAAAACTGGTAAGGATGTTGAAACGCTACCATCCCCTCTGGATAAATATTCATTTCATGCACCCGGAAGAACTAACCCCTGAAACGAGCGCGGCCTGTGCCAGGCTTGCCGATGCCGGGATACCTCTTGGAAGCCAGACGGTTCTTCTTAAGGATATCAATGATAATGTGGAGACTATGAAACGGCTTTTTCACGGGCTTCTCAAAATCAGGGTGCGTCCTTATTATCTGTACCAGTGCGATCCGATAGTCGGTTCTGCTCACTTCAGGGCGCCGGTGGAAAAAGGGCTTGAAATTATAAAGGGACTCAGAGGGCATACCACCGGTTTGGCTATTCCGAGCTTTGTTATTGATGCCCCCGGCGGCGGCGGCAAAATTCCCCTTCTGCCGGAGTACGCAATGGGGCGGTACGGGGATGAAATTATTCTTAAAAATTATGAGGATAATATTTTCCTTTATCCTGATACTAGTTCAAAAAGGCGGTTTGAAGAAGGCGTATACTGATGCTTGTAGGCATTACTTATGATCTGCGCGATGAATATATTGAGATGGGTTTTGGTGAAGAAGAGACTGCGGAATTCGATCGCGCAGATACCATAGATGCCATTGAAAACGCACTGGCCGGACTTGGTTACAGGACTCAAAGGATTGGGCATGTTAAGAAACTTATAACCTGCCTGTCAGAAGGGAAAAGCTGGGATATCATATTTAATATCGCCGAAGGTTATCACGGCATAGGAAGAGAAGCGCAGGTACCCGCCATTCTGGATGCTTTTCAAATCCCCTACACTTTTTCTGATCCCCTGGTTTTAAGCCTGACGCTGAACAAGGCTATAACTAAACGTGTTGTAAGGGACCTCGGTATACCTACTCCTGATTTTGCCCTTATAGAAAGATTATCGGATATCGATTCTGTTTCGCTTCCGTTTCCGCTTTTTGGAAAACCTGTTGCAGAAGGAACAGGGAAAGGAATCAGCGATGCGTCAAAGGTGGGAGACAAGGAAAATCTTCGTGCTCTTTGCCGCGATCTTATTGACAGATTTAAACAGCCTGTGTTACTTGAAACTTACCTCCCCGGACGTGAATTTACGGTCGGGATCATAGGAACAGGGGATGATGCAAAGGTGGCCGGGGTTATTGAGGTCCTTTTAAACAGACAGGCTGAGAAAGGAGCCTATTCGTATATAAACAAAAAAAAATACGAAGAGCTTGTAACCTACAGCCTTGTGGATGATAAAATGGCCTGTGATGCCGCTCGCGTCGCACTTGATTCATGGGTTGGACTCGGATGTCGTGACGCCGGCAGGATAGACATAAGATCGGATGCAGGCGGAAAGCCTAATTTTATTGAGGTTAACCCTCTTGCGGGGCTTCACCCTGTACATTCGGACCTTCCTATCCTTTGCAGATTGTCGGGTATCAGTTTTGAACAACTTATAGACGAAATAATGAAATCGGCCTTGAAGAGGATTGCCTGAGCAGTAAAGAAAGCTTTATAAAAAATGATAAAATACCGAGAAATTTTTCAGATTAGAGGAGGCTTCGAGTGTTAAAAAAAAAGATCGGTATTTTACATCCATATATTCCTGAAAAGGCAACAGTAGATGAGTGGGATGTGCTGGAGCAGGTTAAATATATTTCATCTGCCCTGAAAACGCTCGGCTTTGATCCTGTTCCGGTGATATTTGATCTTAATCTGGAAGCTGTCGGCATTACAATAAAAATGCTGAACCCGGCCTTTGTATTCAATCTCGTTGAGTCAGTCAACGGGCGCGGAAGCCTTATCCACCTGGCCCCTTCATTTCTGGATTACCTTGGACTTTCTTATACCGGATCCAAAACAGAGGCAATGTTTCTGACCTCAAACAAGATAGTTTCGAAAAGCTTTCTTGCGGCCAGCGGGATAACAACTCCGGCATCCTACACTCTTTCTTCGCTTAAACAGGACATTCCTGTCAAGGGGCGGTTTATAATAAAATCTGCATGGGAACATGCCTCTATAGGCTTAAGCCAGGATTCTGTTGTTTCGGTTGAAGGCGCTCTTGAACTCATTTCAGAACTTAAAAAAGCCCAAAAGCGGATGAAGGGTGAATGTTATTGTGAAGAATATATAGAAGGCCGGGAATTTAATGTTGGATTGCTTGCCGGAGAAAACGGAGGAGAAGTTCTTCCGCCCGCAGAAATTATTTTTATTGACTATCCTCCCGGCAAACTGAAAATAGTTGACTATAAAGCCAAATGGAAACCCAGATCATTTGAATATATTCACACAGACAGGATCTTTAACTTTGGCAAAGAAGATGAACACATAATAGAATCATTGAAAAAAATTGCTAAAGAATGCTGGAACCTGTTTGGTCTCAAGGGATATGCCAGGATAGATTTCAGGGTTGACGGATCCGGAAAACCGTGGGTTCTGGAAGTCAATGCAAACCCATGCCTTTCCCCTGACGGGGGATTTGCAGCTGCATCAGCTCTGATCGGATTAGATTTCCCGATGATTGTTAACCGAATAATCGAAGACATATGACGGCTCAGCACCCCGGCAATCCTATCTTTGACCTTCGGAATTTAGCCTTTCGCGAAACACCTTCACACAATGATCCTGAGAAAGTAAGAACAATAGTCGAGGCTACGGGTTTTTTCTCTGATGAGGAGCTTGAGATATCTGTTGAGCTTGTCCGTGAACGGCTTTTGCTTGGCATTGATAGCGGATATTACTTTCTTTTTGCGGAAGATAATAAGGGAAAACTTGTAGGATACACCTGCTATGGCCCTGTTACAGGCACTCAATCGAGCTTTGACCTCTACTGGATTGTCGTTGACAACGATTACCAGGGATATGGAATAGGGAAACTGCTGGATGGTAAGACGGCAGGTCTGGTAAGGGAGATGGGTGGAACGAGACTATATGCTGAAACCTCTTCAAAAAAGCAGTATGACCCAACCCGCGCATTTTATCGAAAGACTGGATATCATGAGGCCGCATTTCTGGAAGATTTCTACGCCCCCGGGGACGGCAAGGTTATTTTCGTAAAAAGGATTGCGTAAATTGCCTGACTTAAGCAAAAACAGGATCCCTGATAATGTAAAAAAAATCCACCTGATCGCGGTTTGCGGAACCGGGATGGGCGCACTTGCCTGCATGCTCAAGGATATGGGCTATGAAGTAACCGGCTCTGACCATAAAGTATATCCCCCCATGAGCGATTTTCTTGCCAGGAAAGGCATTTCACTTATGGAAGGATTCAGCGCCGATAATCTGTCCCACCGTCCGGATCTTGTCGTTGTAGGGAATGCTGTCAGAAAAGAGAATCCCGAGGCTGTCAGAATGGAAGAGATGGGGCTCTGTTTTTGCTCAATGCCCCAGGCGTTAAACCGCTTTTTATCGGCCGGCAAGAAGACCCTTCTCATAGCAGGAACTCATGGAAAGACCACAACATCTTCCATTCTTGCATGGATACTCTATAAGGCAGGCCTTGATCCATCTTTTATGATAGGCGGAATTGTGAGAAACTTCGACAGCAATTACAGAATCGGAAAAGGAGATTATTTTGTTGTCGAAGGTGATGAATATGACACGGCCTTTTTCGACAAGGGGCCGAAGTTTCTCCATTTTGATTCTACTGTAACGGTCCTAACAAGCATTGAATTCGACCATGCCGATATTTTCAGAGACCTTGAACACGTAAAACAGGCGTTCGGCGATTTGATGGGAAAGATAGCTCCCGGCAGACTGCTTATAGCATGGGACGGGGATAAAAATATAGACAGCCTCATCCAAAACAGAGATTGCCTGACCGAAAGATATGGAAGAGAAGAAAATTCTTTCTGGAAGATAGGTCAGGTTTTTGTAAAACCGCCCTGGACTATTTTTGATGTGTTAAAGAAAGAAGAGGCTTTCGGAAGCTTTAAGACAAAACTTGTCGGAGAACATAATCTGCTTAATGCTCTTTCGGTTATCGCCGTGGCGGATCATCTGTCGGTACCTGTATCTGCAGTATCAGAAGCGCTTGAAACATTTGACGGCACAAAAAGGCGGCAGGAAGTGCGCGGGGTAATAAGAGGGATTACGGTCATGGATGATTTTGCCCATCATCCCACCGCAGTAAGAGAGACAATCAAAGCCGTTAAACCCTTTTACAGGCAGGGTCGCATCATCGCTGTATTCGAGCCGAGAACAAACTCAAGCATGCGCAAAGTATTTCAGGATGTTTATTCGCTCTCATTTGATGATGCAGATATTATTTGTATCAGCAAGCCCCCTCTTCTTGAAAAAATTCCTCCCGGGGAGCGTTTTTCATCGGAACGGCTTGTAGTTGATCTTAAGAACCGTGTCAAAGATGCGCATTATTTCGAAGACACGCAATCCATTATTGACTTTCTTGTCAAAGAGTCAAAAACCGGCGACCTCATTCTCATAATGTCCAACGGCGGTTTCGAGAATATTCACGAAAGACTGCTGAAAGCATTATGAATTTTAAACCGAGACAGTCTGTGTTACGCCTGAAACTTGTCTTATCACCAATCTAATAACGTCTGCCGCTGCTCCCATCTTTATAGCCGGATGATGCAAACGGAGGCGTGCGCCCGACTATGGATTCCAGATGAATCAGCTCCTCATCCGTATGATTTTTGACCGGCGCTCGTTCGATGCGGGCATTGCGTTGTCCGGAGCTGTAAATGTACAGGGGGCTTTCATGATAGGTAGTGTGAATCTCCTGACGGTCCTGAGGAAATCCCCTGGGTTCGATATCCACCCTGCCATAGCAGGTGCACAAATATGTCCGGTCCGATTCAATTTCCGCATATAGCCCGGTTCCTCGAACTCCGGCCACCATTGTCCCGGTTATTATCCGCTTCTGACCTGCTCCTAACACGGCCAGCATTTTACCACTCATCAGGTGGAGAATTTGCATAATCTGTTTCCCGGTAGCCGGTTCTGTTTCGGCCGATAACTCCAGATGGGTATTAGCATGAATCAGGTACGCATCTTTTTCAACGACAAAGATGGCCAGCGCGGCCTTGCCGGTAGTTATCACATCGCCGATTTTGACCAAATCTCCTAACTTGGACAATGTTCCGTTAATTTTAACCTCGCCTTGGATTTTGAACATTCCCTGGGGATAAACCCACAAACCCATGGCCCGAACCCAATCAACCGGACTGCCAGCCACACCCAAGGCAGTCAAGGCCACCATTTTAATCAACCGGCGCCGTTTTGGACTAAACTCCCTTTCTTTCATCGAATGTCTCCTTTCTTTCATGCCGTTGCGTAAACGCTTCGTCCGGAGCCGTAGTAAGCGTCATAAACATGCTGGAATATGGCCGTTGTTTTCTGTTCAAAGAGTTCTGGCGTATAGGCTCCAGGCAAACCCTGATCCAGTAATTTCTCTATGGTCACCCGTACCTCGGCGCGGGCCTGCTGACGTTTTCGCCAATCCAGCACCAGCTTGCCATCTTTAAGCGTAGACAGAAGCTCACGCGCAACAGCCTTGACCTTTTTACGGTCCGCGGCGCTCATTTCAATCTGCGGTTTTGTCAAGAGATCAAAGAGTGCCAGTTCTTCTTCACTCAACTGCTCGCCCACTGCCCGCTGCTCTTCCGCGTTCAGGCTTTGAGCAAAAGAAACCAGTTGCTGGAAAAACTCCTCCGCATTGAGGCTGCCAGCGTTATATGCGTCGATCATTGCCTGAAATCGTTCGAGATAATCAATGCGCGTACGGTTGAGTCGCACCATAGCCATGAGCTTGCGCGCCACCGTTCCCTTGAGTTTTTCGTCTATGGTTCGCCTGCGGCCGGTCTTGAATTTTTCGGCAAGCTTCCCGAAATCAATGTCGCTCAAATCAACCCAATAATCGTCGCCAAACCGTTCGCTTGTTTCACTGATAGTGTAGCCTTCTGTTGAAATAGAGCGGTCAAGCAGCCTTTCCACCTGCTGCATGACCAGCGAGATGTCCGCGGGCGGTGTTAACGCACGGATTTTATCGGCGATAAACTGCACTGGTGTGACCTCTGCGGCAAACTCCCGCGCTGCCGGGTCAGGTAGGACAGCCTTATACATCCGCAGAACATTGTTGGATAGGTCAAGATAGCGGCGCTTAATATCCTCGGACACGACCAGAGCTTCCACGGCATCATCGAGCAGGCCGATACGGGCAAATCCGTCTGCAGTTTGAATGGCTGACAGGTTCACCCCCCTTTCCTTAC
Organism: Desulfobacteraceae bacterium; assembly: GCA_011391695.1. Classification (GTDB taxonomy): domain Bacteria; phylum Desulfobacterota; class Desulfobacteria; order Desulfobacterales; family RPRI01; genus RPRI01. Next base: position 3,861 of record JAABQB010000054.1, on the reverse strand, counting down.
ATAAATCCCGTGTTTCTTCCAACGCCTGACGCAACGCTGCTACCAGCAAAGCCTTGTCCTCCACCGGCCTGTTCCCGCCGTCCGTGCCCCCACCAGATCCATAGATGGCCAGAGCCCGTTCCAGATTGCGGAACACCCCGGCATAGTCCACGATCAGACCGCTTACCTTGCCTGGATAGACCCGATTGGCGCGGGCGATTGTCTGCATCAGTGTGTGGTTTCGCATTGGCTTGTCAAGGTAAAGAGTCGAACAGCTCGGGACATCAAAGCCGGTCATCCACATTGCGCAGACAAACACCAGCCGAAAAGAGTCGTCCGGATTCTTGAACTTCGTCTCCATATCCTCTTCGACTATGCGCTTACGATGCGGTCGAATGTCCAGCCCCTTCTCGGACATATCGGCAATCTCGTTTTGTCCCTGCGAAACAACCACCGCCATATCGGTTTCTTTCATCCGTGCGATGCACTCTTCAATCTCTTGACGGGCCTCGCTGTTCGTCCCGGCCAATTCCGCCTGCAATGCCGCGATCTTCGCCGTCCAGTGCTTTTGTACCTTGTTGTACATGCGGATGGCTGTTGCCTTATCGATGCAAACCACCATGCCCTTGCCCTGAAAACCGCGCCCCGTGAAATGCTCCACAAGGTCTTTAGCAACCACCTCAAGACGGTCGTCGCGGGTGATCAGGTGGTATTCACGGGCAAATTCCCGCTCCAGTTTCTTCTCCTGCACCTCGTCCAGTTCCGCCTCTTCCAGCAGGTGCTCCATCTCCTCGTTGAGGTTGTCGTTGACAAGTTGCAGTTCCGGGATGCGGTTCTCGTAGTAGAGCCGCACAGTCGCCCCATCAGCCACCGACTGTTGGAAGTCATAGACGCTGATATAATCACCAAAGACCTGCCGGGTCTTTTCCTCACCCACAATCAGCGGCGTGCCGGTAAACGCTAAAAATCCGGCATTGGGCAGAGCCGTGCGCATATTCAGCGCCAAGGTGTCGTACTGACTGCGATGCGCCTCGTCGGTGATGACTATGATGTCATTACGGGTTGAGATTTCCTCCGGCGCTCTGAACTTATGGATCAGCGTGAATATATAGCGGTGATCCTCCGTGAGCAACTGCCGCAGGTGCCTGCCGCTTTCCGCCTGAGCGCGGTTTTCCGTTACAATTCCGGCCGAAACAAAATTCTTGTAAATCTGTCCGTCAAGCTCCTGCCGGTCGGTAACGACAACAAAGGTCCAGTTGCCCGGAGTTTTGCGGAGCACTTTCTGGGCAAAGAAAATCATGGAAACGCTTTTGCCGCTTCCCTGAGTGTGCCAGAAAACGCCCAGCTTTCCGTCACGCCTCCGGATATCGGCCAGCGCTTCGAGCGCGTTATTTACTCCCAGATACTGATGATTCTTTGCCGTCAGCTTAATTAATCCGCCGGGAACTTCCTGAAACAGGGTGAAATTCTCAACCAGATCCAGGAGTCGCGGTGGGTCACAGACGCCGCGCAGCATTGTTTCCAGAGAAACCCTGCCCTTTTCGTCCTCGCTGCCCACCTTTTTCCACTCCGAAAAATGCTCCCACCCGGCGGTAACGCTGCCGACCCGGCTCTGGCTGCCGTTGGAAAGAATGATCAGGGCATTGGGCCAGAATAGTTGGGGGATTGTGTCTTTATAGTCTCGCAGGTTGCCGGTGTAGGCTGTCTCCAGGCGGCGGTGTGCGGCCTTAAGTTCGATAAAGACCAGCGGCAGGCCGTTGACAAAGCCTACCAGATCGGCCCGGCGGGTGTGCATCTCACCTGTAACCCAGAACTGTGAGCAGAGCAGGTAATCGTTATGGGCCGGTGTGTCCCAATCGATGATCCGCACCACTTCTACTGTTTCCCCGTCGCCTTTGGGGTCTGGTACGGGGACTCGCACGCCGTTTTTAAGCAGGTGGTAGATTTCACGGTTAGCAGCTACCGGATTCATGCGCGAACGGTCGCGTGTCAATTCCTCAATGGCCTGGCCGATGACCTCAGGCGGCGCATCCGGATTAAGGCGCAGCAATGCATCCCGCAGGCGGATTTTCAGCACTACCTCGGCCTTGGTTTCCCGTCCCAAAATACTCGCGCCGTGGTCGAACTCATGATAGGCGTTGATCGTCTCCCAGCCCAGTTCCGCCAGCAGGGCAATGGCCGGTCGCTCGATAAGGGCGTCTTCAGTATAGCCTTTGGGGGTCATGATGGTGACTCCTTGGCGGGCAAATAGCGTTTGTTCGGGTCATAAGCGCTTTTGCCGACGGCGACGATCCTTCCGGCCTTGATCAGGCGGGCCAGGTGCCTTCTGACGGAACGTTCAACGAGTCCGGTCTCTTCAGCCAACTCCTTGACGGAAGCGCCGCCTTGATCTTGGTATAGATTCAAAAAGCCAAGGATTTTCATATCTACCGGGTTGTCGGCCGGCTTGGGTTGTCGCACTAAAGAGAACGTAACACGAAAGTGATAGCCAAGCTCCTCAAACTCCGGGTCTGGAAAATTGCCCTGCGTGCAACTGGTCTGCATGCGTTGAAACCCACTGCCCC
>JAABQB010000054.1:0-1243 GCA_011391695.1 Desulfobacteraceae bacterium | reverse complement strand
GTCTGCATGCGTTGAACCCCACTGCCCCATTGCTCGATCAGGTTCAGCTCCTTGAAAACCCGACCAATCACCCGATTGCGCAATTTCGACAAACCTGCCCGCAGATTGTCAATGGTTAATCCAGCCGTCAGGAGACCGGGGTTCTCAATTTCGATCCGGTCATCAAAGATCGCCACCCGGATCGGCGCACCAATCTGCGAGTAATCCGCATGGACAATGGCATTGGTCAACGCCTCTCGCACCGCCTCCATCGGCATATTCCACACATCCTTGCGGCGTAATTCGCCAAACTCAGCGGCCTGCATCGCGTGTTTCTTTACGAACTCGAAGGCCTGTTCCAGCGCCAGCGGCAAGTGGTCGCATACATCCCGCTGGTCGATGATCGCCGCCTTGTTTGTGCCGCGAAATCGCCCGCACTGAATCCAGGCATCCGGGAAACAGCGCTCGCGCACGGAGCCAAAAAGGAGCACGCCGCCCACGGTGGGCACCAGGCGGCCTTGATGGCGGGTAACGAGGCTCAGCGTTTCCGCTGTGCCCTTTGTCCATTCCCGCAATCCGGCAAACAACCCGGACGCTACCCGGACGTCCAGCTTGTCCGGGTTGATGTCCGGCATAGGTTCTTCGTCGTAGGAAAGGTTCAGGGCCGAACGACGCATCTCCGCCCTCAGCGGCCCGTCGGCCTGCCGGTTGGTCGAGCCCACACGCACCAGCACGCCTTTTTCCATGCCCTGCGCTTTCAGCCAGTGGGGACGCAGGGAGCTGGGATAGACCTCCACCATCAGCAGGGCGCGCCCTTTCCAATTGACTATACCAACGTCAGGGGCCAGGCGCGGCGCAATAGAATCGGCAATCAGGCTACACAACCGCTCTTCATAGTCCAGCGGGTTCTCGATACCCAGCACCGCCAAGGTGCCATCCTCGATCCCGATCAGCACAATCCCGCCAGCCGTGTTGGCAAAAGCGACCACCGTCTTGAGGATGTTCTTCGGAGCAGACAAATCCTGTTTGAACTCCAGCGTCTTTCCTTCCGGACGGGTCAGCAGATCCTCAATCTTCATGCGGCCTCCTCGGGAATTGCGATGTCCAATTCCGACACATCCACCTCGCCGGAGATGAGGCGGGGTAGTAACAGGTCGCGGGTGCGGCGGAGGGCGGTGTTTTTACGGCCATGAGTAGCGAGCTCTGAAAACAATGGAACACTCGATTCGCAGAAACGTTCCTGCAAAGTAATCGGTGGCACGCA
>JAABQB010000053.1:17321-17608 GCA_011391695.1 Desulfobacteraceae bacterium | reverse complement strand
CTGATTCAGATCAATATTGGAGAAATAGACCTGGCCTGCCGAAAACTTCATTGCTTCGGTGAAAAAATAGCGGTCGGCCTTGTTCTGCAGTTCAGTATCCGGGATGATCCTGGCGTTGCCGTCCTTAAAATCCACCCTGACAATTTCGTTCCCCCTTTCATCAATGTACCGTAACTTCATGTATTCGGTTTTTCTCGTCCCTAAACTTTCAAATATCTGCTGGAGCCTTTTTACCCAGAACCCGTAGCTCGTTTGTTCTTTAGTGTCATAGCCTCCCTCTTCCATTT
>JAABQB010000053.1:0-17222 GCA_011391695.1 Desulfobacteraceae bacterium | reverse complement strand
CCTCTTCCATTGCCCTTATCATTCCCTGTACAGGAGGAACTTCCGCCAGAAACAGTATGTCATCGCCATATCTGTGAAGATGTGTTTCGACCTTTTCGTCTTGTTCATGAAGAAAGAGTAAATGGAATGATTCGGCAGCAGAAATGGACGTTCGGTAACTCAGATAGATTGAGAAGAGAAGGGCGCAGAGCATGAATACTGCTGTGAAGGTAATTATTGTCTTAAAATAACCGGGGTACTCTTTTGCTTGCATTTCCATATCCTCCCGCGTTTAGGAGCCTTTACTAAATAACCATACCTGCTTTTTGTAAGTCTCATCGACTAATTAGTGTCTATCCGTAAACAAGTTATGGACAATCATGCGTTTCCAATCTGGAAACAGGCAATTTTGGGCAAGCTCAAGGAAATCAATGGATTGCGCTTAAGGCATTCGCAATGTATGCCGCACAAGAAATTCCGCAGATTGACGCCGAGATCGCACAAAAGGGCCATTTCCGGGAAACTAATTATCACATGTAATGTGGGACTGTAAATATCATAATACTGTGTTTCAAATACGGCAGGGTTTTTAAAAGGTAAGATAACAGAATAAATTTTCGTCTGAAGCTGCTAATCGTTTTTTACACTTTGTAAAAAAGACTGACATACCGCAAATTAAATCTTATACAAATAGTCCTGCTTGTAATTTAAAATCTTCTTTAAAAACTCCTCTTTTGCATACTGAATTAATAATATCTCATCTTTTTCATTTTGTCTGGCATATTTCTTGTAAGAATCTAAATTGACATAAATTGACATAAATCAACATTTCATGTGTGTTCAAATTGTTCACCAAAAATCCAGAAAAAGGAGGTTCCGGCTGTGCTGAAAGAAGCTGAAATAAGCGGGAAACAGACAGACCCTGAGGAGTTCTCCGGTGAGAAAATGGCTGCCGTTGACGCCGTTATAAATAATAACCGTCTGAAGCCGGGGGCATTGATTCCTGTTCTGGAAGAAGTGCAGGAAATTCTTGGCTACATACCTAAATCGATCCAGAAAAAAGTTGCGCACGGGTTGGGAGTTCCCTTAAGTGAGGTCTGGGGGGTGGTGACCTTCTATTCGTTTTTTACCACAACGCCAAGAGGGCGCCACACAGTGCGCTGTTGTCTGGGTACAGCCTGTTATGTCAGGGGGGGCAAGAGAAACCTGGAAAAACTCTCCGCACTTCTTCACGTTGAACCGGGTGAAACAACCGAAGACAGGCGGTTTTCGCTTGAGACGGTCCGGTGCCTTGGAGCCTGCGCTCTTGCCCCTGTTGTGGCTGCCGACGGGGAAACTTTTGCTCAGGTGAAACCTATGAAATTACCGGAAATTCTAGATATATTCAAGTAACTCGATTTTTTTAGAGTGTATAACAATTTTAAGAGAGGGACAACTCGAATGAGTCGATTAACTCCGGAAAGCTTGAACAGACTTCGTAATGAGATGAGCCGTTTCATGGCCGTCCGTTTTATGGAAGATATCCGTGACGGGCAACCGGTTTATCCTTATCACCTGATGTTTTGCGGTGGTACAGGCTGCCGTGCATCTAAAAGCATGGAGATAAAACACCGGCTTATCGATGCCATTGAAAAGAGGCATCTTCAGGACAAAATCGTGCTAATCGAGACCGGCTGCATCGGCTTCTGCGCCCATGGTCCGGTCATGGTAGTTTATCCGGGAGGCGTTTTTTATCAATATCTGAAGCCTGATGATGTGGATGAAATTCTGGATAAGCACATTCTTAAGGGGTATCCTGTAGATCGGATTCTGTACAAAGACCCTGTCTCTGGTCATTCTATCCCACGATTGAAAGATATCCCCTTCTTTTCCATGCAGCAGCCACGTGTGTTAAGAAACAAGGGTTTAATAGCGGCTGAACGTATTGAAGAATACGTAGGGACCGGCGGTTATCTCGGGGCATGCATAGCCCTCTTTGAAATGAATCCCGAGGAGATTGTGAAGGAGATAAAAATATCCGGACTGCGGGGACGCGGCGGAGCTGGATTTCCGACCGGACTGAAATGGGAATTTGCCAACCGTTCACCGGGCCCTGTCAAATACATTCTCTGCAATGCCGATGAAGGTGACCCCGGAGCTTTTATGGATTGTGCCGTGCTGGAATCCGATCCACACTCGGTTTTGGAAGGTATGATCATCGCCGCCAAGGCCATCGGAGCCCATCAAGGGCATATTTACTGCAGAGCCGAGTATCCGCTGGCGGTTAAACGGCTCAATATTGCCATTGGCCAGGCCCGTGAGTATGGTCTGCTGGGAATAGATATTCTGGGTTCAGGCTTTGACTTTGATCTGGATATTTATCGCGGTGCCGGCGCTTTTGTCTGTGGCGAGGAAACAGCTCTAATGACCTCTATTGAAGGAAAGCGGGGTACACCCAGGCCCAGGCCTCCATTTCCGGCTGTTTCCGGTTTATGGAAAAAGCCGACTGTTTTGAACAATGTTGAAACTCTGGCCAGCATAGCTCAGATAATCATTAATGGCGGCAAATGGTACGCCGAACTGGGTACCTTGCGCAGTAAAGGAACAAAAATATTTTCTGTTACCGGAGATGTGAATAACGTTGGGTTAGTTGAGGTTCCGGTGGGCACAGCCCTTGGCGACATTGTTTTTGATATTGCCGGCGGTATTTCAAAAGGCAAGAAATTCAAGGCGGTGCAGCTAGGCGGTCCTTCCGGAGGTTGTATTCCAGGGCAGCATCTGAATACGCCGGTTGATTATGAGTCGCTCACCCAGCTTGGAGCCATCATGGGTTCCGGAGGCATGATCGTCATGGATGAGGACAAGTGCATGGTGGATGTGGCCCGGTTTTTCATGGATTTTTGCGCCGATGAATCATGCGGCAAATGCACGCCGTGCAGGGTTGGAACCCGCAAGATGCTCGAAGTGCTCACCAGAATCTGCGAAGGGAAGGGAAAAGCCGGAGACATTGAAACGCTGGAGAGGTGGGCGGATATAATGCGCAATACCGCATTGTGCGGTCTCGGTCAAACGGCTTCCAACCCTGTGCTTTCGACCCTCCGGTATTTTCGGCATGAATATGAGTCCCATATCCTGGAAAAACGATGCCCGGCCGTGGTATGCACCGGAATTTTCGATGCTCCATGCAGGCATGCCTGCCCGGTCGGTATGGATATACCTGACTATATTGCCCTGATCCGGGACAACAGGCTGGATGACGCATACAAGGTGCTGCTGAAGACCAACCCGTTCCCAGGCATCTGCGGGCGGGTCTGCGAACACCGTTGCGAGTATAAATGCAGGCGTTCCATGATGGATGAGCCAGTAAGCATAAGGCACCTTAAACGCTATATAACCGACCATGCCGCAAGGCCTCCTGTAATACCGTCGACAGTGGCGCGAACGGAGAAGATCGCAGTTATCGGCGCTGGTCCGTCAGGCCTGACTGCTGCCAGAGATCTGGCTTTACGGGGTTACAGAGTAAGCATCTTCGATCAATATCCCGAGGCCGGTGGAATGCTGAGATGGGCCATTCCTGCCTACCGTCTTCCCCGTGATGTGCTCCGGCTGGAGATTCAGGCCATTTTCGATCTTGGAGTCGAGTTCAGGGGAAATACATGCATTGGCCGGGATATTACATGGGAGGAGATTGCAGACCAGTTCCAGGCGGTATATCTGGCCATCGGTGCTCAGCAGAGCACTGCCACAGATATGCAGAGCATCGAAGGAGTCCGGGTGACCGGCGCCGTGGAGTATCTGAGGGAATATAATCTTGATCGGAATCCGCATACCGGCCGGCGTGTTGTTGTCGTGGGCGGCGGCAATGCGGCAATCGATGCAGCCCGATGCGCGATAAGGCTCGGGGCTGAAGATACGACCGTTCTTTATCGTCGTCAGAAGGCAGACATGCCGGCCCAGGCAGATGAGATTCTGGCAGCTGAACAGGAGGGCGTCCGCATATATGTATTGGGTGCTCCTCTGCGGATTGAACAGACGGCCGGTCCGCTGAAAAAACTCATCTGTCAGCGCATGACCCTTGGTGAATTTGATGCCGGCGCAAGGCGGAAGCCGGTTCCCGCACCCGGCGAGCAGTTTGAACTTGAAACCGATCATATAATAATGGCCATCGGACAACAACTGGATGTTACGGGTGATATGCAAACTATCGGCGTTGGGATAAATCGCAGGGGCCTGATCGAAATTATACCGGGGAAAAAGACAGGAACCGCGGGAAAGATGATATTTGCAGGCGGAGATGCTGTAAGAGGACCGGATACAGTAATCGGTGCTATTGCTGACGGCCACAGGGCAGCAGAGGAAATTGATGCGACCATACGGGAAAGAAACGGTGAACCTGCCTATGAGCCTCCTCCACCGGAAGTAATTGAAATTCCCGGATTGATTGAAGCTCAAACCGAGTCTAAACCTAAAGCATCAATGCTTGAGGCAGATCCTGCTGCACGAAAAACGGATTTTAGAGAGGTAGAACTTGGACTAACTTCTGAATCTGCAGTTGCCGAAGCCTGTCGATGTCTTCAGTGTAACCTTAAGGAGATCGGAGCCGGAGAATCTTGAACTTATGACCACGCAGAGAGGCCGTTTATACTCAAAGGAGAAAGATTTATATGGAAAATAGCCCAAAGCAGGTAAACTTGACCATTGACGGTCTCCAGTTATCTGTTCCGGAAGGCATGACAATTCTGGAAGCCGCCCGGCAGAACAGCATCAGGATTCCCACCCTGTGCCATCATCCGGCGCTGTCGGCATGGGGCGGATGCCGCCTGTGCGTGGTTGAAGTGGACGGCAGTCCTAAACTGGTTGCCAGTTGTGTAATGCCTGTGCGTGATGGAATGACGGTCGTAACCAGCAACAGCAACATTATTACAGCGCGGCGCACTATTCTGGAATTCCTGTTTTCCGAGCGCAATCACTATTGCATGTTCTGTTCCCAGAGCGGCGATTGTGAACTGCAGGCCCTGGCATATGAACTGCAGATGGACCATCTTACCGTGCCTCAATCCTATGAACAGTATCCCGTCGATATTACAAGTGAATATATGGCGGTTGACCACAATCGGTGCGTTCTGTGCGGACGGTGCGTTCGTGCCTGCCATGAGATTGCCGGCGCTTATGTTCTCAATTATCAGGGACGCGGCATAAAAAACCAGATCGCTTTTGACCTTAACATGAGCCGGGGTGAATCTTCCTGCATGGGTTGCGGAGCATGTCTGCAGGTATGCCCCACCGGAGCAATTTTCAACCGCTATCGGAGCCATCGTTCGGTTAAAGGTCATCAGAAGGATAATCGTGCTGTAATTGATGCTTTCTGTCCAAATTGCGGCCTGATGTGTGAAACTCGTACAATTGTCGAAGATAATCAACTGCTCATGATAGAAGGCTGCATCAGACCTGAAAAGGCGGGGGCAGAGCGCGGCCAGTTATGTGTCAAAGGTCGTTTTGAGCCTCTGAAAACTCCCGGTAAACGCCTTCTTAATCCAATGATCCGGGAAGCCGACGGAACATGGAAAGCAATCAACTGGAAAGCAGCCATGGATTTTATCGAAAGAAGTATGAGCAAAAGGCAGGATGGGACATTCGGGTTGGTTTCCAGCCGCTGCGCAAACGAACAGCTCATGATATTCCGGGATCTTATGCTTAAAGGCTGGGCTGCCGATTATCTTGATACTCTTGACGGCCGTTCTCTCAGGACAATGGCCGGCGCGTTGGGAGAGCTGGGTAAAACCTTTCTGGGTCTGAAAGAGGCTTCCTGGGAACGAATATCTGATGCAGACCATATTCTGGTGGCAGGCGTCGCATCCTTTGAAACCCAGCCTCTGATAGGAGCAGTGATAAGAAGAGCGGTTATCGAAAAAAGAAGCAACGCAGTTGTTATCGGAACCGTTGACCCGGTCAGCCCCTGGAGCTCTGATTATGTGCAGGTGGCCGAAGGGAATGAACCGCTGGTCATGAAGGCCTTCCTTTCCGAGGCACTCAAAAGCCATTCCGGGCAGTTGTCACCGGGTTGGGAACCGATTCTTTCAGAGATGAAAAAAGTAAATGTGCAAAACTGCCTGGATCAGGCTGGCCTGGACAATTTTGCGCGGGAGTCGTTTATGACTGCGGTCAATGCCTTTGCAAAAAGCAGGAATCCGATTGTAATTGCGGGGAAAGGCATTACCGATCTGACGGAGGCGGACACTCTGTGCAATCTGATGCTTCTGTCGCTCGTAAAAGGCATTTTGCCTGAGAACGCCATGCGCCTTGTGATTCTCAAATTAAATGGGAACAGCTCCGGTGCTTTGAAACTTAGAGTGTTCTCAGGAACGCCGGAAGGAAAATACCGGCGTGGTCTGATGCTGCTGGATGACGAGAATCTGGCAGGTTCTCCGCTCCTGGAAAGGTTTGACGGGGTTGATTTTCTGGCTGTCATTACACCTTATTTCCCGGAAGCGTTGAAAGATAATGCCCATATTCTTATACCGAGACCAACCTGTCTGGAGGAGGAAGGAACTTATACTTCCCTGGACGGAAAGGAAATCCGTACCCTGCATGCAGCGCTCGGTCGGCCCAAAGGAGTGAGCGAATCATGGCAGACCCTGCTTGCTCTGATGCAGCGCACAGAATTTCATCCCAGTTACGCAAGATGGAAAGACATAAGCGCCAGAGTTACCGGCGAGATGCAATCGGGACTATACGTTTGATGGAGGTGAATTAATGGCAAAACCCAAAGTGGCTACTGTATGGTTGGAAGGATGTGCCGGATGCCACATGTCTTTCCTGGATCTGGACGAAAAACTCCTGGATATTTTTGCGGCTGTTGATATTACCGTGAGCCCGGTAACGGACTTCAAGAATTTTGATTTTGGTTCCCTGACCGTGGGTATAATAGAAGGCGGCATCGGCAATAAGGAACAGGAGGAGATCGCGCTTCATCTTCGGGAGCATTGCAAAATCCTTATGGCGTGGGGCGACTGCGCCGTTTTCGGCGGAATCAATATGCTGCGCAATGGAATTCCTGTAAAGGAACTTATGCGCTACGGTTACCAAGAGACTGTAAGCACTATTTCAGGAGTCCTGCCAGTCCATGAGGAATTGCCGGTTCTTCTGGATCAGGTGATTCCGGTCAATCGCCTGGTGACGGTGGATGTCTATGTTCCGGGATGTCCCCCCTCGCCGGAATCGATTGCCTATTGCCTTACGGAAATACTGAAGGGACGAATGCCTGTTGTTCTTCCACCGAGCATGATGCACTTTGACTGAGGAGGCCGATTACATGAAAGAAAATCGAAAAATAACCATCAATCCAATTACCCGCCTTGAAGGCCATGGCAAAGTTGTAATCCATCTTGATCCGGACGGCAATGTGGAAGATGCGAAGTTTCATGTTACCCAGTTCAGGGGGTTTGAGCGGTTTTGTCATGGCAGGCCATTTGAGGAAATGCCGATTATAACGCAGCGAATCTGCGGAATCTGTCCGGTCAGTCACCAGCTGGCTTCGGCCAAGGCGTGCGATGCCATTCTGGGTGTGAGAATTCCGGATACAGCCGTGGCGCTGAGACGGCTTCTTCATATGGGTCAGTTTATCCAGTCACATGCGCTCCATTTTTTCCATCTGGCCAGCCCTGATCTGCTCTTCGGATGGGACTCCGACCCGGCGCAGCGCAATATAGTGGGTGTGATAGGCGCTTATCCGGATATTGCCAAAAAGGGGATAAGGCTCAGGAAATTCGGCCAGGATGTCATACGGGCCCTCGGGGGTAAAAGCATACATCCGGCCTATGCGATTCCGGGTGGCGTCATCAATGGCCTGTCAGAAAAGGTGCGCGATGATTTGTTGACGGGATTCGTACCGGCCTATGATGCCTGTTATGTCGCTCTGGACTTTATCAAGGAATGGCTGGAAAAAAACCGATCCGAAATAAAACGGTTTGCAAATTTTCAGTCTCTAATGACAGGTCTCGTGGACGATGCCGGTTGTCCGGATATGTATGACGGTAAACTGAGGATCCGGCACAGTTTGGAAGACTTTAAGGTTGAGTTCGATCCCGGGGAATATCTGAACTTTATTGCAGAGCACGTGGAAGAGTGGTCCTACCTGAAGTTTCCTTATTTCAAAGAACACGGATTTCCACAGGGATGCTACAGAGTCGGGCCGCTGGCTAGAATCAACATAGCCGATGCCTTGAGTACGCCCAAAGCTCATGCGGAGCTTCTGACTTTCAGGGAAAAGACAAGCGACGGGTTGATCGGATCAACCCTTCTTTTTCATTACGCGCGGCTGATAGAACTGCTTAACTGCCTGGAAGCAGCTGAAAAACTATTGCAAAGTGAAGCTATCTGCGGTAAGGATATCCAAAATCGCGCGTCTGTCTCAAACAATGAAGGCATCGGTGTCATCGAGGCTCCACGTGGAACTCTTATTCATCATTACCGGGTGGATAAATACGGAGTTATCGAAGATGTCAATCTGATTGTGGCTACCGGACATAATAATCAGGCCATGAACCAATCCGTTGGCATGGTGGCCAGGGAATATATCAGGGAGGGGCGGGTGAGAGAAGGCATATTAAACCGCATCGAAGGCGCAATACGATGTTATGATCCGTGCCTATCCTGCTCGACCCATGCCATGGGCCAAATGCCGCTCCATGTCCAGGTTTACAGCAGGGAAGGGCAATTGCTGGTTCAGTTGGAAAGGGACTGATAAGTGAACAGCTTTCAGAACGCTGAAACGGTTAACTTATGGATCATCGGCTACGGCAATAAGCATCGCCGGGACGACGGTATCGGGCAGCATGTGGCCGACCGGCTGAAGCGAAGCTTTGGCGGCATCGGAGGGATTAACATAGTGTCACTTCATCAGCTTGGTCCCGAACTGGCAGATGATCTGCGTGAGGCAACCGGGGTTATTTTTATAGATGCTGCCCAGGGGCCGCTGCCGGGAGGCTGCTCCTTTCGTGAGATCCGGCCTGTTTCAGATATGCACAGGATTGTCCACAGCCTGACAGCAGATGCCTTGCTGGGGCTGACAAAATTGATTTATGACCGATGTCCGCCGGCATGGATGGTTTCTGTTGAAGGAAGCGACTTTGGTTTCGGCGAGGGGTTGAGTGAGGCGGCAGCGGACAGAGCAAACCGGGCTACCGGGGAAATCGCCAGGGTTATCCATATAAGGAGCAAATCATGGATGGAGTAAAAGACATTCTGATAATTGACGATGACAAAGATCTGGTTCAGTCAGTACGAATCATTCTGGAAAGGCGCAATTACGGGGTCCGTGTGGCTTATAACGGGAAACAGGGGTATGATAAAATTGAAGCAAAGCCTCCCGATCTCATAATCCTTGATGTGATGATGGCGACCGATACCGAAGGGTTCGATCTGGCATATAAACTGAAACAGCTCCCTGAATACCGGAATATTCCCATCGTAATGGCAACCTCCTTTCCCCAGGCAATGGCCGAGCAGGGGCCTGAAAAGTTCCAGCACATACTGGGTGAATCATGGCCGGTATCACACTTTATAGAGAAGCCCATTGATCCGGAAGAATTGCTGTCTGTCATCGAAAAAATACTTACTGAGCGTGACAAGGAACAATAACGGCTTCATAAAAAGTCGTTCTCACACAAAGATCACGGAGGACACAAAGAAAAACCTGAATGTCTTCATTATACCGTTCTTAGTGCCTTTGTGCCTTCGTGTGAAAAATTGCTTATTGCGAAGCCGTCAAATATAGTTCCTTGCGGAAGGAGGCAACGCCGGTGCAACTCGGATATGAGCTTGTCAGAGAACAGTTGTTCTTCCGCAAAGAACTTATCGAAAGATTGCCCTGGTTAATACGGTTAAGGTGGATAGCTGCCGGGACCGGATTGGCAGGGTGCGCTGCCGTTTATTTCTTCCGGCATACATTGCCACCGCCCCCTCTTGTGATGATTCTTTTCGTAGTTCTCCTGTACAACCTGTTTTTCAGATTAATCTGGCAATATGTCCCCCCCTTTAAATATCAAAAGGATCTTCCATTAGCCGATTCACATCTTATTAATGCCCGGGACGTTCAGTCATTCAGTAATTTTGCCCATCTCCAGATCTCGACCGATCTTCTGTTTCTTTTTCTGGCAATTTACTATTCGGGAGGTATTTACAGTCCACTTTCGAATTTTTTCATATTTCATATCATATTGACCGGTATCCTTCTGCCGCCGGCAAGCTGCTATTTTTATGGAGTCATTGTTTTCCTGTTGATGGGGACACTGATTTTGCTCCAGCAATGGGCTCTGGCGCCCATTTATCCGGTATGGTTGCAGGACGGCTTGTTCTCCAATGAATCAGGGCAAAACGAGATCATCATCCGGTATTTTACAATGATAACGGTTATCCTTGTCACGGCATTTCTGGTAACAACTATAAAGCTGAGCCTGAGGACCAAAGGCAGAGAGTTGCTCCGTTTATCCAAAGCGCTTGACGAAAGCAACAGCAAGCTCACGGCTCTCTACGAGATGGTCAAGGAAATGGGGCTGTGCTCGGAACCCAAGGCCTTGATGGATTCTGCAACCCGCCAGGCTGCAAGGATCATGGGGGTAAAAGCGTGTTCCATAAAATTGATGGATGAACAAAAGGGAACGCTTCGCTTTGCCTCAATCTACGGGCTAAGTGAAGATTACACCAAATCCAAGGAGAGCATAGATATCCGGAAGAGTTCGATCAACCGTAAAATTATCGAAGGGTCTGTCTTTGCCGTCGGAAACATCGAGGAGCAGGATTATTTCCAGTATCCCGAAGATATAAGAAAAGAAGGAATTGCGTCCATGATATGCCTTCCCCTGCGCGTGGACAAGATGGTCCTCGGGGTATTCTGTGTTTACAGCGATGCGGTGCACTTTTTCACGGACAGCAACATTCAGTTTTTTGCGTTGATGTCGGACCTGACAGCGCTTGAAATTGAAAAACTCAACGCACAGCTCAACCGCAACTGGTTTTTACAGAAAAGCGCTCACCAGCTTCGCTCTCCAATGCACACAGTTATCAGTATGCTGAAGATATTGAGAAACGGATATCTTGGCCCCATGAATGCGCGGCAGGAAGAAACAATTGAGCGTTGCAACAAGCGCATTGAGATGCTCGACAGCCTGATAAGCGATCTGCTCAGGCTGAGCATAAGCCGGGCCAATTTGAGCCCTGATGCCCTGCGCCCGGTTCACGCTCAAAGGTTGCTGCTCTCTTTGTCAGGTCTTTTTGAGGCCCAGGCCAGGGAAAAAGGTGTAGAGATTGCCTTCCAGATTGATGAGTCGCTGCCTTCCGTTATGGCTTCTGAAAGGCTTTTCGACGATCTGTTTTCAAATCTGATTTCAAACGCCATTAAATATACACAACCCGGAGGAAGGGTTGCAGTCAGCCTGACTCGCAGCGAAGAAGACAAACTCCGGTTTGAAGTGACTGATACAGGCATCGGCATCCCGGAAGAAGCCTTTCCGAGCTTGTTTGCGGAATTTTTCAGAGCCGAAAACGCCAAATCCTATACTGAATCAGGAACCGGACTGGGTCTGGCCATCGTCAGGGAGATATTGGACCGGCTCAAAGGTACGATTTCGGTAAGAAGTCGCATCGGTGAAGGGAGCACGGTTACCTGTCATTTCCCCTTGAGATGACAGGATATATTTTTAATTTACAACCCAGACCGCCATTTTTTTAGCCATATGCAGTACTTTTCTGCTAACTCTTCCAATAAAGAACTCTTCTACTGCAGAAAGTCCCCGTCTTCCGACAACAATGGTACCAAAGCCCCCCGCCTTTGCCTCGGCAATAATACCACCGGCCCTGCTTGGCTTATCGGTAAGAATCTTCCCGTATATATTTGCGGAATCGAGACCGGCTGAAACAAGTTTTCTTTTGGCCTCTTCAATTGCGGGTTCCATTTTTTTTACACATGTTTCAGTCCAGTCAAATTCCGGAAAGGGAACTTCGCTTAAAGTCAGCTTTTCTATGCCTATCGATCTTATTACGTGGCATATCATTATTTCACTTTCGACATTATTGAGCATGGCGCCGACACTGGAGACACTTCTCATCGATGCTTTTGAGCTGTCAAAGGCTATGATGAATTTATTTGGATTGGGCTTTCCACCCACAACGACAAGCGGAATATCGATTAAATTTCCAATCAGCTTGTTTGCAACGCTTCCCAACACCAGATCTTTGAACTTGCTGATTCCGGTTCTTCCTACAACAACCATTTTATATTTTCCGGTATCCACTTCGTGTAATATGTCTCTTGCTATTCCATTTTTTCTTGTTTGGATCTTGACCGATACGGCATCAGACGGAAAGCCCCAATTGGAAAGAGTTTTGGCGGCTTTTGTCATCGAATCTTCAATCGATTTTTTCTGCTGGGCGGCCCAGGCTCTCACAGGCGCCAGCCTGGAACGAAATTCCGGACTCTTTTCCAAATCCCAGAACGATTCTGGAACCGCAGGATCAACATGAAACAGAACTATTTTTGTCTTTTCGGGTTTAAGAACACCTCCTATGTATCGAACGGCCGCAAGAGACTGGTCGGATCCATCGATTGAGACAAGAACTTTCATAACGTTTTTCATGAAATACCCCCTATCTAACTTTATAAGGATTGATAAGCATTATAGGAACCGGTGTAGTTTTTGATAACTTCTCGGCAACAGATCCGAAGACTAACTTGTCAAGTCCCTTTCTTCCATGTGTGCCCATTATAAGAAGATCAATTCCTTGATCCTCAATGTATTTGATAATCTGCTCTGCGGCATCACCTTTAACAACAGCAGTTGTAATGCTTTCAGGGTTTTTGAAATATTTCCTGGTAAATTCCTCAAGGCTTTTCAGGGCCCCTTCAGCAACCTCGTTTTCAAATTTGTTGATTGAGGGATGCGGGACATACATGCCTGCAAAATATTGAAATACACGGGCTACAAATAAAATATGTATTTTTGAACCAAATTTTTCAGCTATGCCTGTTGCGTAAGGAACTATTTTCGGAGATGATTCTGAAAGATCTACAGGGAGCAATATTTTATCGAATTTCATATCACAACCTCCTTTTCAAAAAACTTTCCTTTTATTTTCAGTATGATCGACATAGTACAGCAGGTCGGTTTTATTTTTCAGGTCGGACAACAGATTTTTAAGTCTTAAACGGTCAATTCCATAGGCGCGGATATATACATTCCTGTATCCCTGAATAACTCTTTCATATGAAGTGAGAATACTGGCCAAACGACCGCCGTAATTTCTGATAATATCGGCGACCTCTTTTATTGAGCCGGGAAGGTCTTTGACCCTCATACCGAAATGTATTCCTTTTTTTGCGATACCGGTCAGAGAAATTATAACTTTGAAAATATCAGCCTGGGTTATAATTCCAATAAGTTGATTATCATGATCAACAACAGGAGCGCCCGAGATGTTATTATCAAGCAGAATAGAGGCCGTTTCCTCGATTGTGAAATCGGGAGGAATTGTTACGGGTTTTTTACTCATTATGTCTTTGACCTTGATCTTTGATATAAGGTACATAAGCTCGTGAACGTCGAGGGTGGTCGCATCCGATGCAGATGACTTTTTAAGATCGCGATCTGTTACAATACCGACAAGCTTTTCCTTTTTCATAACCGGCAGCATGTTTATTTTATGCTGCTTTATTAAATTTATAGCTTCCTGCATGGAATCGTTTTCGTCGATTGTTATCACCCTTTTACTCATCCAGTTTTTTACCAGCATTTTTTCCTCCTTTTGTTACAGCTAAATTTAATATACATGCTTCCCGAAATCCGACTAATGCGGATTTGGAATGCGTTCAATGTTTCAGTTGAAAACAACACTATGTGAAAAATAACCGATATTCTTGATTATATTGAATTCAGGGCGTCCATTCTCAGGCCAGCATTCTATAAAATTACGGGCGTTATTACCCGTGAATACAAAATGTTTGGAATGCTTTGACAACAAGCCCATATTATAGCGGAAAACATTGATTCCAAAAGGTTCTATGAGTGTAAGATAATCGGTGTCAATAAAGATCTTGTCATGATTATTCATACAGTTATTCATAAAATTAATAAGTTCGAGAGCTGAAGATCCATCAAAATCGCCGGTAAGCTTTAAATGAATATCTCTACCGGATTTAACAAAAGTAATACTAAAGTTCTGTGCCATGTTTTGCTCTCCTTTTGTTTTCTAACTCCCGGTCCGGTTTGAATAAAATAAAAGTTCAGTCCGCCATGCGAGCTTATTCGATTACATATTTAGCAAATGATGTGCCAAAGATATATTCAGGCAATATAGTGATGATAATATATTGAAATATATATGCAAAAATTATTTACAAAAATACTTTGCGCTGATCGCAGAGAGGTGATTGTGTCGGTTTTTTTTACAAGGTGGAAAAGGCTGTTATGTTAATAAATATCTGTCTTCAATTATCCTCTTTAACAAGAGTCTCAAATTTCAGGTGATATTTTTCGATCTTTGAATGAAGTGTCGGACGGGAAAGACCGAGGAGCTTGGCGGCCCTTGAACGGTTTCCCTCGCATATATTCAGGGCTTCACTTATTATCAGGCTTGCTAAGCTGTCCATGCAGGAATCAAAGAGATTTTCCCCGGAACGTGTCGTTAATTCCTTCCTCAACCATTGCCGCAGTTGCGCATCCCCGTTTTGATTGTTTTTATCCAAGGAATCGCCGGCATGCGATTTTTCGTTTTTAATCTGGGTGGTTATATCTTCCGGGGAGAGAGGAGCGCCACGGTTGAATATGAGGGCTTTTTGAATAGTATTAGCAAGCTCCCTTACATTTCCCTGCCATGGATTCTTTGAGAATATGGCCTTGGCTTCAGATGTCATTCCGGGATTAGTAATCCTTTTTTCCGCAGAAAATCTGGAAAGAAAATAATCAGCCAAAACAGGTATGTCGCTTTGCCTTTCTCTTAAGGGAGGAATTCGGATGGTTACAACTTTGAGACGATAGTACAGATCTTCCCTGAATCTTCCTGCGGATATTGCTTCTTCCAGATCCCTGTTTGTGGCTGCTATTATCCGTACATCAGTCATTATCTTTTCACGTCCGCCCAGGCGTTCTATGCTTTTTTCCTGCAAAAGTCTTAATATTTTAGCCTGAAGATTCATGGGCATATCTCCGATTTCATCAAGAAATACGGTCCCCTCATGCGCCTGCTCAATCTTTCCTACCCTGCGATGGGCTGCCCCGGTGAAAGCTCCTTTTTCATAACCAAACAGTTCGCTTTCAAGAAGAGTTTCCGGAATAGCCACACAGTTTATAACGAGAAAAGGTTTATCTGCCCTGAGGCTGTGCTGATAAATAGCCCTTGCAACAAGCTCTTTGCCGGTTCCGGATTCGCCGCGGATAAGAACAGTAGCGTCGGTCGGAGATACCCTGCCGATAGCCTTGTAGATTTCCTGCATCTCTGTGCTTCTGCCGACAATAGCGTCTCTTGAGAATTCTTCAGGAATTTTATCCATGTCGACGGGGGAACGCATAAAACGGCTTGCGTTAAGAGCCAGCTTGATAAGTTCCAGCATATCCGGAATATCAAAGGGTTTGAGTATGTAATCAAACGCCCCCAGTTTTGTGGTTTCTATAGCGGTCTCGGTAGTTCCATATGCGGTCATTATTATTACAGGAAGTTTGGGTTCAATAGCGTGTATTTTCTTAAATGTTTCAAGCCCGTTCATTCCTGGAAGTCTCATATCCAAAATTATGAGATCAAGAAGAGATGAATTATTAACAATGTTCAGTCCTGCTTCACCGGAAGCAGCGCTTTCAACCATGTATCCTTCTTCGGCTAAGAGCTTTTTGAAGCTGTTTCTAAGCTGATCGTCGTCGTCAATGATTAGAATCGAGTTCAAGCGGTTTTTTCCTTGTTATAAACATTTAACGGAAGAGTTATTATAAAGGTCGTGCCTTCACCCTCCTTTGACTTGATATCGATGCGTCCCTTATGTTCTTCAATGATACGGGCGACAATACTGAGTCCAAGACCTGTTCCTTCTTCTTTGGTTGTAAAGAAAGGCTCCATAACTTTGCCCATCAAGGATTCCGGTATTCCCGGCCCATTGTCGCTTACTTCAAGAATTACTGCTCTTCCGAGATGCGTATCGGCGGCCTCTTTTTCATTTATGGTGATAAGCCCGCCTCTTACCATTGCTTCGCAGGCATTGACAATCAGGTTCACGAGAGCCTCTTTTAGCTGTTCCGGGTCGGCGTGTATTTCTGAAAGGGGTTTATTTCGAATAACCTCCACGGTTACATCATAAGATTTAAGACGATGCACAAGAAGCTTAAGGGCAAGATCAACGACAACCGAAGGGCTTATTCTCTGTATCTTCAGCTTGGGCGGCCTGGAAAACTCCAGGAAATTCTGGACAATTGTATCAATATGTTTTATCTCTTCCGATATAACCTTTATGTCATCCTTCTGTGTTTCTGCCATATTTTGAGAACGCCCGAGAGAAAAAAGGCGCATTTTTACGGATGTGAAGGGATTCCTTATGCTGTGAGCCATGCCGGCAGCGAGTTTTCCGACAAGCGCCATTTTTTCTGCCTGCTGGAGGTGCTCCCGGCTCTTTTCAAGCTCTGTATGTGTCAGATCTATATCATCTATCAACCCTCTGACGCTCTCGGAAAGCGCCTTGATTTCATCTTTTGTATAGGCAGAACTATCTTTTGCGTCTGACTTTCCTTCACGACTCGTTTCAAGTATGAGGCGTTGAACAGGCTTGAGAATGTTGTTAACAAAGACAAAAGCCATTACTATAGCAAGAACAGCTGTAATAAGAAAACCGGTTATGGAAAAGAAACGGAGGTTAACAGCCTCGTTATGGCTTTCCTTCTTTGCCTGGATTATTTTGTTTTTGTGGATATTTTTATAATCATCACAAAGCTTAAGAATCCCCGAAAACCGTTTTCGTACTTCCCTGTGAAGTTTTGCGCCTTCTTCAGACTCGCCGGCTTTATAATAAGCTATAACCTTATCTTTTAGTTCAATATAAACATTGTATTCTTTTTCAATATCGTTAATGATTTTCTTCTGGGATTCCTCTTCTGACAGTTTTTTAGTATCATCTAATACTTGCTTGAAGATCTGCCTGTATTCCCCGAGTTGCCTTAGCCAGTCAGGATCCTTGTCCTGAAAATAGTATGTCACAAAACCTTTCTGATTGATGAGAGCAGATTCAAGCGCCT
>JAABQB010000052.1 GCA_011391695.1 Desulfobacteraceae bacterium | reverse complement strand
TATTACCCCTGCTGTTTGGCCCGATCCGGAAGCTGCCGCAGTACAAGAATCTCCGGTAATAATAAATGACGGGTAGGAATAAAGCTGTTCACGCACATATAATGAATTAATATCATGCGCAACAGTTTGTATTTTATTTGCATTTTAACCGGATTTTGTCAAAGGATATTCGAGAAGTCCGTAGTTACCGATTTTGGCTCAAGGCTAAAATCGGTAACTATGCCATTGCTATCCGCAAATCCGTAGGTTGACTTTTTTTGAGCATTGTCACTTGCTTCTGCCCGGCGGTACGGAACAAAGCTTTGCAACACCCTGTTCAGGAAAGCCATCGGCTTATATCGTGCCCATCCCCGACTTGAGGTGCCAATTTGGCGCCTCAAGTACTCAACTTCTTAGATTAACAGTTCAGACATTAAATCTCTATTATATTATTGCCACCCGGCAGGTTTTGAAAAAGTACCTTTATTATCTTTCATTGGTGATGGAAACTGACACTGCTTAAGGACAGACGTCCTTATATGTTTATAAAATGTCGCATGATTCTGCAAGACCCGGCAAGGATGACGTTGAGGGTTGATGACTCCCACTGGTTTTTTCAAATGTTCCTTAACAATTCGTAAAGGCATGAGCAAGTCGGAGTCGCCACTTATTATGACGGCACATTCAAAAAGATCACAATGAGCATCATGCAATAACTGTGTGGCTAAATTTACATCAGAACCCTTTTCCTCAGTCTTGAATACATCCACATATGGATTCTGTCCGGAAGCAGGATACGCAAGAGGCATTTTTACTATATGAGTCAGAAAATGCCCGAAATAAATGGAAAGACCTGAGATTGTTGAAAGCGCCCTTAGATAGGTTGCCTGTCTTGTCGGTTGATCCGGATCAGATGGACGTGCGTTGACACGGGCCGTAAAATACTTGATTTGTGTGATTTCATGCCGCGGTAACAGGATATGGCAAAGCTGATTGAGATCAAGCCACTTGTAAGGGGTTCCCCGAACTGAACCAAAGTATAGATTGAAGGCGTCAATATATACAAAAGTATTCATTATCGCCTTTCCTTAAAAAAAGCAGGAGCCGCCTCTTTCGAGACGACTCCGCACCCTTTCGCCGAAGCTACCGGGGGGATTGACTGACAATATATATTCATGGTTATCTGTGTTTGTCAATAATTCCTTTACCGAATAATTCCTTTACCGCAAACGATGAATTCGGAAAACTCTTAGTTGTAAAGTCCGGCAAAACCCTTCAGATACCTGTCAATCATAACAGAATCTTTCATAATTATTCAGCTTTGCGGAAAAAGCCAATAAATCAAATAACGCACAACAATGTGTATTTTATTTACATTTTAACCGGATTTTGTCAAAGGATATTTGGAAAAGGCGGTTATGGTTTTAGTCTGCCGGAGCTTTGCTGTTTATTTATATTCATTCTTCTATCTCAGGTAATATCCGGCCTTTTTTAGTTTTTTCTATGAATCTTTTATTGGAAACAACAGTCCTGCCCAGCTTTTTTTCAAGCTGCTTGCGGGCATTTCCGGCAATCTCACCGCCGGCCTTGGCATCTTCCTGCAGTTTTGGAACACCTTTTGAATCCTCCGTGCGATGTATCTCCGTGGTTGCTCGCTCACTCAGCATTGTAAAAATCAACTCAAAATCATCCATGTGATCTCTGAGATTTTCACGTTTCAATCCTTTGAATTTTTTATATTCTGCAGGAGTTAGTCCAAATGCGGCTTTTGATATTTCAGCAGTCAATATTTCATAATCCTTCTGCTCCCTGGCGCCGCGCTGTTGCCATTCATCCGTTAACTCATCCCGGATCGCTATTCCGCGCATTCTCTTTTCAATCCAGTCTTCAGGATAACCTTTTAGTTTGTATAGCAACCGGGTTCTTTTTGCGCCCAGCTCGGGATCTTCGATTTCCTGCACCCTCTCATATCCGACTTTTGCCAGCCAGCGCTTGAAAGGCTCTGCTTTCGGAGAAGGGATCGACTGGATTATTCGGAAGATACCTTCGGTGTTGGCACAATCGGTCACATATTGTTTATGATCGGAAGATTCTAATTTCAGTTGTCGACAAAATGTCGACAACTCCACCCCGTCATCATCCTTGACACGGATCTTCATTTTGTACCAGTAATCCCTCGAATTAGCGCTGTCGGTTAAAACTGCTACCACATCAACAACGGAAAACCACCATTCATTTTTAAAAATAGTTTTCCTGATTTTCTTTCCCTTAAATACGACAATTTTTGTTGATTCCATAATTATTCTCTGCTCAAATAACAGGGTAAAATAACTAAATGTTTACCGGATACCTACGGGTTCCGTTCAGCATAATGCGCTCCAAGAAATCATAATAGGCGAGATGGTAAAAAGCAGCAGCAACGGTTTATGCGGTGCACGATAATTCGTTGCTGCCGTCCAGCGTGATCGGTTTTTATTGGAATGAAGCTCTGCAAAACCCTTCAGATACCTGTCAATCATAAAAGAATCTTTCATAATTATTCAGGTTTGCGGAAATTGCCAAAAAATCAAATAATGCGCAACAGTTTGTATTTTATTTGCATTTTAACTGGGTTTTGTCAAAGGGTATTTGAGGAGTTCATTCCTTTTGAAGCAGATACCTAAGCCAGGTTTCGCCGGTTCCGGTTTTGGAGAGATCCCGCGAGAAATCGTGAATCCTGAATCCGAGCAGAGTTAAGATAATCTCAAGCTCTTCATTCCTGAAAAGATAAAAGATTCTGCCGTCCGCTCCTTCTGCGGCGCCGGTTCCTTCCTTGGCTGTGATCAGCATCAACCCTTTATATTTAAGCCCTGCGGCAATATTTCGCAAAACGGTCAGAAAATCAGCGTGAGGTATATGCACCAGGGTTCCGATAAGTATAACCGCATCAGCCCGGATTGAAGAGAAATCGTAAGAAGTGAAATCTCCTTCAAGAACATCGCATTCCGCATTCTTTCGCGCCAGTTCGGCAAGTTCGGGCGATCTCTCAAAGCCCATTACTTTAAAACCCAGGGTTTTCAGCCACAGAAGATCCCGCCCGGAGCCACAGCCGACATCAAGGATAAAAGCGCCGGGTGCAAGCTCTGCCGCAATAGGGGATAAGAATGAGGAGGGATCGATATTGAAAGTCCGCTCAAAGTACTTTTCGTGGTTTTCCCTGTAATAATCTTTCATCTCCCGAAGAATCTCCGACAGGGTTAAGATATTTATCCAATGATTCGAGGAGTTATATCTTCTCGCATTTTAACCGGATTGGAGGTCGCAATTTGCGATTGCCAAAATTGCTTCTTCTATCTGATAATCGGTGCGGGCAGATTAAAAAAAAGGGCGGCTTAAAGACATGATTATGCTCTTTCCTGCTTTTCCTTCCAGCCGCACAACACTAAACTCTTGCCGCCATTTTCTTTCCTTGAGCATGTGTTATAAATTGTATTTCCATCGAGTATCTCCCCGATTCATTATGTCAGGGACAGGCTGTTCTTCAGCGCTATGTCCACCTTTTCCATGATCTCATCGGGAAGAACGGCGATTTTCGGCCCTGTCAATCGTTTGTTGTCAATGGTGCGGATCTGAGATAGATTGACAATCGAATGTTTTTTCAGACCGGCATCCCCGACAACAGGCACGCAGATCGGATAAGTTGATTTTTTCTCTGAATATTCAATGATGACGGCGACTATGGTTGTTGGTGAGTAAAGATTACCTATATTGTTTTGAATGATCAACACCGGACGGGTTTTCCCGGTTTCACTCCCCACTACCGGATCAAGGGCCGCATAGTAGATTTCTCCTCTTTTAATGTTGGAAGTCGTCATGGGGTGGCCTCCGGGAGATTTTCTCCGTCAGAGAATTTGAAGTCCTCAGAAACATTGATGTTTTCTTCAGCCAAATCCTGATATGCGGCCTTCATCCGCTTCTCAAAATCCAGCCTCTCGAGTTGAATTAATTTCTCCTCGATAGACTCCCGCACGAAGGCGGATACCTTTTTCCCTTGCCGGGAAGAGGTCTTGAAGAGCTTATCCCTGATATCCGCCGGGAGTTGGATATTTATCCGTACCTTTTCCTGTTGCGTCACAGTTAACATTTTTACACCTCTTTTTTGTTTGTGAATGATGTAAAATTTTATACCAAAAAGTGATGTAAATATCAAGCGCAAAGAATTAAAAGGTTTTAGGGAACTCAATCTTTCTGCGCGAGAGTGTAGTTTGCAAGAAGGCTTGACCTCCAGTAGGAATTGGAGGGGTTGGAAAAATATACCTTGAAAATCCCAAGGCTTTTATTTCTCAATATACCTGAAATTATGGATATTTTCCTGTCTCTGTATAAAGGCGAAAGACTTTTGAGATCAGATTTTGTTCCTCCTCCCATTACATCTTCATATGCATATACTATCTTTCCGATGCCGGACAGCAATATGGCTCCAAAGCACATGAGACAGGGTTCCATGGTGCTGTAAAGAGTTATCTCGCTGCGGTCGATATCATTATTACTCTCTGTATCCGAAAGATTTCTCAAAGCAATTATCTCGGCATGATCCACTTCATTTGCAGTCGCTCCAAGAGTCCCCTTCCTTGATCCTGTTGCAAGAATTCTGTTTTTACAGACAAGCACACACCCAACCGGAAATTCACCCTCCTTAAGGGCCGTTTCCGCCAGCCCGAGCGCTTCTTTCATGTAATGATCGTGATTCATCTTAAAACTCCTTATTCAGGATCGATTCTGCAGATTGTATCATCGCAGGGACAGCTACCGTCAACTTCGTAGGCATATAATATTCTTGATTCGGCTTCGGCCCTGTTTTCCGGGATTTCGCTGAAAACGAATTTTTCCGAAAGCTTCAAAAGTTCCGGTTTTTTGGGGATAGCATCGAATCCGCTTGAAATTATTTTGCCGGTTGACCCGTCAAGGATGTCAGCATCCACGCCGTTTGTCACAACTACAACGGGGATCTGGTAAGGGGCAACAAGCCTTGAAGCTGATAAGGCCGGGCGATGGCGCGTAATAATTGAGCCGGGTCCGTATTTAATTATCATTAAGATCCGATTTTCCGTGGAAATAAGAAAATCAACCCTGATTATTGCTTTTTTTTCTCCGGCCCTGATCAAAAGTTCATGGCGCGGTTTAATATCAGACTTGTCATATGATTTATCATTCACAAGAAGCCGGGCAATATTTTGCCTGTACCGCTCGTCATGGGTATCTTCGATTACCTCTCCCGTAATGTAATCGGTGGTTTTCCCGAGAATTAAATGATGCCCGTCCATTATCTCCCAACCAGATTATCTTAAATTTTTCTTTACAATCAGACTTTGATGTGGATAATCCATACGCACAGCAAATGGTTTTTTATATATCATTAATACAGGATGTGAGGTTATGTCAATTCGTGAAGATTTTGAAAAGCGTGAAGAAGGATTTATGTCCCCTTTCGGATGCCTCAGTTCAAAATCAAAAGGCAGGATGAGAAAGGAAGCGCCTTGTCCCATAAGAACTGTTTTTCAGCGGGACAGGGACAGGATAGTCTATTGCAATGCTTTCAGAAGATTAAAGCATAAGACACAGGTCTTTTTATCCCCTCTCGGAGATCATTACAGGACGCGCCTGACACATACCCTTGAAGTTTCTGAAATAGCAAGAACCATCGCACGGGCCATGAGACTGAACGAGGATTTGACGGAGGCGATTGCCCTGGGTCATGATCTGGGACATACGCCCTTCGGGCATGGCGGAGAGACGGCTTTAAAAGAGATATATTCTCCCGATTTTTCTCACAATGAACAAAGTCTCCGGGTTGTCGATCTTCTTGAAAACAAGGGGAAAGGCCTAAATTTGACTTATGAAGTTAGAGATGGAATCTTAAAACATTCAAAGGGTTATGGGAAAATCATACCGGATAATTCCGAAGAGATGGCCTGCACAGTTGAAGGGCAGATTGTCAGGATTGCGGACATAATGGCATACCTGAACCATGACCTTGACGATGCAATCAGAAGCGGCGTCATACACCCGGGCCGGATCCCCCAATCATGCTCGAAGCTTCTGGGGCAAACCCATTGTGATCGTGCTACAACGATGATAAGGGATCTTGTTTTTTCAACCAAAGTATCCGGCGGCAGACTTTGCCTTCAGATGAGCGACAACATATACGACGCCATGACAAAATTAAGAGAATTCCTTTACGATAATGTTTACCGTTCACATGAAGTTCATAATGAATTCGTGAAAGCAAAAAAGATCCTTTCCGAGCTATATTCTTATCTGCTAAAAGATGAAAAGACGTTTCACAGGGAGCTGGTGGCCATGGAAATGGCTGCCATCTACCGTAAAAAGCATCTTGGCAAGGAAACCTACGAAAGGATCGTCTGCGACTTTATTGCAAGCATAACTGACCGATATGCCCTTGATCTTTATTCCAAAATATTTTTCCCTTCGCCCCTTGTTTGATAATTACGGATATCGACATGAATCCTGTGATTGAAAAAATAAGATCCTGTGAAGAAAAACTTTCCCTTTTCATGGAAAGGCTGGAAGTCATATACAAAAAAATGGACGGCAAATACAAAGAAGCAGCGAATTACTATGGTTTTTTCTGCGGTGGATGCGAAGAGAACTGCTGTTTTACCAGATTTTATCACCACACTTTTGTAGAATATCTTTATATAATCAAAGGTTTTAATACACTCGGACAAGGAAACCAGGCTGAAATCAGAGAAAAAGCTCTT
The DNA here is from genome assembly GCA_011391695.1 of Desulfobacteraceae bacterium. Taxonomy (GTDB): domain Bacteria; phylum Desulfobacterota; class Desulfobacteria; order Desulfobacterales; family RPRI01; genus RPRI01. The sequence continues at coordinate 11,835 of JAABQB010000052.1, read as the reverse complement.
CTGGTTTGGAGACAAACTGCTGAACTGGAAAAATCAGGGCTGCCTGTCCGCCTTCTCTGTCCTCTCAACTATGAAGGTCTTTGCGCCTTATATTCATACCGGCCGATGATTTGCAGACTGCATGGAATACCCCATGAATTAATTATACCGGGAAGGGAGAAGATATTAAGCCCCGGGTGCAAAGAATTCATGTCCCGTTGCGGAGAAAAAGAGTATGTAATTTTTGACCGGACATCTTTTTATACCGAGATGGCAAGTCTCGAAAAAGAATTTAAAGCGGCTTTCGTTATTTCAGAGAGGATAAAACTGACTGTTGCCAGGATGCTCGCTTCTTAACATTCGGAACAGCAGTTGTCAGAAATTAGAATATCGAATATAGTAAATCGAACCTCGAAGTACGATATTCGAAGTACGATGTCCCATGTATGAACCGAATATATTTATGACATTCACTATAAACAAAAGGAGCCATTTGTTTTGAAAAAGCAAATAATAAGAGCCGGCCTTGTTGTCAAAGAAGATTCCAGAGCTAAAAACAAGGCTGATGAACTTGAAAAATGGCTACGAAATAAAAACGTTGAGGTTGTAAGAAAAGAATATCTGCCTCCCGAACGGTTGCTTTCAGGCAGGAAGAAAACAAAAGCTCCCTCCGATCTTTTTTGTATTTTTGTGCTGGGAGGTGACGGCACTTTCCTCAGCGCAGTTCACTGGATAGGGGATCAGAATATTCCTGTTCTCGGCGTAAAATTCGGCGAGGTCGGATTTCTTGCCGAGACATCTGAAGACAGTCTTTTTTCTGCGGCAGAAGCCGTATTAAGCAAATCTTTTCTAACAAGCCCCAGAATGCGCCTCCAGGTGAAAGTTTCAAGAAGTGGAAAAGAGATCATTAATGAAACGGTTTTAAATGATGTTGTTATTAACAAAGGAGCACTTGCACGGCTGGCGCACATAGAAACATATATTAACGACCACTATCTCACGACATACAGGGCTGATGGCCTTATTGTTTCAACTCCCACCGGCTCAACAGCCTATTCGCTGGCAGCCGGCGGTCCGGTTATTCATCCGTCTGTTCCGGCTATTATAATGACACCGATTTGTCCTTTCACATTGACTAACCGGCCGCTCATAATTCCGGATACGTCCGTTATCAAAATCAGGCTGGAAAAACGATCGTCTCATATAATGCTTACTTTTGATGGACAGCAGGGCATTGAAATCAGTAACAAAGACACCATCGTTGTTCAAAAAGCGCTTAAGCCGATTAACATGATAGTTATTCCGGATCAGGATTATTATGATGTGCTCAAGACAAAGTTAAGATGGAGCGGCGGCAGGGTATGAGGGCCACCGACTTACTCATTCGGATTGATAATGACTTTTAGCGATTCTTTACCATCCACCACCAACTGAAAACCTTTTTTGATTTCAGACAGCGGGAGTTTGTGGGTAATCAAATCGTCGGTCCTGATGGCGCCTGTTGTTATAAGATTAATCGCCTCCTTTATATCAGGTGGTCCGCAATAGTAGGAGGTAAGAATCCGGATTTCTTTGGTCCAGAAATCGTTGATCGGAACTGAAACCGTTTGAGTGGGATCCGGTACAGCGAAAAAAACAATTGCGCCCCCCTTATCCACACATTTCCATGCCTGCTCCACCGCCGTTAAGGCGGAAGTACATAACATCACGACATCGGCTGATTGGCCGATTTCGGAGCCCGGCCGTTCAGGAACGTAATGGGTAAAAAGGATGGTTGTATCTGCGCCGGCCTTCCTGGCAAATTTCAATCGCTTTGAATTTATATCCGTTGCAATGACTCTGGCATCATTAAATTTTGCAAGTTCTATATGCAGTATCCCGGACATGCCGCATCCGAGCACCATGATTGCATGGCCTTTTTTCAAACCGGCCAGTCTCTGAGCTCTGATAACACAGGCAAGCGGCTCTATGAATGTGCTCTGATCGTATGTCACGTTTTCAGGCAACAGCCAGGAACCGTTTTCTATCAGGATCTCGGGTACCAGGATATATTCGGCGAATCCGCCGGGCAGTCTTTCTTTGACTTCAGAACATTGCGGATAGTGCTCATTTACACAATAATGGCATTTCATGCAAGGAACTTTAGGTGTAATAAATACCCTGTCACCTTGCTTAAATTTTGTTACGGCTTCTCCGACTTTCGCCACCTGTGCGCCTATTTCATGACCTTGCACCAGCGGGGCCCTGGGAAGCCGGTACCATTCTACGACATCACTTCCGCATATGCCGCAGGACATCACTTTGACCAGCATCTCTTTAGGGCCGGGAATGGGTATCGGCACTTCCTCTATTCGAATATCTCGATTATTATACCACCTGGCAACTTTCATCGGAGTTTTACAGAGCACCCGTTACTTATTTTTGATTTTTAAGCGTATTGTAAAGATCAAAAGCTTTTTTTGGGGTCTCGTTGTCGTGGACTACCGCTTTAACCGCCTGAATCATGGCAATTGGTGACCCGGCCTGGAAAATATTGCGGCCCATGTCAACACCGCTGGCGCCCTGCCGGACGGCGTTGTAGGCCATTTTAAGCGCATCCAGTTCCGGTATTTTCTTGCCGCCCGCCATCACTATAGGCACCGGGCAGGAGGCGCAGACGGTATCAAAATCTTTTTCAACATAGTAAGTTTTGATGTAATGGGCGCCCAGTTCCGAACAAATACGCGTGGCCAGCCTGAAGTAACGGGCATCGCGAGCCATCTCTTTACCTACCGCGGTGACGGCAAGGGTCGGAATTCCATAGCGGGTGCCAATATCCACCATCTTTGTCATGTTGATAATCGATTGCCTTTCATACTCACCGCCGATGAATACCTGAACGGCCATGGCACAGACATTCAGACGGATCGAGTCTTCGATGTCCACGGCAATTTCTTCGTTTGAGAGTTCCTTAAGGATGCTGGTACCGCCTGATACGCGCAGAACAATCGGTTTTTGGGTGGAAGGCGGGACAATGCTTCTTAAGATACCCCGGGTTAGCATCAAAGTATCTGCGTAAGGCACGATAGGAAGAATATTGACGTCAATCCGCTCAAGTCCGGTTGTAGGTCCCTGAAAATATCCGTGATCGATTGCCAGCATAACCGTGCGGCCGGATTCCGGGTTAAAGATTCTGGCCAGTCTGTTTTTCATCCCCCAATCCAGCGAGTTTGATCCCTTCAGAAAAAACCCCTCTGTTTTTTGAGGTATATCCGTGTAATACTGTTTTGCCTCTTTCATTTCGTCCACGTCAGGCATTTTATTTTTCCTTTTATAAGGATGCTTCAGTAACGGTAGTATGCGGGTTTAAATGGCCCTTTAACCGAAACTCCGAGATAATCGGCCTGATCTTTCGTGAGCTTTGTCAGCCTGGCGTTTAGCCTCGGAAGGTGGAGGCGGGCGACTTCTTCATCAAGAGCCTTCGGGAGAGTATAAACTTTCTTTTCAAATTTCTTCGTTGCGAGTTCGATCTGGGCAAGGCACTGGTTCGTGAAGCTGCTGCTCATGACGAAACTCGGATGTCCCGTGGCGCACCCTAAGTTAACGAGCCTCCCTTCGGCAAGCAGAATTATTGAACGGCCTGATTTCAATATCCATTTGTCAACCTGTGGTTTGATGGGTATTTTTTTGCATTTCGGAGTATTAATGAGATAGCTGGTCTGAATCTCGCTGTCAAAGTGGCCTATGTTGCAGATAATGGCTTCATCTTTCATCATTTCCATATGCCCGCCTGTTATGACGTCGCAGCAGCCTGTCGCGGTGACAAAGACGTCACCGGCAGACGCCGCCTCTTCCATGGTCATAACTTCATATCCTTCCATGGCAGCCTGAAGAGCGCATATCGGATCGATTTCCGTAACCGCGACCCTGGCGCCAAAGCCGCGCATTGACTGTGCGCATCCTTTTCCGACATCGCCATATCCGCAAATTACTACCATTTTACCGGCAATCATGACATCCGTTGCGCGTTTAATACCGTCAGCAAGAGATTCCCTGCATCCGTAAAGATTGTCGAATTTTGACTTGGTGACAGAATCGTTTACATTGAACGCGGGAAAGAGGAGATCGCCGGTTTTTGCAAGATGATACAGCCTGTGAACACCTGTAGTGGTTTCCTCTGATACACCCCGTATTCTGGATGCGATTTTCGTCCAGAATTTTGGATCTCTTTCATAGCTGTCTTTCAGGCGCGCGATAAGGCACTTCATGTCCGGGCCGGAATAGTCCCTGTCAAGTAACGAGGGGTCTTTTTCAATCATGACTCCCTGGTGAATGTAAAGGGTCGCATCTCCCCCGTCATCAACAATAAGATCAGGGCCTGTTCCGTCAGGCCATAGAAGGGCCTGTTCGGTGCACCACCAGAATTCTTCAAGAGATTCGCCTTTCCATGCAAAAACCGCGGCAGACCCTTTTTGCGCAATTGCCGCTGCTGCATGATCCTGCGTTGAAAAAATGTTGCATGTCGCCCACCGTATGTCTGCTCCAAGAACTTTGAGAGTATCAATAAGCATGGCGGTCTGAATGGTCATGTGAAGACTTCCCATAACCTTCATACCTTTTAGAGGTTTTTTACGGCCGTATTTTTCACGGATTGCCATGAGCCCGGGCATTTCCTTTTCTGATAATTCCATCTCCCTTATGCCAAAACCGGCAAGTGAAAGATCGGCTACTTTATAAGGAAGCGAAAGATCAAGCTCCAAAAAATCTTTTGGTTTTCTCTTTTTAAACGGAACAAGCATTTTATACTCCTGTTTTATAATCCTGCCTTCTCTCTTAAAATATCAACCATGTTGGTTTTTTCCCAGGTAAATTCCGGTTCATTTCGTCCAAAATGGCCATATGCTGCGGTTTTCCTGTATATCGGCCTCAGCAGGTCAAGGTATTCAATAATTGCAGCAGGCCTCAGATCAAAAACTTCGTTGATTATCTCCTTTACCCGCTGCTTCGGAATTACTCCCGTTCCTTTCATATCAATCATAATTGATACTGGTTTTGCGACACCAATCACGTAGGCAACCTGTATTTCACACCGTTTTGCAATACCCGACGCAACTATATTTTTTGCGATATGCCGCCCCATGTAAGAAGCGCTCCTGTCTACCTTGGACGGGTCTTTTCCGGAAAAGCAGCCGCCGCCATGGCTTCCCTGGCCGCCGTAGGTATCCACTATGATTTTCCGGCCTGTGAGTCCGCAATCGGCCATAGGACCGCCTATGACGAACCTTCCGGTTGCATTGATGTAATATCTTGTGTCCCCGTCGATCATATCCTTCGGAATGACTTTTTTTATTACCTCTTCGATTACGGCATCCCTCAGTTCATCGTGACTTATATCTGGTTTATGCTGGGCTGCGACAACTATCGCATCAACCCGTTTGGGAGTGCCATTCATATATTCGATTGTTACCTGCGTTTTTCCGTCCGGCCTTAAAAAATCAAGGGCTCCGTGCTTTCTCACATGCGCGAGACGCTGGCAAAGCTTGTGTGCATACATGATGGGCATGGGCATCAATTCAGGAGTTTCATCTGAGGCATAGCCGAACATAAGGCCCTGGTCGCCTGCACCCTGTTCCAGAAAGAGCCCCTGGCCTATATTTACGCCCTGGGCAATATCAGGTGATTGATGGTCAATGCTTGTTATAACCGAACAGGTTTTCCAGTCAAACCCCATCTGGGAAGAAGAATAACCGATTTCACGTATGGTATCACGGGCTATCTGTGGCATGTCAACATAGCATTCCGTTGTTATTTCTCCGGCGATAAATGCAAGGCCGGTTGTAACGAGTGTTTCGCATGCTACCCTGCAGTTTTTGTCCTGTGCCATTATTGCATCGAGTATGGAATCGGATATGCAGTCTGCTACTTTGTCAGGATGTCCCTCTGTTACCGATTCAGATGTAAAAAAGAATTGTTCATCGCTCATCAATCGTCTCCTTTTTATATAGCGGCGCTAATATTCACAGCATTTTTTATATGCCCCGAAGCCGCTAAGGGTTTAATATCATATGTAACTAATCAGGTTGGTTAGTCTGTAAGTTTTTAGGAATAAATCCAAAAGTATAAAAGCCAACAGGCTTCAGCCTTCAGACATTAGGCTATCCATCTGAGCAGTTAATATCATGTTGTCAATAAGTCTTGTTTTTCCGACCTTGACGGCAAGAGCCATAAGGGCCGGTCTGTCAATTATCTCCATATCAGAAAGGTTTTCCTGATCACAGATTTTTATGTAATCTATTTCCGTATCGGGATAAGATTTTATAATTGCTGCTGCCTCATTAATTATCTTTGATGAATTTCTTTCTCCGCTCTGAAGAATTTCACCGGCCATTTTTAAAGACCTGTATAAAGATAAAGCGTGTCTTCTTTGCTCCGGATTAAGATAACTGTTGCGCGAACTCATTGCAAGGCCGTCTTTTTCTCTTACAATAGGGGCTCCGACTATTTCGATGTCGAAATTAAGATCCTTAACCATTTGTTTGATAACAAGGAACTGCTGATAATCTTTTTTCCCGAAAACAGCATAATGGGGCTTTACGATATTAAAGAGCTTTGAAACAACGGAAGCTATCCCCTTGAAAAAAACAGGCCTTGACAGGCCGCAAAGATGATTCGGGAGATTTTTCAGTTCCACACAGGTTTGAAATCCGTCGGGATATATATCTTTTTCACTTGGAAGAAAGACAATATCAACTCCTTCTTTTTTCAACAGCTTCAAATCCCCTTCAATATTTCTTGGATATGATCCGAAATCTTCACTCGGACCAAACTGGGCAGGATTGACGAATATGCTTGCAACTACAATATCGGCTATCTCCAGGCCTTTTTTCATGAGAGAAAGATGTCCTTCATGCAGAAAACCCATTGTGGGAACAAATGCAATAGACCTTCTCTCTTTCCGCATAAGATCGGAATAACGTTGCATCTCTCTTATTTTATTGATTGTTTCTATTATTTTGGCCCTGCCTTAATAGGAAAATGATAAACCCTTTAACAGATGCATGGGTTTATCTTCTTTTACGGAGGGCTATAATAAGCCTGTGAGTAATAAATGTCAATAAATGCGGGGGATTTATTTGGGATAAATGGTTATCAGGGAAAAGATTTATTCCTGCGGCCCTCCCTTGGTAAGTTTTCGAAATAAACTCTGAGTTCCTTAAAGCGCTCGATGCCGATGATAGCTCTTGTCTGAATCAAAAACTGAAGTCTTTCATTTGCAAGCGCCGACCTGGCATTTTCAAGCTTCTTGAACTGCCCTGTGATGGCACTCTCATTTGAACTTTTGTTTTCCAAAAGAGCGCTTAACTCAAAACGCTCTTTTTCGACAATACTCTTTAATTCAATCATTTTCCGTCCGCTTTCGACAAGAAGCTCATCAAGCCTCTGCTTCTCGTTTTCAGACAGATTTAACTGTTTTGATATTTCAGGGTCACGCCACCAATTTCTCTTAAGCCTTTCTCCTCCCATGGCATTTGCGGTAAACGCTGCAAGAATAATTAATATTACCGGGATTATTGTTCTTTTCAACATGATACGTTTCCTCCTTTTACTGCGACTGACAGAAGCTCATCATCAACCGAGGGAACAACAAAATCGATAAAATCCTCATCGTAATCCGTATCCTCTTCCCTCGAAATAAAAAGATGTTTTGCAGGGAGCGAGTTTTCAACGAGATTGTTAACTTCTGTCATTAAGATATCTTCAGAATAAAGTTCTGAATTCGCTACATCTGTTTTATTAGACAATAAAAGCTTCATTGAGTCGGAATGCATTGTAATAACAAAAAAAAGGATCGTGATTGCCGCGGCAAAAGAGGTTCGCCAGCCGAAAAGAGAATTTTTACCTGCTTTTTCATGCAAAACCATGCGGTTTTTTGGGAGAGGAACAAAACGTTCGGCAGTTTGTCCGAGTAATTTCAGATCCTTTTCAAAGTCCTCTAATTCAGCCCGGCATTCTGAACAACCAGATAAATGCTCCCTTTCCGAAGACAAAAGCTCCGATTCGTCGATCATCGCTTTATATATCTGTTCTTTATTCAAATGAGAGTCGTTGCTTTTATTCACGGCATATTTTCCTTTAAAAGCTCTTTAACAGAACCGTCATCTCTGATTTTTTTCAGAGCCCTGTAAAGATGAGTCTTGACTGTGCTTTCGTTTTTTTTAAGAGCCGTTGATATTTCCTTTATCCCAAGCTGATCAATAAATCTCAATAAAAACACTTCTTTTTCAAGATATGAGAGCCTGTTCAGAATAGCTTCAAACTGTTTCCAGAAGTTTTGCCTTATTACGCTTTCAAGCGGTCCGGATTCAGCGCCGGCTTCATGTTCATTTTCCTGTTCGCTTTCAGCATCTTTACCGGAGAATACTCCAAAAAAAGATGTGAACCGTTTTTTTCGCTGAAAATCTCTCACCTTGTTAACAGCTATTGAAAAAAGCCAGCTTTTAAATAAAGAAAAATCTTTTAAATTTTTAATGTTTTTTAAAACCTGTATAAATATGTCCTGTGTGACATCTTCGGCATCCATACCTGACCGGATTCGGTAATAAACCATTTTGTAAACAGTGTTGTAATAAAGATCAGCAAGCTGATCAAAAGCATTTGTGTTTCCGGCAACCGCCATCTCGGCCAGGATGACTGTTTGAGACTTGCGATCCTGACCGGAGTACGGGTATTTTTCCTGATTCGGCAAATGCATGCTCTATAGTACCCGTTACTCCGCCGGATGTCCATAATTTCAATCCTGAAATGGCCCTTTTGTCCGATCGCAGTGTCAATCTGCGGGATTTCCTTGCGCTTGCCCAAAATTGCCGATTTAAGGAACCAATTGCAAAAGACTCAACAATCCCCTCTCCCCTTAATCCCCTCCCATCAAGGGAGGGGAAACATACTTTTGCAACAGGCTCTAAGGATTGGAAATTTAAATTAAAGCAATCTACCTTGAATGATGAAAGAGTATATGCATCCCCGGAAATATCAGGGGGGGAGGCGGGAACGGCGGCAGAATAAGCGGTATTACTACCGATGATCGTTTAAATGAAATCTCTTCATGATCATAATCGCGCCGGTCGCGTCTTTCTGTTCTGTTGTGATTAAAACGGTAAATGTGCCTGCTTGCCAGATTCTGTCTCCGTTCAAGCATTATACGCTCCCTGTCGGACAAGTGTCCGTCATGCAAGGCTCTTGCTCTTTGCTCGTCTATATTATCCTGTTCATTTCTTAAAATCCGGGCTTCCCGGCGGGTTATTTCACCCTTAGCGATTCCATTTTCTATTCTATCCTGCTGTCTTGAATATCTTTGTTCAATTATACCTGCCTGAGATTCAACTGCTGCCAACAAAACAATAACCATCAGAGTTACAATAAATATAGATAGATTTTTCATATGCCCTCCTTTGTTCGTACATTGAACATCGTACAGCGAAATTCGATATTCGGTTTCAAATATTCTTTGGTTTATCTGCCAATACCCAAACAAAGCGACAACTTCATTTTTTGGCAGCTTTTTAATTCCTATAGACGAACGGAGGGGTTCAATAGTTTACTTGTTCCAGGAAAAAAGTGCGGCTCCGACAGCAATTGATATTGCGGTCATGAAAACGAGAACGGCGAGTTCCGTTGTAACATCGGCAAGTCTTGCGCCGTCGTTCATGACCTTACGTACGGCTGAAAGCATGTGTGTCAACGGAAATAGCTTGGCAGTTAATTTTACCCAGTGGGGTGAGCCTTCAAGGGAAAACCAGACTTCTGATAAAAACATCATGGGCCATGTAATGAAGTTTACAACACCGCTTGTAAATTCTTCGCTTGTTCCTCTTGCCGCTATAACAAGTCCGTAAGCGCTAAGGCATACGCTTCCCGTAAGGAAGATCAGAAAAAGGTCAAAATAAGAGCCCTCAACCTTGAATGTAAAAAAGAGACTGCATCCTATCCAGACAGCAGCAAGGGTAAACATGAGTATGAATATTCTTGAAAGAATCTGGGCGGACAGATATTCGAAAGCGGTAAGGGGAGTTGCATTAAGGCGCTTCAGCACGCCTGTTTTACGGTAACGGACTACCACGTATCCGACTCCCCACAGGGCGCTGAACATCATGTTCATTGCAAGAATACCAGGAAAAAGCCAGTCAATATATCTTATTGCACTTCCACTGATCTCCATTTTTTCAGCAATGTTTTTGTTTTCCGGCAACAGGCTTGCCTTAAACAGCTTTTCAACTATATACCCTTTTGGAGAAGTATCACTCACCCAGTATTCATGGGATGGTGAACCGGCTTTTAAAAGAAAGTCTATTTTATGGTGTTTCAGCCTTTCAGCTCCTTCTTCAAAAGAGATAAAACCGATAAATTTGACAAATCGGGTTTCCTTGAATCCTGAAGGAAGATCTATATCCTTCATGGAAACTATTTCGGATTGGGACGGAAACACACCGACTTTATATTCGGAATAATCATTCCCGCCGAAAATGATTCCGAAACCCGCTACTATTAAAAATGGAAAAAGAAAGTTCCATCCGAGAGCAGACCTGTCTCTGAAAAATTCAAGATTCCTTGCGTGAAGCATGGCCCAGAGTCTTTTAAATCTCATATCTATTCTCTAATTTGCTTTCCGGTTAAATTTAAAAATACATTTTCAAGATTCGGGGAACGGACTATCATTTCTGTTAAATCGGCATTTTCGGACAGCAGTTTGTTAAGGCAGATATTTATGTCATTTGTTCTTATTTCAATCCTGCCGTTTATCTCCCGAAAGCGAAAAGGAAGCGAAGACAGAGGGCTTTTTATGCTGTTTCTCGGAATAATTACGGTAACCCCTTCACAATGCTCTTTTATCAGTTGATCCGGAGTTCCGCTGGCTATTATTCTGCCATTATCCATTATTGCTATTTCATCGCACAGGCGCTCTGCTTCTTCCATGTAATGTGTTGTCAGAATGATGGTATTTCCTCTTTCTTTAATTTTTTGAACAATACTCCAGAGATTCCGCCTTGCCTGGGGATCAAGCCCTGTTGACGGCTCATCTAAAAACAAAAGCTCGGGCTTGTTTATCATTGCAAGGGCAAGCATGAGTCGCTGCTTCTGGCCCCCCGATATCCTGTCATTAAGCCGTTTCTGAATATCTCTTAAATTGCAGATATCAATTACCTCTTCAATGTCTGCCGGGTCATTGTAAAGATTTTTGAATGTATTTAAGGTTTCGCGCAAGGTCAGAGATGAAAGGAGAGCGGTCTGCTGAAACTGGATTCCAACTTCCTGTTTAAATAATGACGATCTCGGTTTGCCTTTGTAAAGAATTTCCCCTGAAGTCGGGGGTATTATATCTTCAACCATTTCGATTGTTGTGGTTTTCCCTGCCCCGTTTGGACCTATAAGTCCGAAGCAGATTCCCTGGCGAATTGAAAAACTGATATCATCTACCGCAACAATTTCTTTATATTTTTTAACAAGATTTTTAATTTCAAGCAACGGGTTCATGGGCTTAATTCAATAATTCTTTGTTTCTATGAAAAAAGTTGGTAAGTAACAATTCATCTCATAGCGCCGGAGTTTAGAGAAAGCGCCTTTTAGTGTCAAGGACAGAATGCTTCAAACAGGTTCGGCAGGCAGGCAAACAAAAATGTATTTGCATTGACAATATTACTTTTGCGAATTAAGTTCACTCCTTACAGGAAGCATTGGGGATATGTTAAAATTGCTTCAGAAACTTCGGTTCCCGGTCTATCAATCATAAACCAGGATCCATAAATCAGGAATTACCTATATTACATGACACCAATAATTTCAATTGTCGGCAAATCGGAATCGGGCAAGACAACCCTGATT
>JAABQB010000051.1 GCA_011391695.1 Desulfobacteraceae bacterium | reverse complement strand
TATGAGCGGTGTCGCGACCTTTATCATGTTCATCAGCACCATGGATTCCCTGAATCTCACCAGAAACATGTTCTATCGGGACTACGGTTTTGCAGATGTTTTTGTAAACCTGAAGCGGGCACCGGAAAACCTGAAGGATAAGATCAAAAATGTCCCCGGTGTCAATCAGGTCGAAACACGTGTTTCCGCCTATGTGAAGCTCGATATCGGCGGATTTACCGAGCCTGTCACCGCCAGAATTCTATCAATTCCCGATGACGGCAAGCCGCTGCTTAATCGTCTGTATATCAGGAAGGGCAGACTTGCGGACCCGGCAAAGGACAATGAAGTGGTTATCAATGAAAACTTTGCCAAGGCGCATGGCTTTGATCCGGGTGATCAATTCGCGGCGGTCATAAACGGAAAATGGAAGAAGCTCACAATTACGGGCATTGCCCTTTCTCCGGAGTTTGTTCTCCTGATGCGGCCTGAGGCTATAAGTCCTGATTTCAAGCGTTTTGGCATCCTGTGGATGGGACGTAAGGCTCTCAGCAAATCTTATGATATGGACGGAGCGTTTAACGATGTAGTACTAACCCTCTATCCGGATGCAAAATTGAGCGACGTTCTTGTTGAACTTGACAATATCGTGGAACGATATGGCGGGTTCGGAGCATATGGACAAAAGGATCAGATCTCTCATCGCATGCTGAATGAGGAATTCCGGCAACTCCAGAAGAGCTCGAAAATATTTCCCACAATATTTATCTGTGTTGCCGCATTCCTGCTGAATGTCGTCATGAGCCGGACTATAAATACTCAGCGCGAACAGATTGCAGCCCTGAAGGCATTCGGATACGATAATATCGATGTCGGTATTCATTATGCGAAACTTGTAATTCTGATTTTATTAGCCGGCCTGATTCTTGGTGTTGCCGGAGGCATCTGGTTTGGAAAGATGCTGGGCGCCATTTATATGGAAGTATACAGATTCCCGGATCTTATATATATATTGCATCCCGGAGTCATTATTGCCGCAATCCTTATAAGCATCGCCTCGGCTCTTGCCGGTACTCTGCACTCTCTATGGCGAGCAGCCAAACAGCAGCCTGCCGAAGCCATGCGGCCCGAGCCTCCTGCGAAGTACAGGATATCTCTGATTGAAAAAACAGGAATTGGCCGCCGACTGACCCAGCCGTCGAGAATTATCCTGCGGAATATTGAGCGTAAGCCGGTGAGGACTTTTCTTTCAGTACTCGGAATCGCGGCTGCCTGTGCCACAATGATCTCAAGCGGGTTTTTTAAGGATTCGGTTGCTTACATGATTAATGTCCAGTTTGTTCTTTCCCAGAAGGAAGATATGACCGTTGCGTTCGCCGAACCCACTTCCCGAAGGGCGATATTTGAACTCAAAGGACTCCAGGGTGTCAATTCCGCCGAGCCATTCAGGACAGTTCCTGCAAGATTCAGATTCGGTCACCGCAGTTACAAGACCTCAATCAATGGAATAGAACCTGACAGCCGCCTGCATCTCCTGCTCGACAATAATTTTAAGACCATGTATCTTCCACCTTCAGGTATCATTTTAACCGATTACCTTGGTAAAATACTCGGGGTTGAAGCCGGCGACATGCTGACCGTAGAGGTTCTTGATGGATCAAAGCCGGTTCGCCAGGTACCGGTTGTTGCTTTGGTAAAACAGTATCTGGGCGTGACGGGATACATGGATATTACGGCGTTAAATCGCCTGATGAGAGAGGGGGATGCCATTTCCGGCGCTTACCTTGCCACAGATTCAATGTTCAGGGAGAAGCTCTATCAGCGTTTTATCAAAATGGCGCGGGTTTCCGGAACCGTGGTGAGGAGCGACGAAATCCGTAATTTTAATGAAATTCAGGCCAGAGCGATGCTCTTTTTCACGTTTATTGCCACGCTGATGGCCTGCTTCATCTCTTTTGGCGTTGTCTATAACAGTGCGAGAATAGCACTTTCAGAGCGAAGCAGGGAGCTCTCAAGCCTCAGAGTGCTGGGCTATACAAGAGGTGAAATATCTTATATTCTTCTGGGAGAACTGGGATTGCTGACCCTGATCGCCGTTCCTTTTGGATTCATTATCGGATACTGGCTCTGCGCTTATATTGCGCAGGCGCTGGCATCCGATCTTTTCCGGGTGCCGCTGGTTATCGAGCTGAAAACATATTCGCTGTCTGCAGCTGTAATTTTCGTATCGGCCTCGGTATCCAGTTTGATAGTGCGCCATAAGCTGGATCATCTTGACCTTGTAGAAGTATTAAAAACCAGGGAGTAATATATGAATGTTGCAGTGCGAAGGAAATTATCTGTTATCATAATTATCCTGGTTGCAGTTCTTGCGACCTTGTATGGTTTCATTCCCAAAGCTGTTAATGTCGATCTCATTGATGTTTCGCGGGGGTCGCTGCAGGTCACAATCGAAGAAGAGGGGCGGACCCGCCTTAAGGAACGCTTCGTAATTTCAGCGCCAATATCCGGATATATGCGGCGTATTATCGCAAAGGCGGGAGATCCGGTACGGAAGGGAGATGCGGTTATTGTACTGGAGCCTTTGAAGTCGCAGTCTCTTGACCCGCGGAGCCGAGCCGAAGCTGAAGCGGTCGTGTCTGCGGCAAAGGCCGCTCTTGCCGCAGCTCAGGAAAAGGAGCGTGCCGCTGCGGCTGATGTCGATTACATCGGAAAGAGGTCGGAAAGGGTTTCGAAGCTTTACTCAAAAGGATATGCGGCGAAAGATCAGTTTGATCAGGCAGAGTCGGAGCTCAATAAGTCGCGTGCTGTCAGGGATTCGGCAAAAGCCGCGGTTGATGTCGCCCGTTTTGAATTTGACAGGGCCAGGGCGACTGTGCAGAACTTTAATCCGGTTAAAAAAACCGTTAGTCACAGCACCTTTTATATTTCTTCTCCGGTCAGCGGCAATATTTTCAGAATTTACCGTGAAAGCGAGGGGGCGGTCAGTGCAGGGGAGCCTTTGATGGATATCGGGAATGCTGAAAACCTCGAAGTCCGCGTGGAAGTCCTTTCTTCGGACGCAGTTAAAATTAAAAAAGGAACGCCGGTTTTGTTTAAACGCTGGGGCGGCGAAGAACCTCTTCTCGGCGTGGTACGGGTTGTCGAACCGGCAGGATTTACCAAGATTTCGAGCCTTGGCGTGGAGGAGCAGAGGGTTTTGATTATTGCCGATATTACTTCACCGCCCGAAATGTGGCGTGTTTTAGGTGATGGATACAGGCTTGAAGCGCACTTTGTTATCTGGGAAGGCAAGGATATTCTCCAGGTCCCTGCAAGCTCTCTTTTCCGATCGGGTGAGAAATGGGCAGTTTTTGTCAATGATAAGGGAAGAGCCCGGGAGCGCTCAGTTGAAGTCGGTCAGAGGAATGGATTGACAGCAGAAATCATATCCGGGATTAAAGAAAACGAAAAGGTGATCGCTCATCCTGACGATTCGATCAGCGATGGGAGCCGAATAAAATCAAGGAAATAATACCTGACCGCCGAATATCGAATATCGAATGTCGAAGTTCGAAGTTCGAACGATGAGGAAAGCCGGTATGGAATAGGGGCAGCTTTTCAATATGTTCAATTTTAAGAACGATAATATTAGTTGAAAATGTTTTGAGCCTGTGCTATCGAGCAACCTGTGTTTAATAGCGATTCGATAAGTAATATCTAACTTAATAACAAGAGGTTAAAGGGTCAAGAGCAAAGGAGGGAACAATGCGGAAAGGAATTTTATTGGTTATGTGTTGCCTGACGGCCGTTATTTTTTTGATCTCGTGCGGGCCTGAAGCGCCGAAAACGATTAAAATAGGATTTAATATTCCACTTACAGGGGATATCCCCAAGGTAGGCGAGGGTTCAAAGTTTGCGGCTGAAATGTTCAAGGAGAAGGTCAATGCTGCCGGTGGTATTAAGCTGGGAGATAAATCATACCCTCTTGAATTTATTTATGTTGATAACGAATCCAAGGCCGAATCAGCCACAGCAGCAGCCCTTAAGCTGATAAACCAGGACAAGGTTCTCGGAATTATCGGGCCTCAGTCCAGCAAGCAGGCTATTCCTGCCGGTGAAATCTGCAACAACAACGGAACTCCCATGATTTCCCCGTGGTCCACCAACCCGAAAACAACGAAAGACCGTCCTTATGTATTCAGAGGCTGCTTTCTTGATCCATTCCAGGGCCCTGTTGCCGCCAACTTTGCAACAGAGGAATTCAAGGCTGCAAAAGCCGCGGTTCTCTACGATATAGCAAGTGATTATCCAAAGGGACTTGCCGAGTTCTTTAAGGAAGCTTTTGAGAAAGTTCACGGACCGGGCTCAATCGTTGCCTTTGAGACATTTACAACAAAAGACCGCGATTTCAGCGCCCAGCTGACAAAAATAGTTAAATCAGGGGCGGATGTTCTTTTCGTCCCGCAATATTATGATGAAGTTCCCCTTATTGTAAAACAAGCCCACGAACTTGGCTGGAAAAAACCCATTATGGGAAGCGACAGCTGGGGGTCGGCTGAATTGATGAACCTTTGCGGTGATGACTGCAAGGGATTGTTCTTCAGCACGCACTATGCTGCTGCCGGAGCGCAGGGAGCAACAAAAGAATTTATCGACAAGTATAAGGAAAAATACGGATATGTGCCTGATGATGTCGGAGCTCTCACATGGGATGCGATCCGTCTCATGGTCCAGGCCGTTCAAAACGCTGGCGCCCTTACAGGCGATATGAAGAAAAACCGTGATGCGATAAAAGATCAGCTTGCCAAAATTAAGGATTTTGACGGAATAACAGGGAAGATGACTTTTAATCCTGAGGGAGATCCGAGCAAGTGCGCTGTAGTTGTTAAGATCAGCAACACGGGAGAATTCGAATTTTATAAATCCGTATGCCCGTGATACGGCTTGATGCTTTAGTAACTATGATTTGAACAAGTTTGTTTTAAAAAGGCGGGATTGTAAACACCCGCCTTTTTAATTAGTTTCTATCCGGAAACTAATTAAATTCTTCGGAGACAAACAATTTGACATTAGAAATGTTTTTCCAGCATTTTTTGAATGCGCTTCAATGGGGAAGCTTTTATGCACTGATAGCCCTCGGGTATACTCTCGTTTACGGGGTACTTCTGCTTATAAACTTTGCCCACGGGGATATTTTTATGGTCGGGGCTTATATCGCCTTTTTCATTGCCTCATTTCTTCTCGGTTCATATTCGCTTCAACTTCCCTTTGTCCTGGATGGCAATACCATATTTGTGATTACTGTGATTATTACCATGGTGGTTACATCCTGTGTTGGCGTTACCATAGAAAGAGTAGCGTACAGGCCTCTCAGGAAAAAGGGGGCCGGACGCCTTTATGTAGTCATTACTGCCCTTATGTGCGGACTTGTTCTTGAAAACGGAAACCTTGCTCTTCTTGGCGCGAGCAGAAAAAGTTTCCCCGAACTTATAGAAAAGAGCATATATACGATTGGTGGCATTACTTTTACCAATGTTAAGATTCTTGTGATAGTAACTACGATACTTGTTTTCATATTACTTGAAACCATTGTCCGCAAAACCAAATTAGGAATGGCGATGCGCGCCATCTCATACGATAGCGTAGCCGTGCTGCTTATGGGAATTCCTCTCGATGTTGTTATAGTTTTTACATTCATTCTCGGATCTTCCATGGCAGCTCTTGCAGGTGTCCTTTTTGTAACCGCATACCCTGTTCTTGAACCCTACATGGGGGCCATGGTTGGCTGGAAAGCATTTATTGCTGCGGTAGTAGGGGGCATAGGCGAAATACGCGGGGCTTTTGTGGGCGGCTTTATCCTGGGGTTCATTGAAATTTATGTTGCAGCCGTATTCCCATCCACTCTTCGGGATCTCATAGCTTTTGCCATACTTCTTCTGCTGCTGAGCCTGAAGCCGACCGGAATATTCGGAATAGCGAGAGCGCAAAAAATCTGAAGATAAAGGGCATAAAAAGAGAACGGAATTTCCATATGAAGCGTTATTTGTCCACAATACTATACGGCCTGTTATCCATAATATTTGTAGCCGGTGCCCGCTTCGGACTTATCAATGCCTATGAACAGATAGTAATAATGTTTATAGGCATTAATATCATACTTTGCAGCTCGCTGAACCTGATAAACGGTTATATGGGGGAATTCTCCTGCGGACATGCCGGGTTTATGGCCGTCGGGGCTTATGTCACCTCGATTTTAAACATCTGGTTTTTTACGTCGAGCCCGGTTTTTGGCGGCCCTCTTTTTTCCCCGGGCTCGGCAATATTCTTATTTCCGATCACCCTGATTGCCGGAGGTGCGGCTGCTGCCCTGGCGGGCATGCTTGTTGCCATCCCTTCAGTCAGGACAAGAGGAGACTACCTGGCCATTATTACCCTTGCGGTAAACTACATAGTCAAAAGTTCCATAGAAAATATTCAGGTTATCGGAGGGGCGAGGGGTTTTATGGGGATGGGCAAGGTTGTCGATTCCATGACCAGTGTTATCAACCTGCCATGGGTCATGATATGGATTTTTTTCTTCACGGCCGTTTGCATATGGATTTTAAACCATTTTGTTAATTCAACTTATGGAAAGGGTGTAATAGCTGTCAGGGACGATGAAATTGCGGCCGAGATTATGAGCGTTAATACTAATCGGATGAAAATGGTTGCATTTACTCTTTCTTCAGGCCTCGCCGGAATCGCGGGAGGCCTTTTTGCCCATGTTCTCGGCTATATAAATCCCGGATCATTTACTATTATGAAATCGACTGAAATAATGGTCATGGTATATCTCGGAGGTATGGGATCGTTGAGCGGGTCGGTTTTAAGCGCCGTAAGCTTTACTCTGCTGATGGAGATTTTACGTCCCCTGCAGGTTTATAAATGGGTGCTTATCCCGCTTCTTTTGATAATTCTAATGCTCTATAGGCCCGAAGGAATCATGGGAAACCGGGAGCTTACGGATGTTTTTCCTAAACTTCGCCGGTATTTCCCATCAAGGGAGCTTTAATAGAAGATGGCGCTTCTTGAACTCAATAACATTAACCATTATTTTGGCGGCCTGCAGGCGGTTTCAAACTTTAACCTGAATATTGACGAGGGGGTGCTTTTCGGGCTTATAGGGCCTAACGGGGCCGGAAAGACAACGATATTCAATCTTGTAAGCGGTTTTTATAAACCGACTGAAGGTGAAATCCGGTTCAACGGAAAATCGATTAAGGGCCTTAAGCCTCACGAAGTTACGAGCCTTGGGATATCCCGAACCTTTCAGAATATACGCCTCTGGAACAGCATGACCGTGCTTGAAAATCTCTGTATTTCCCAGCACTACAGGCTTGGATACGGCTTTATCGACTCCATTCTTTACACAGGGAAATATATTGAAAGAGAAAAGAACGTGATTAAATCTGCAAGAGAATTTCTTGAAATACTCGAAATGAAGGAATACGAGAATGAATATCCGAAAAACCTCCCTTACGGACTTCAGCGGCGCCTTGAGATTGGAAGAGCTCTTACTATAAAACCTAAGATACTTTTACTTGATGAGCCAGCGGCAGGTATGGCTTCAGGAGATATAGAGCAGTTAATCCAGCTGGTCAAATGGATCAGGGGAAAGTTTAAACTTACAATATGGCTGATTGAGCATCAGATGAAAGTTGTAATGGCTCTGTGTGAAAAAATAGATGTTCTTGATTTCGGAGAGATAATTGCAGAAGGGACTCCGTCCGAGATAAGAAAAAATCCGCGGGTAATAAAGGCATATCTTGGTGAAGAGGTGACCGTTCATGCTTAAGATAGAAAATCTTCACGTGCGTTACGGAAATATTGAGGCCCTGCACGGGATATCCCTTTATGTGAAAGACGGAGAATTTGTGGCTCTTCTTGGAGCAAACGGCGCCGGGAAATCAACAACCCTTATGAGTATAATGAGGCTTCTGCCTCCTGTAGCACCTGTCGTTTCGAAGGGAACCATAAGCTTCAAAGGAGTTGATCTCCTTTCAGTAGCGCCCCACCATGTGGTTGCAAGGCATGGAATAGGCCTTGTTCCAGAAGGCAGAAGGATTTTCGGTAACCTGACCGTTATGGAAAATCTTAAAATTGCCACGTACGCACGCAAAGATTCCGGCCAGATTTCAAGAGACTATGAACGGGTTTTCTCTCTTTTCCCGAGGCTTTCAGACCGCAAGAATCAACGGGGAGACACCTTAAGCGGCGGTGAGCAGCAAATGCTTGCGATGGGCAGGGCTTTCATGTGCGGGGCCGGGTTTATTCTTCTTGACGAACCGTCTATGGGGCTTGCTCCCCTACTGATGCAGGATTTATTCAGGGTTTTAAAAGAGCTGAATGAAAGCGGAACTACGGTATTTGTTGTTGAGCAGAATTCACACATCGCACTTAAATATGCCGACAGGGCCTACGTGATGGAAACAGGATATATTGTAATGGAAGGAAGCGCAAAAGAGCTCGCCAAAAATGAAGAGGTTCAGAAGGCATATCTTGGATAGCAAGGAAGAGGTCGGAGGTAAGAGAGCAGGAATCGATGGGTTTAAGGGTCAAGGTTAAAGGTTCAAGGTGAACGAAAGAGAAACCACAAACCAGAAATCGCAGTATTTTTAAGGAGGGTACATGTTAAGAGTCGCTGTTGTTGGAGCTACAGGATATGCCGGCGCTGAACTTGTGCGTATACTTACCGGGCATCCGGCTGTAAAGCTCACTGCTATTACTTCAAGGCAGTATGCCGGTGTTCGGTTTGATCATGTTTTCCCTTCAATGGCAGGCCATGTTGATCTCGTATGTGAAGATCTTTCGATTGAAAACCTTTGTGACAGGGCCGATCTTTTTTTTCTTTCTGTCCCACATAAAATACCCATGGAAATTGTTCCGGGGCTGATTAGTAAAGGAAAGAAAGTGATTGATCTTTCGGCCGATTTCAGATTCAGGGATTCTGAAACTTATGAAGCTTATTATCAGCCGCATTCATCTAAAAATTTGCTTGAAAAAGCTGTTTACGGACTTTCTGAAATCTATCATGATAAGATAAAAGGTGCCGATTTAATAGGCAATCCAGGCTGTTATCCGACCAGCGTGCTTCTCCCGCTGATCCCGCTTTTAAAAGAAGGATTTCTGGAGGCTGAATCCATTATTGCAGATTCAAAATCAGGGGTGAGCGGAGCGGGGCGGTCCCTTGCTTTGACATCCCATTTCTGTGAGGTCAATGAATCCTTCAAGGCTTACAAGGTTGCCGCCCACAGACATAACCCGGAAATAGAAGAGGTTATTTCCAGGGAAACCGGAAGTACAACACTAATAACATTTGTTCCTCATCTTGTGCCTATGACAAGAGGCATGCTCACTACAATTTATGCACGGCTTAAAGCGGACATATCCTCTGAAGATATAACAAAATCTCTTTTATCCTTTTATTCAGGCCGGCCGTTTATCAGATTATGCGATGATATCAGATTGCCTGATACTAAACATGTAACGGGAACAAATTATTGTGATATCGGATTCAGAATCGATAAACGGACCAGGTGCCTGATATTGATTTCGGCAATAGACAACCTTGTAAAGGGAGCTGCCGGGCAGGCAGTCCAGAATATGAATATAATGTTCGGATACGAAGAAACAGCAGGTCTTAAGTCTGTTCCTTATCCCCTATAGCACAGAATTTAAGGCCATTTGTCGCGGTGAGATTTGATGATGCAGCAGGCTTGAAACGGCATAGGGTCGAAGGAATAGGGTTTAGGAGCAAGGGTCGAGTGGAAATGCTTGTTTTCTTGACAACAATATTCGAATAGACTAAATCTTCAGGCGATTATATAAAAGGGAAATCAGGAACGACTTCAATTTATAACAACATTTAGAAAGGAGATTAAAGATGCCAGCAAAGTTAATCTTGGGAACTGAAATCCGGGAAGAAATCCTCAATGAAATTACAAAAGAGGTTGCCGCCATTAAGGAAAAGCATGGTGTTGTTCCTGGGCTCGTAACAATTTTAATTGGTGAAAATCCTGCTTCCATGTCTTATGTAACATTAAAAATCCAGACTGCACACCGTGTCGGTTTCAAGGAAGTCCAGGACAGCCAGCCGATCGATATTTCTGAAAAGGATCTTCTTGCCCTGATCGATAAATATAATAAGGATGATTCGATCAACGGAATACTTGTCCAACTCCCACTCCCGAAACATATAAATGAAAAAAAAGTGTTGAATGCAATTGATCCTGACAAGGATGTTGATGGTTTTCACCCCGTGAATGTGGGGCGTTTAATGATTGGAGGTTCGGAAGTCAAATATCCTCCATGTACGCCTGCCGGAATACAGGAATTGATAGTTCGTTCAGGAGTTGAGACAAAAGGAGCCGAGGTGGTTGTTGTCGGGCGTTCAAATATTGTCGGAAAACCGATAGCCAACATGATGCTCCAGAAAGGTCCCGGCGCCAATTCAACCGTTACGATTGTTCATACCGGAACAAAGGATATGGCATCACATTGCAAACGCGCCGATATTCTAATAGTTGCGGCTGGCGTTCCCGATCTTGTAAAACCCGAATGGATAAAATCAGGAGCTTGCGTTATTGATGTCGGAGTCAACAGGGTCGGTGAGAAAATAAGCGAAAAAACGGGGAAAAAGATTGCCATATTGAAAGGTGATGTCGATTTTGAAGCAGCCAAGCAGATTGCTGGTTACATAACACCTGTTCCGGGCGGAGTCGGACCTATGACAATCACAATGCTCATGAAAAACACATTAAAATCTTTGAAATTCAAACTTGGAATAGCATGATATTATATGGGGATTCGATGGTTCAAAGATTCGAGAGGAAAATCCGCCTCTCAAACGGGAAGGGTGGCCCTGTCTGTCCCGAGTGATATTGCATTTGAAAGACAAGGCGGCCCTTCTCATTATCAAGATATTTTAAGGTAATTTCCGATTTGAGCGGAAATACTTGACAGGCTCCTTGTATCATGGTATCCGTCAAGCAATAAATAAAATCATAATATCATAACCTATTGATATACCAGATGTTTATTGCTCTAAAAGGCCTTATCCTGTTAATGCTGAAGCAGGTCGGAAACAAACAATTATTTCATAAGGTGGTATGTTTAGCATGGGGAAAAAGGGAATCTCTTTTTTAATATTACGCGATTCAGGCTCTCCAATAAAACAGATAAACGCTTCCGGAAAAATCATACGGTATGCTTTGTTTTCCCTTGCCGCCGGGTTAATCCTTTCAGGCTATTTTGCATATGATTATGTAGCATTAAAAAAAGCTTCTTTGAATCATCGTTATCTTCAGAGCAAATTGTCAGTTCAGCAGGATGAAGTAACCAACCAGCGCAAGCAGATACAGTTTTTTGCAGGTGAAATTTCGAATCTTAAGGCAAAGCTTGGAGATTTGTACAATTTTGAAAAAAAAATAAGGTCTATAGCCAACATAAGAAATAAAAAAAAGAATGCATTGCAGGAAGGTCTTTTTGGAGTTGGGGGTTCGGCTCCAGAGGATCTTAATCCCAGAATATCGCTATCAGAAAAACATGACAGTCTAATGCGTGAAATGCATGAGCAGGTTGAAGAGCTGAATGTGGCTGTAAAGTCACAGACAGAGGGATTTAAGTCAATAATAACCTATTTTGAGGAGCAGCGCAGCCTCCTTGCTTCGACTCCTGCAATTCGCCCAGCCCAGGGGTCTGTGACATCAACTTTCGGATACCGGACTTCTCCATTTTCAGGTTTACGGGAATTTCACAAAGGATATGACATTGCATCGTATAATGGCGCGCCCATAGTCGCAACTGCAAACGGTACTGTTTCACTATCCGAGTATAATGGATTGTTTGGAAATACGATTGCAATAAATCATGGCCACGGAATGGTAACCCGCTATTCACACGCAAGTAAGTTATTGAAGAAACCGGGTAGTTTTGTGAAGAGAGGGGAAATCATTGCTCTCGTTGGCGATAGTGGCCGAAGCACGGGTCCTCATGTCCATTATGAGGTGCATTTAAACGGCATTCCCGTTAATCCGGACAATTATATGCTGAATTAATTTTGCATTATAAAAAACTTTCCTTACAGACATGCCCCTATCCATTTAAAGAGGGGCGTTTTATTTGGCCCTCAGATCTGGTGAAATTCCGTTTGTGCCTATCAAAGAGATAACAAGATTTTCCACTCAAAATGACACCTTATATATTGCAAAGTAGAATAATAATTATTAAATTGAAGCCCTGAATTAAATCCCTCACTTGATGACGGGATAGCTTAAACAAGGTCATTTTCCGGATTGAAACCGGATAAGTATTCAAACAAAAGGAAGATGGTAATGATAGGAAATTTCTTAACCAAAATATTTGGCAGCAAAAACGAGCGGGAGATAAAAGCGCTCAATCCTGCAGTGGAAATGATTAACTCTCTGGAATCAGGGATTCATTCCATGAGTGATGAACAACTTAAGAATCAGACATTAATATTCAAGGAGCGGCTTGGGCGCGGTGAAAAACTTGATGAGATTCTTCCTGAAGCGTTTGCCACAGTCAGGGAAGCTTCCTTGAGAACACTTAATATGAGACATTTTGATGTTCAGTTGATCGGTGGGATGGTGCTTGATGGCGGGAAGATAGCTGAAATGAAAACTGGTGAAGGAAAAACTCTTGCGGCGACACTTCCCGCGTATCTTAACGCACTCACGGGTAAAGGAGTTCATATTGTTACTGTAAACGATTATCTTGCCAAACGAGACACTGAGTGGATGGGGAATATTTATCGATTCCTCGGGCTTTCAGTAGGAACCATATTGCATGGCTTAACCGATCCGGAACGTAAAGCGGCATACAGCTCTGATATCACCTATGGAACGAACAATGAATTCGGCTTTGACTACCTGAGAGACAACATGAAGTTTAACAAGGAATATCTGGTCCAGCCTGAACTCAATTTTGCGATTGTAGATGAGGTGGATAGCATATTGATAGATGAAGCAAGAACCCCGCTTATAATTTCAGGTCCCGCTGAAAAATCCACCGATTTGTATTACCAGGTTAATGGAATAGTTCCGCTTCTTAAAGACGGGAAAGATTATTCAATTGATGAAAAAGCAAGGGCCGTTGTGCTGACCGAAGAGGGAGTTGCAAAAGCCGAAGGATTGTTGAAGATATCCAACCTCTACGATCCGAAACACATAGAACTGCTGCACCATATTAATCAGGCCTTAAAGGCACATACATTGTTTAAACTGGATGTTGACTATATAGTAAAAGACGGAGAAGTTATAATTGTTGACGAATTTACAGGTCGATTGATGCCCGGGCGTCGCTATAGTGACGGTTTGCACCAGGCGCTTGAGGCCAAAGAGAATGTTAAAATAGAGAATGAAAATCAGACTCTTGCAACGATTACATTTCAGAATTACTTCCGCATGTATAATAAACTTTCAGGAATGACAGGCACAGCCGACACAGAAGCTGCCGAATTCAAGAAAATTTATAATCTTGATGTGATTGTTATTCCAACAAATATGACAATGATAAGGGAAGATTATCCGGATGTCATTTACAAGACGAAAAAAGAAAAATACGAAGCCGCCCTCGATGAAATCGCAGAACTCAACAAAAAAGGCCAGCCTGTCCTGGTTGGTACGGTTTCGATCGACGTTTCAGAGGGTTTGAGCACAAAACTTAAAAAGAGAGGCATTAAGCATACGGTATTGAATGCAAAGAATCATGAAAAAGAGGCTGAAATTATTGCCATGGCAGGTCAGAAAGGGTCTGTTACCATTTCGACTAACATGGCCGGGCGTGGAACAGATATTGTGCTGGGGGAAGGAGTTACCGCGCTTGGCGGGCTTCATGTTTTAGGAACCGAAAGGCACGAAAGCAGGCGCATAGACAACCAGCTCAGGGGGCGGTCAGGCAGGCAGGGAGATCCGGGTTCCTCAAGATTTTATCTTGCCCTTGAGGATGACCTTCTCAGGATTTTTGGAGGCGAGCGAATTACAGGCATTATGGAAAAGCTTGGAATGCAAGAGGGTGAACCCATTGAGCACAATCTTATCAGCAGGGCAATTGAAAATGCCCAGGCAAAGGTTGAAGGGCACAACTTTGATATAAGAAAACAACTCATTGAATATGATGACGTGATGAACCAGCAGCGCGAAGTAATATACAGGCAGAGGCGCGAAGCTCTTAACGGGAAAAGTCTCAAGTCTGCTATTGAAAGCATGATTCAGGAAAAAGCTGAAGATATTGCAATTACTTTTGCCGACGAAAAGATGCTCCCTGAAGAATGGGATCTAAACGGAGTATCAGAAGCGGTTTTCAAGCAGTTTAACTTTCGTATGAATAATTTAAGCGGTAATCTGGAAGGAATGACAAAAGAAGGCCTTGAACAACTTATTTATGATGAAGCCCTTGCAATCTATAATGAAAAAGAGAAACTGGTAGGTTCTGAAGATTTCAGGCATCTTGAACGCGTCATTATGCTCCAGACAGTAGATAACCTCTGGAAGGATCATCTTCTTTCGATGGATCATCTCAAGGAGGGGATAGGTCTCAGGGGTTATGCCCAGCAGAATCCTCTTGTGGTTTATAAGAAAGAGGGTTTCGAGATGTTCCAGGATATGATTTCAAGAGTCAAGGAAGAGATTGTAAATATTATGTTCAGGATCCAGATATCCGAACCAGAAAAAATAGAAGAAATAAGAAAACCGAAGGAACAGAAACTTCTGTTTTCCGGCGAGGACGAAGGAGTTGCCAAAAAACCTGTGAAAAGAGAAGAGAATAAGGTCGGGAGAAATGATCCATGCCCTTGCGGTAGCGGCAAAAAGTTCAAAAAGTGCTGCGGAAAGAATTAGGAGGCATGAGGCGAAAGGCGTGAGGGGAAAGTCGAATATCGGACATCGAACTTCGAAAAACAAACCAAGATTCACGATCAACGAACCACAAATCAAAAATCGAGATATCTATTGCTTGTATATATCAAACTGCTCCTGACGGCTTTTTTCTGGGGAGGAACATTCGTTGCCGGAAGAATGGTTGCGCAAAATGTGGAACCATATTCGGCCTCGTTTTTAAGATTTGCGGTGGCTTCAGTTTGCCTTGTTTTCTTCACATGGAAAATGGAGGGTAATTTCCCGGCACTAAAAAAAAATCAGATTATACACGTAATTCTTCTCGGAATGACTGGGATATTTTCATACAATATTTTTTTCTTCAAAGGGCTTAAAATAATAGATGCCGGACGCGCGGCTCTGATCATCGCAAATAATCCTGTTTTTATAACTCTTCTTGCGTCGTATTTTTTCAAGGAGAGATTAAATGTATTCAAACTTGCGGGAGTGGCAATATCAGTTACAGGAGCCATAGTTGTAATATCGAGGGGAAATCCTCTTGAGATTTTAAGCGGAAGCCTCGGATGGGGTGAATTGTATATCTTCTGCTGCGTTTTGAGCTGGGTTGCTTTTTCGTTAATAGGCAAGTCAGTCATGTCGGATCTTTCTCCTGTAGTCGCTATAACATATTCTTCATTAGCCGGAACCGCTTTCCTTTTTATTCCTGCATGGTATGAGGGCATTGCTTTCAAAATGTTGGCATATTCTGTTTCAGATTGGCTGAGAATAGTTTATCTCGGATTTTTCGGAACAGTCCTTGGATTTGTATGGTATTATGAAGGTATAAAAAAAATAGGACCTTCAAGGGCAAGCCTCTTTATAAACTTTGTACCGGTAAGCGCGGTGTTTCTTGCTTTTTTTATATTAAAAGAGCCTGTTACGCTTTCTTTGCTGACCGGGACAATATTGGTATCCTCAGGTGTCTACCTGACTAATTCGAACATGTCCGGAGCATCTGTCAGAGGATCAAGTTGAGAGGTGAGTGAAAAAAATAGAAACCTAAACCAGAAATCAGAAGCTATAAACCAGAGTCAGTGAACTTATATCAAAAGATAAGGGGGAATATTTTATGAAAAAATCTATATGGATTGTAACTTTGCTTTGTCTGATTATTTCAATCGGGTGTCATTCGAGAACAGAGGCTCCACAAGCGGCGAAGGAAATTAAAAAAGAGACTCAGAAAGCTGAGGCCGATACTTTATCCGAATCCGTTTCAACCGGCAAAAAACCCAAAATGAATGTGTTGATGGACATGGGCGGTGATGGCCTGACACAAGCCCAGATAGACCAGCGGGAGCAGTTGAATGACTTTATGGGCAAGGATCTCGTAAGAATGCTCAACAAGGCAGGTTATGAAGCCAGTCTTATAGAAAATCGCAACCAGTATATAAAGGGAACTTATCTCCTTAAAGTAACCATAATAAAATACAATGCCGGAAGCAAAGCGGCACGGATTGTTGTCGGATTTGGAGCAGGTTCTGTTTCTCTTGATACGCGCTTCGAGCTTTTTGCCCCGGGAGGAAATCTTGTAGTTTCAGATGAGCACGGAGTCGGTTCCAGTATGGATTGGACTTCCTGTGCAAGAAAATTAAACAAGCAGACAGTTGAAGCTGTGTCAGGCAAGTTAAAATAACATGATCACCTCCAAAAGAGTTAGTGATCCAGGATTCATAGGTATAATTTGAAAATGGTGGATCAATATAATTTTGATACTCCTGTTGACAGGAGCGGCACATACAGCATGAAGTGGGATAAGTACAAGGGAAAAGATATTATTCCTCTTTGGGTTGCTGACATGGATTTTGTTTCCCCTCCTGCCGTAAGGGACGCTTTAATTAAAAGAATCGGTCACGGTGTATTTGGTTATACGCTTCCGCCTCAGGAGCTCAACGAAATAATCGTCAGTTTGATGAAAAATGAATATGGGTGGAAAGTTGAAAAAGAATGGATAGTGTGGCTGCCGGGACTTGTGACAGGGCTTAACGTTGTATGCAGAGCGGTGGGTGAAGACGGAGATGATGTTATGACCGCAATTCCTGTTTATCCTCCATTTCTCACAGCTCCGGCAAACTCCCGCCGGAATCTTATAAAAACGGATCTTGTTGAATCAAACGGCAAATGGGAATTTGATTTTAAAAGCATTGAAAAAGCTATAACTAAACGCACACGCCTTTTTCTGCTCTGTAACCCCCATAATCCTGTCGGGCGTGTTTATAACATTGATGAGCTTAGCTCTCTTGCTTCAATCTGCTCAAGGCACGGTATTATTATAAGTTCCGACGAAATTCATTGCGGTTTGCTGCTGGAGCCTGGAAAGTGCCATATTCCCATCGCTTCCCTTTCTAACGAAATAGCCGACCTTACAATAACTCTTATGGCTCCAAGCAAGACTTTTAATTTGCCCGGTCTCGGCTGTTCTTTTGCAATAATATCAAATCCGGAATTGCGGAAAAGCTTTTATGCGGCAATGAATGGAATTGTTCCGCGTGTAAATACTATGGGTTACATTGCTGCAATTGCCGCGTATCGTGACAGCCATGACTGGCATGCCGCTCTTCTTGATTATCTGCGAAAAAATCGTGATCTTGTCATAAGTTCCATCAACAAGATGCCGGGGCTTTCGTCTCGGCAAATTGAAGCCACTTATCTTGCGTGGATTGATACAAGACAGAGCGGCATTGAAGATCCAGTAAAGTTTTTTGAAGATGCGGGTGTCGGGCTTTTTGAAGGGAAAGAATTCGGTACACCGGGCTTTGTAAGGCTCAATTTTGGCTGCCGGCGGTCATTGCTTAAAAATGCCCTTGAAAGAATGGCAATAGCCATTGGAAGAAGATCACTCATCACTAAATCATAAACCATAAACCAGAAACGATAATCCATAATGTTTAAATATCAGGAAACAAACAGATACTTTGCCCAGATTTCTGACGGACTCGAGGATATGGGTGCCGTGGAACTGGAGGAGCTTGGCGCTAAAGAGATACATCCCGCATACAGAGGTATTTACTTCGAAGCCGATAAAAGAACATTGTACCGTATAAATTATTCATCCCGTTTGGTTACGCGCGTGATTGCACCGCTTTTTGCTTTTAATTGTGAGACAGCAGAAATTCTTTATAAAACCGCGAAAAAGATCGACTGGTCCGCCATCTTTTCAGAAAGAAACACCTTTGCTGTATTTGCAACAGTTTCAAACAGCAAAATCACTCATTCCCAGTATGCCGGCCTTCGTTTGAAAGACTCGATTGCGGATTTTTTCAGAGATAATTGCGGCAAAAGGCCGGATGTTGATCCGGACAACCCTGATGTCTGGATAAATCTTCATATTGAAAATGACAGGGCGACAATAGGGCTTGATACTTCCGGAGGGTCTCTTCACAGAAGAGGATACCGCGGTGAAACGGTAAAGGCTCCGATACAGGAAACGGTTGCGGCTGCAATCATAAGACTTGCCGGATGGAACGGGGATAAGCCGTTCTATGATCCGATGTGCGGTTCCGGAACTCTTCTCTGTGAAGCTTTGATGCATTATTGCAGTATTCCTTCGGGAATTCTGAGGAAAAAATTTGGATTCCAGATGCTTCCTGATTTTGATGCCGGGATATGGAAATCCGTTAAAGATGAAGCGTCCAAGAGTATGCGTTCCATTCCGGCAGGATTGATTTCCGGAAGCGACATTTCAAAAGAGGCCGTATACACCGCAATGGAAAATATAAAACAGCTTCCGTACGGGGACAAAATATCCTTGAAGGTGACCGATTTTAACAAAATTGCTGATCTGAACGGTTATGCTATTGTCTCCAACCCTCCTTATGGAATACGGATGGAAAGCAAAGACGGAATAGAAAACTTTTATAAATTACTGGGCGATTTTCTTAAGCAGCGCTGTAAGGGCTCTTTAGCGTACATCTATTATGGGAACAGGGAGTTA
>JAABQB010000050.1 GCA_011391695.1 Desulfobacteraceae bacterium | reverse complement strand
CGGTTTCGGGAATAGTTTCTGCCGATGATACATGCATGTTCATGGTGACAACCAACGAAGTGGGACCTAACATAGTTTTTCTGCTCGACAATGGCGCTGAAATGGAACAGATCACGTGGCATCCGTCTTATGATAACAATACCGACTATACACCTGTGGTTTCACCTTCCTGTGATGTTGTTCAAGCCGGCGGAACTGTGGCACCTGTGCAAACTTACACAAAACTTATATTAACAAACGTAAATGAAACCAACTATCAGTTTGCGGTGGGAGCCGGCATAAAAGGGGTTACTTCAGGGGCAACAGCCAATGTTGTCTCAAAGACATATATTGGAGCTCAACTTCATCTTGAAATCGATTCTATTACAGGAACGTTTCAGACAGGCGAAATTGTAAGAAGATATAAAAATATCAATAATATAGCATCAGGAACGCTATATGAAATCATTTATCCGCCACCTCCTCCCACAGGTGGTGGAACATGTACAGGAGTAAACGGTTTTTTTAACGAAAAGGGCTATGCGGCTGTAAACCATGGAGGAACCTGGTGCCTGGTAAAAATTCTGGATAACCTTGAACCGGACAGCTATACAAACGGTTTGGATGCCACCAGCGGCAATACATGGAAAATAAAAATCAGTCCGGAAGGAGTCGTTCCAGAAGTATATAGAGAGATAACTCTGCCGGTTGCACCTTCTACAACAACCGTTACCGATCCTGATACAGGCCTTTTAATAAAAGATAACGCTACAATATTCAGATACTCAAAGAATTATATGAACTGGTTGTTTTTTGGGTCGTATATTGGAAACGGAAGCGATTTGCCGGCAAAAAGCCGCTTTTACTATGCCAAACAGGCGCTGCTTTCCGTCGGGAAGATTACGAGCAATAAAGCCGATTTCGGTATTTACAGTTTTACATCAACAACAAACGGAGCTTCCAATGTTCAGCCTCTTGGAGATGTTGTAGCCACCGTAGTGGAGGGGAACCCTGATGCCAATACCCTTGATTCAAACTATGTAAACAATATCAACAATTTGGGAACGGTAAATTATTCTCCGCTTGCAGAGGGTCTGGCAACCATAGGAGGGTACTACAATTCGCCATCTTCAGGGGTTGCGGCCAATTATTGCCAGGATCAATATGTCATCGTGGTATCTTCCGGTATTCCTTCAAAAGATCAGACGGGTGCCAGCCAGTTCCTGCCCACCACTCTGTCGGACTACGACGGGGACGGGGCGGGGATCGGAGAAGGGAATGTCAAGGCCGACAATTCGATATTTGCCATTCCTCAAAACATAGAAGGTTCAACCTGGCTCGACGATGTCGCCTATTACTTATATTCCCATGACATGGTCGGCTATGTCACGGGGTTTCAGAATGTGAAGACCTATACTGTAGGAGTCATGCCCAGCAGGGAAAGCAACTTTTATCTTATCAATACGAGCAACAATGGTAACGGAAAATTTAATTTTTATGACACCACCAAATCCGATTACGGGAAATACCATTTTACCGCAGATTCTGCCGGAGGCTTAAGCGCGGCAATTCTTGCCGCAGTAAATGCAATACTGACCCAGACAAGCACATTTACGGCTCCGGTTGTGCCTGTTACCCGAACTACCAGTGGGAACAGGATTTATCTTGCATTGTTTAAACCAACCGGAGGGAATTTCTGGGAGGGCAATGTTGTAAAATTCGGCATTAATGAAACAACTCTCCAGATTGTTGACAAAAATGGTGATCCGGCAACATTCCCCAACGGCGCGTTGAAGGAGACAGCCGTATCTTACTGGGCGACTAAAAACTGGTCCAATGTTGAGTTTTCATCCCCGGATTGTACGGGAACGGAATGCAATTATATCGAAAATGCGAACAGAAAGATTTATACCTACCTGGGTTCTAATCCTGATTTGACGGATACTTCCAATGAATTTAAAACAAGCAACACAACTTATCTTACTGCCGCCAAACTTGCGGATCCAACCGCCATAAGCGGAAGGCCAACAGTCATTAATTTCGTGAGGGGAGCAGACGCGCTTGACGAGGATGTGGATGGTAATATCGATGAAAACAGAGCTGTTATAACCGGAGATGTTTTACACAGTGAACCGGCCGTTTTTCGGTACAATTATGGCGCCACTTCCGAAACGTATGTCTTTTTCGGCTCAAACGGCGGTATGCTCCATGCTGTACATGACGCCCACATAGAAACATCGGAAGGTGTTGACACAGAAACAAACTACGGAAAAGAGGAATGGGCTTTTATTCCACCAGACCAGCTGCCCCGGTTAAAGTATATGGTGGAAGGTTTCTCACATCAGTTTTATGTGGACTCAAGCCCTGCAATCTATTTTAAAGACATAGATAATGATGGAATTCTGGATACAGGCGACCAGGTAATTCTCATTTGCGGGGAAAGAAAAGGCGGGAACAGTTATTTTGCTCTTGATGTCACAAATCCGGTTGCACCCAGGTTTTTGTGGAAATTTGAACGTTCTATTTCCACGGCAACAAATATTCCCGAAGCTGAACTGGGCGAAACATGGTCTGAGCCGGTGTTCGGCATGGTGAAAACTTCGGATGCCGATGATGATACAGGAACGCCCGTAATGTTTGTAGGAGGAGGTTACAGTTCTACTAACGCTAAAGGCAGAGCGGTTCTTGCCATTAATATTTTAAATGGAATTTTAGTGAGAATGTGGACGGGCAACAGCGCTATAACCGGCTCCAATATTACTACCGTTCCCGGCATGACTTACAGCATACCAAGTTCAATCAATGCGTTGGATGAAGACAGTGATGGATTCGTGGACAAACTTTACGTGGGAGATATGGGGGGACGCATATGGAGGATCGGATGGTTCAAGGATTCGGATGGAGACCAACTCGAGTTTCCGGAAACTGATCAAAATATTTTAAGGTGGGATGCGCAGAGACTTTTCCAGGCAGATAATTCATCTTACATTAAAAAATTTTTCTACCCGGTTGCCGTAACCCTTGAAAGAGGGTACGACCTTTTATTTGCAGGCACCGGAGATAGAGAAAATACATGCGAAAAAACAACGGGACCGGACAGCATTTACAGCATTAAGGATTCGCATGATTCCACAACCATTATTCAAACCGACCTGGTCAATGTTACATATACAACGACTACTCCCCCGAATCTTGATAATCCCACCAGCGATGTTGATGGCAATGGGATCGATAAAGGGTGGTATATCAATCTCGCGACCGGTGAGAAAGTGCTGGCCGGGAATACTGTTTTTTATAAAACATT
Organism: Desulfobacteraceae bacterium; assembly: GCA_011391695.1. Lineage (GTDB taxonomy): Bacteria > Desulfobacterota > Desulfobacteria > Desulfobacterales > RPRI01 > RPRI01. The sequence continues at coordinate 16,073 of JAABQB010000050.1, read as the reverse complement.
ATATATTACGACTTTTCTTCCAAATGATGATCCCTGTTTACCGGGAGGTGAGGGCAAGCTTTATGCTCTCAAATATAAAACGGGAGCCGCTGCATTATTCGATGCCAACCACGATACTGTCCTCGAACGAAGCCTTTTCCTGGGAGGAGGGATTCCCTCCAAGCCCGTTATGGTGATCAGCGAAACCGGTCAGGAACTTTTCATTTCGATAGGAAGTACGGTTCCGAATGCTGCAAGTCAATTGACCTCGGCTGGTATTATTGCGTTGGATCCACTTGCCTCACCAAGAAATTTCTTTTACATATGGTGGAAGGAAAGGTTTAATTAAACTGAGAGATTTACATAAAAAAACATGATCAATTCCAAAACAACCGGCACAGATAAGCAGAATCCGATATCATCCGAAAGTGTTTGCAGGGCTCTTCTCAGAAAAAAAATTATAAGCAGGGAGCAGGTAAAAGAAACACTTGAAAAGATAGATGTCTTAAAACGGAAAATTGAAAAATCAAGACTGAAAAAGGACCCTTCGGGCATAAATTCAGCAGCAGATGTCTCAATTATAGATATTATAGTTTCCCAGAAATATCAGAGAGCCGACGGATCTTTAAAAATAGCTGATGAAGATGTCATTTACCAGGCTCTTGCTGAAGAATGGGGCTTGCCGTTTAAGAAAATAGATCCGATAAAATTAAATCTTAATATTGTAACAACCACCATTCCCAGGTCTTTTGCAATGAAGCACAAGATCCTTCCTGTTTCTGTTGAAAATGGATGCCTGACCGTAGCAACACCGGATCCGTTTAATATCGAAGTTTTTGATGATATTGCGCGGGCAATCCAGATGAGAGTCATCGTGGTTGTGAGCTCCAAATCGGATATTATTAAACTTATTAACGAGTTCTTTGGTTTTAAAAGGTCCATTGCCGCTGCCGAACACGAGTTTGCAGGACCATCGGTGGATCTCGGAAATCTTGAACAATATTTTCGCCTCTCATCTGCTGACGAGCTCCCATCAAATGACAAACATATAATTAACGCCGTCAACCATCTTTTTTCATATGCCTTTGACCAGAGAGCAAGTGATATACATATTGAACCCAAGAGGAATATAAGCCTTGTCAGGATGAGAATCGACGGTGTTTTGCACTCTGTTTATGAACTTCCAAAAAATGTGCATTCTGCGGTTGTGAGCAGAATAAAGAACATGTCACGACTCGATATGTCCGAAAAACGAAGACCCCAGGACGGACGAATAAAGACGGATAAAGGCAATACCGCGGTGGAGATGAGGGTTTCAACCCTTCCGGTGGCATTCGGAGAGAAAGTCGTGATGAGGATCATGGATCCTGATATTCTTTTCCAGGAGCTTGAACAGCTCGGCTTTACACCGACCGATCTGATCCGCTACAATCAGTTTATCAATATGCCCCATGGAATTGTCCTGGTTTGCGGTCCTACAGGCAGCGGAAAATCGACAACTCTTTATTCTACCTTAAGGCATCTTTCTTCACCCGGTATAAATATTACAACAGTAGAAGATCCGATCGAGATGATTCATGAGGATTTTAACCAGATCGCCGTACAGCCTGCCGTGGATATAACATTCGCAACGATATTAAGAAATATTCTGCGGCAGGACCCGGATATAATAATGATAGGAGAGATGAGAGACATCGAGACCGCCCAGAATGCAGTTCAAGCTGCCATGACGGGTCACCTTGTCCTTTCGACGCTTCACACAAATGACGCTCCCTCATCAATAACCCGCCTTCTCGATCTGGGAATACCGCCTTTTTTGATTCAGGCTACACTGGTAGGAATTTTAGCTCAGCGGCTTGTCCGCAAAATATGCCCACATTGTATAGAATCGTTTGAAATGGAATGCGCCGAGTTAAGCGCAATGGGGCTTGAGGTGGGAGGAAAAAGCCGGGTGAGGCTTTACAGGGGAAAGGGCTGTATCAATTGCAGGGGTACGGGATATTTTGGCAGGACATCCATATTTGAAGTGCTTCCTTACAGTGAGACCATAAAAAAGATGACGACTGCCGGCACCGACCTGCAATCCATGAGGAGCAAAGCAAGGGAAGAGGGAATGGTTACCCTGAGGGAAAACGCCGTTAAAAAACTCCTTAAAGGAATAACAACATATCAGGAAGTTTTGAGAGTAACCTGGGAGCGGGTGTAAAAATAGCCGAAAAGACTACTGTTCGACAGGGCTTCTGATTTTTGCTCCAGGATTAATATCCTTATCGGACCTGGTAATTAAAGCAGACGATGTCGTCTGCTCTGTTTGAAGCACAATAAGCGATCCAAAATCAACCGGAGCAAGATACATCTCTTTTTTGCTGTCAGGAGAGATTTTTTGTTTCTCCTGGTAATATATGCTGTAAGACTGCCCCGGTTTGATGCCGTCATTTATGCCCTTATTAATAAATACCACGGTATTATCACCAATTATTTCTCTTTTTTCCTCAGCGGATATAATAGCCCCGTCGATGCCTTTTTCGCATTCTGTTATAGGTATTTCAGGAGATTTTGGTTCATATGGCATCAATTGATCACTGATGGCAATTGCCCTGTATGTCTTGATAATTTCGGCTATGGCATATAACGGTTCGATCTTTTTGATTTCCACAACACCGGTTAGGTAATGCTGGGTGCCGATCAAGGCTTTCGTTTTCTCATCTACTAATGGCCCAAACATCCTGAAAACAGTATATCTTGCTCCGGGAATAAAAGTTATATTTTTCCCAGGCCTTATGTATACCAGGTCACCTGTGCTTGCCAGCTCTTTGTCATCTTTGACTTTAAATAAAGAACCGCTTGGTATAACAGGCTCTTTTCTAATGAAACCAACCTTATCAATTGAAAAACACTTATAGGATTTAATTTCTTCCTTGATTTCCTGCGGTTGGGGTAGAGCCAATTGGGGTGCAGCAACTATTTCTTCAACTTTTTTGTCAATTATTATATCGGTGTCTTTCTTTTTAAAGAGGAGCAGCCTGTTGCCCGGGTAAATCAGGTGAGGGTTTAAAATATGCTGGTTATCTTTCCACAGGTCAGGCCAGAGAAATGGAGAATCTGCAAATCTGTTTGAAACATCCCAGAGCGTATCGCCTTTTTTGACTGTGTAATAGAATCCCACTTCGTTTTCAATGCTCTGCGAATCTTCCTGAGCGTAACAGATGGGTACAATAATCAATGTGGTTAATATACAAATAAACGTAAAAATTTTTTTGTTATTTGATATATTCCGCATATAACGCCTCGTCTTGTTATGTTGCAGGTTAAAGATAAATAGCAGCCGGCTACAAACTGTTTATAAAGGCTTTTGATTAGTATTGCGAATAGTTATTAGTCTGAAATTGCTTGTTTGTCAAGTATTTAAGTTTAAATCCATTTTCAATAAAAAAAGCCCTCGTGTACAAGAACACAAGGGCTTTTATAGTTCAGTTATCGCTCGTTATCGAGTTACATCATTCCGCCCATTCCGCCCATTCCGCCCATTCCGCCGTGGCCGCCGCCACCGGGCATTCCTTCCTGTTTGGGTTCGGGTTTTTCGGCAATCATGGCTTCTGTGGTAAGCATAAGGGATGCAACACTTCCGGCGTTTTGAAGCGCGAAACGTACAACCTTTGTCGGATCAATAACACCTGCTGCAATAAGATCTTCAAAAGTGTCGGTTTCGGCATTATATCCGAATGAACCTTCACCTTTCTTTACCTTATCAATTACAACCGATCCTTCCTGACCGGCGTTATTTGCAATTTGCCTCAAGGGCTCTTCAATCGCACGCATAACTACCTTTACGCCGAGCTTCTGATCAGATTTGATCTTGATTTTCTCCAAAGCTTCAAGGCAGCGAACCAGCGCCACACCGCCGCCGGGAACAATGCCTTCCTCAACAGCGGCACGGGTTGCATTAAGAGCATCTTCAACGCGGGCCTTTTTTTCCTTCATTTCAGTTTCAGTAGCAGCTCCGACATTAATAACAGCCACACCGCCGATCAACTTGGCAAGGCGCTCCTGAAGTTTTTCGCGATCATAATCAGACGTGGTTTCATCAATTTGAGCGCGGATCTGCTTTACACGTCCTTCAAGTGCTGAGCGTGAACCTGCTCCGTCAACTATTGTTGAGTTGTCTTTGTCGATTACGATCCTTTTTGCTTTTCCGAGATCTTCAAGGGAAATATTTTCCAGTTTTATTCCAAGATCTTCAGACACAACCTGTCCTCCGGTAAGAATTGCGATATCTTCAAGCATCGCTTTTCTTCTGTCTCCGAAGCCTGGGGCTTTAACTGCGGCCACATGAAGGGTTCCTCTCAGCTTGTTAACAACAAGTGTCGCAAGGGCCTCGCCGTCAATATCTTCTGCAATGATTAGAAGCGGCTTGCCCATCTTGGCTATTTTCTCAAGAATGGGGAGGAGATCTTTCATATTGCTGATCTTCTTTTCGTTGATGAGAATGTAAGCATCATCAAGCGAGACCGTCATTTTTTCAGGATCTGTTACAAAGTACGGAGAAAGATAACCGCGATCAAACTGCATGCCTTCAACGACCTCAAGGGTGGTGTCCATGCTTTTGGCTTCTTCAACAGTGATTACGCCTTCTTTCCCAACTTTGTTCATTGCTTCGGCAATTATGTTTCCGATAGTCTCGTCATTGTTCGCGGATATTGTACCAACCTGTGCAATTTCGCGCTGATCCTTGGTCGGTTTGCTCATTCTGTGAAGTTCTTTAACCGCCACTTCAACGGCCTTGTCAATACCACGTTTTATTGCCATCGGGTTATTGCCGGCTGCTACGAGTTTCTGCCCTTCTTCATAAATGCATCTGGCAAGAACTGTCGCAGTGGTTGTTCCATCACCGGCCATATCACTTGTTTTGCTGGCAACCTCTTTCACCATCTGTGCGCCCATATTTTCGAACTTGTCTTCGAGTTCGATCTCTTTGGCAACCGTTACGCCGTCTTTGGTAACAGTCGGTGATCCCCATGATTTGTCAATAACAACGTTTCTTCCTTTCGGGCCGAGAGTCACAACGACTGCATCGGCAAGTGTTTGCACGCCCTTTAGCATAGCTTCGCGGGCTTTCATGTTGTACTTAATAATTTTAGAACCCATTTTAATCTACCCTCCATTTATATGTTTATCGCAATTAAATTACAATTATTCGATTATTCCAAGCACGTCATCTTCCCGCATAATAAGATATTCATCGCCTTCGATCTTAACCTCTGTCCCGGAATATTTACCGAACAGGATTCTGTCTCCTTTTTTGATGTCCAGAGGGATTTTTTTGCCGTCTTCGTTGATCTTCCCGTTTCCGACAGCTATTACTTTCCCTTCAGCCGGCTTTTCTTTGGCCGTATCAGGAATAATAATTCCCCCCTTTGTTGTTGTTACTTCTTCAACACGCTGTACCAAAATACGATCATGTAATGGTCTGAGTTTCATGGTGTAGATTCTCCTTTTTGTTTTTCGAATTGGAATTGGTTATTTATAAAAGAAATCGTCTATAATAATAATCGGATTATCAATGACCGCATTAACTACTCCCGGCCCGGAGCCACCTCCCTTCAAAAATGATAACAAACGATATTAATTGCTTAAATAAGTCTGATTTAAGATATACAAATCATTTTTTGAAAACTATAATCACACATTCCTGTTTGTAAAGGGATGCTTAGGAATTTTTTGACAAATTATCGCATCGGATTATTTAATAATAAAGCACCGGGTTATTTTGAGATGCCAGTTATTCAATAAACAGACTATTCTGAAGTTTTAACGGCGCTTTTATCAGGTTTATTTGAATCAGATGTTTCCCCGGTTTTTTTTGTAGGAGTAGAACTGCTTTGAGATCTGCTTGAATAGTCTGTTGCATACCAGCCACTTCCTTTAAGCTGAAAGCTGTTATGAGATATCAGCTTATGCAGTTTTCCAGAACAAAACCTGCACTTATTAAGCGGCTTATCCGAAAAATTTTGTATGACTTCTTCAATTTTGCCACATTTTGTGCACTCATATTCATAAATGGGCATAAACTATTCCCTCCCTAATTTCATAAAATACCTGCATATATGCGCGGTAATTTTATCTTATATATAACATATTTTACTAAATATAGTCAGCATAACATGGTTGTCAAGAAAATGAACCGATTTTGTTTGCCGGCTATGCCTCCTGCAAAGATAATTCATCAAATTCATCGACGGGGACGCGCCATTTGTCATAAAATTGAAGAACATTTGAAAGCCCCGGTAATTTAATAGATTTGAGTATTTCATGTGTATTGTTGTGAACCCTCGTCTCTTCCGCTAATTTTTCTTCATTTGATGCATTAAAGTTCTGGATGAATTCACTGAATCTGACTATGTGAATAAGTTCGTGCGTAATTATGTAAAGTGTAAAAGGGCTCAGTTTTATAGTCTTATAATCACGGATAACGGCAAGAATGGAATTGTCCTGCAGGCATATTTTGTAAAAATCATATGCAGAGGAGCCGAGAAAGGAATCTTTCGGATGAGCTTTGTACCTGATTATCTGGGCAAATGGTCCGCTCACTATCTCTTCCGGCGAAAGATCGGCCAGTGTTTTTATATCGTACCTCCGGCGAAGCCATTGACTTGAAGATAACTTGTAATAATCACTGACAAGTTCTTCAGCCATTTCAGCCGCTTGATTAACGACTTTTATCTGTTTTTTGTTGAAGCTATCAAATTCTTTATGGTTAACCATTCCAGTATCTTATTTGAAAATTATATATTTGTACATAGCAATTATTGTAAGATATATCTCATTGATATGAGAATACAGGAGTTAGAATGTAGAATACAGAAGAAAAACAATACCATGATTATTCCTACGCCTGTATTCTCTTGCTTCATTGTGTCTGCTCCGGACCTGAAGGTTTGCTAAAAAATATAGGTCGACAATTGAAACGAAACAAATATAGAACTCTCCAAGGCTTGAAGCGGGGAGATTAAAAGCCTTTAAATTTAAAAACATGAAAAAAATATGGACAAATATTAATCAATGGTGTTAGTAGAACAATTCCGAGTTAGAAAACAAATTACACAGGAGGTGATCTGTTGGGTAGCGTAGTTAAAAAGCGAAGGAAAAAAATGAGAAAGCATAAGCATAAAAAGCTTCTGGTCCGTACGCGACATCAGAGAAGAAAGGGTAAATAGAGCTACCTGCAGTCTCTTATGGTGATGTTGTAAAAAGCACCTGCAATTTTAGATAACAGTGCAGGTGCTTTTTTGTTTTCAGGTTAATATCCTTTCAGATACTTGAACAGTTCAGAATCTGTTGAAAGGACAATTGAGGTGTCTTTGCCTAAGGCTTCATTGTATACTTCAAGAGTCTTTATAAAAGAGTAGAAAGCCGGATCTGCTCCAAATGCCTTGGCATATATCTTTGTGGCTTCCGCATCAGCTTTACCCTGCAGTTCCTGTGCTTTTTTATATGCCTCTGAAGTTATCTGTTTTAAATCGCGTTCTTTTTCACCTGTTATTTTTTGGGCTTCACCATGTCCTTCCGACCGGAATTTTTCGGCGATCTGTTTACGTTCTGCAATCATTCGGGCATAAACCGAGTCCCTGACCTCCGAGACATAATTGATCCGCTTGATTTTTACATCTACCAGCTCAATACCAAACTGTGCAAGCTTGGGTTGCGCCTGCTCGAGAATTCCCTTCATTATCATTTCTCTTCCGGTCTTGATGGCAAAAGATGATTGAAACTCGTATTTTTTATTTTCCATCATTCCGATTTCAAATGTGTCCAGTTCTCTTGCGCTTTTCCGGACAGTTTCGATAAGACTGTATGATGTTATAAAATTTCTTACCGCCGGATCAATAATGTCATCCAGTCTCGCTAGAGCGCTAACCGTGTTATTTACTGTCTGGAAAAATTTTACCGGATCGACTATTTTCCACCGTGCGAACGTATCAACCCAGATATATGTTTTATCCAGAGTCGGTATCTGGCCCGGATTCCCATCCCATTGCATAAGGTTTTTGGGGAAATAGTTTACTTCCTGGATAATAGGAATTTTAACATGTAACCCGGGTTCTTTTATTGGAGAACCTACAACTTTTCCGAACTGAGTTATAACTATCTGTTCGGTCTCATCAACAATGAAAACCGACCCTGTAATTAACAGAAGTGCAATTATGCAACAAATTAAAATAATACCTCTATTTTTCATTTTTTATGGCACCTATTTGTTTTTCAAGATTAAGAAGAGGCAAAACATTCTTCTGGTTGGCGTCGATTATGTACTTGTTTCCAAGCTTTGGCATAATATCTTTTAACATTTCAAGGTACATTCTTTTTTTGGTGATATCCTTTGCCTTGGCATATTCCTGATATAAAGCAACAAACCTTGCTGCATCTCCCTTTGCGCGGTTGACTCTGTCTAAAGCATATCCCTCTGCGACTCTTATCGTTCTTTCGGCCTCCCCCATTGCTTCCGGTAAAGCCTTATTGTATGCCTCCCTCGCCTGATAGATAAGCTTTTCCTTTTCCTGAACAGCCTGGTTTACTTCATTGAATGACTGCTGAACAGGCTCGGGCACATTTGTTTTTTCCATTTCGATTGTAACAATGCTCAATCCGGCTTCCGATTTATCCAATTCAGCCTGAAGAACGACTTTAGCTTCTTCGGCTACTTCCCCGCGTTTGCTGATGACTTCATTAATGCTTCTATCACCAATTATAAGCCGCATTGCCGCTTCCGACATATCGGAAAGCAGAGCTTCAACTTCCCTGATTTTAAATAAATAATTATATGGATCATTGATTCTGTAATGAACAATCCATGGAACCAGGGCAACATTAAGATCACCTGTCAGCATGAGAGATACGCTGTCACTTTCATTTTCAGATGAAAGACGTTGTTTATCATCTACTCTCATCGAGCGAAAACCGAATTCTTTCTTGTAAACACGCCTTACTTTAACCTTGGTTACTTTTTCTATAACCCCAGGCAGTTTGAAATTAAGGCCTGGCTGGCTGGTTCTGATGTATTTACCGAATCTTTGAATTATTCCAACCTCATCGACTCCAATTGTGTAAACCATGGATGATCCCAGATACACAAGAAACAATAAAAGAATTATTATAGGAAGCCCAGGCAGATTAAATTTTGGCAAATTTTTGAAAAAATTCTCCATCTGAGGAGGAACCACTTTCTTGCCCTGTTGCTGCTCTTTAAGTTTTTCCCAATCCCAACTCATTGATATTTTTCCTTTTGTTTAATAATTTTAACACCAGGCATCGCACTTTGATTTTTACGCTCGTGATGTTTCTTGTTGATAATCAGTTATTCAAAATGCTAAAAAAAATGCGTAATGTAATATTGATTTTTTGCGATTGCGATTTCGTACAAAAATCTTAATCTTTAAATAACTTGCACACCCATTCAAGTCAAGCAAAATAACCGGAACTTATGGCAGAGATAAAAAAACCCCCTGATGACTTTGTGCATATCGGCAATATCTTAGGCGATACTTTAAATAGGTTCCGCGCTGATTCTGATCTGGAATTGACAAGTGTTTTTACCATCTGGAAGAATGTCGTCGGGGAAGCTATTGCAAATAACAGCAAGCCGGGAGGGTTCAAGGGGAAGATACTTCTCGTTTATGTCAGCAGTCCTGTCTGGATACAGGAACTTCAGTACTATAAAAAAGATATGATAACAAAAATAAATGATGCGCTTGGGAAAGAGCTTGTTTGCGATATAAAGTTTAAGATCGGAGCAGTCTGAATATGGATTTGCTTACTACCGACACTTTCTTCAACGGGAAAATAAGTGTTAAGCAGAATAGAAATGGATACCGTTTTTCAATAGATTCGGTTCTTCTTGCCGGCCATGTTAAAACAAACCCGGGAGACAGGATTCTTGATATTGGGACAGGATCAGGCATTCTTTCACTGATACTTGCATACCGGAATCCGAAAATTAATATATACGGAGTTGAGGTGCAGAAAAGTCTTGCCAATATTGCTGCCTTGAATGTCATGGATAATAATATTGAAGACAGAGTTAAGATTTTGTGCGCCGACATAAAAAATCTTAATGCGGATCTGATTTCCGGGCATGTCGATATTGTTGTGAGTAACCCGCCGTACAGAAAAGCCAAATCAGGAAGGGTAAATCCAGATAATCAGCGGGCTGTAGCAAGACATGAAATTGATATGACTCTTGCAGATATTCTTAAAGCCGCAAACCGTTTATTGCATGTTTCAGGAAGGTTCGTAGTTATTTATCCTTCAGAGCGTATAGCCGATATGATTACACAAATGCGCTTATCAGGAATTGAGCCAAAGTATCTCCGGTTCATATATTCAAAAAACAATTCCGAATCAAAACTTGTAATAGTGGAGGGAATTAAAGGAGGTCGCACCGGCGCAAAAATCGTTTCCCCCCTGGTAATATATAGCGATGACGGCACATATACTGATGAAGTTAAAGGAATGTTTATGCCATAGCCGTTTAGGTTGCTGCTCAGGATAATTTATTTATAACCTCACCGGTAGTTACCTTGGGGTAAAAATACGTAGATTTTCTGGGCATTATCAGGCCTTCGCCGGCAATCCTTTGCACCTGTTCGATCTTTGTGGGATTAAGAATAAAAGCTATATCGCACTTTCCCGAAGTTATTTGTTCTATAGCGTCATTATAAGAGCTTGTGTAAGTGATTATTTTTTCATCATCAAAACCAGCCTGATCGAAGCCAAAAATCTCAGGAAGTATCAGTTTTGTCAGGACAGTTACATCAAGGTGCATCAGGGATTCAGGAAGTTCGCTTCCATATTTCGTTTCCAAAGCCTGTTGTTTTAGCGACAATATATAAAAGGTGCTTCTGTTTTTAATTAATATACCAATTTTGTTTGTCGAGGACTCGGATCTTAATGCAGAGATAAAAATTTTTGTTGTCTTATCAAGCGCTTTTGGGTCAAATGGTATTTGTGTTATATCAAAGTACTCTGAAGCTTTATGCTCAAAGCCGGAAAGATTTGATTCCATGACACCGGTCAGCAGGCGATGGGCCGGTAATATTATCAACCCTGGATCTTCCATGCTGCATAAGTACATCATTATGAAATTGGCAGGATGCGTTGCTGAGAACTCCGGATTATTTTTTGATACCCATTCCCTGTAATTAAGGGCTGTTTCATATCGATGATGCCCGTCTGCTATATAAAGAATTTTATCTTTATAAGCATTCGAAATATTTTGCTGAATAACCGGATCTGTTATCTTCCAAAGAAGATGCCTGCGCCCTTTGTCGTCGGTAAAATCTGAATGGGCGGTTCCGGACAAGGCCGATTTGCCAAGAACAGTTATAATATCGATTTTACCTGAAAAAAGTGAAAAAATAGGGCTGAAATTGGCATGGCAGGCTTTCATAAGCTGAAGCCGCTCCGATTTTATCTTTGAAAAAGTCTTTTCATGGGGAAGAATTATTCCTTTTTCAAACGGCTCAAGCCTTACACAAGCTATAATTCCAAAACGTCTGATTACCTTCTTACCAATTGAAAATTCAACAGAAGAAAGGTAAAAAGCCGGGACATTATCCTGTATGAGCACATCATCATTGAGCCATTTATTAAAAAAAGCGGCCGCTCTTGTGTAGCGGCTGTTCTTTTCATCATCTGATTCTGTTTCACTGCCCAGAATAAGACGAATTATATTCTGAGGATGCCTGTTATGGAAATTAATCTGTTCCTCTTTAGAAATAACATCATATGGAGGTGTTGTAACATCTGCCAGGCTGCCAATTTTTTCCTTGTTATAAAGAATCCCCATGAAAGGGATTACCTCTGCCATTTCTGTTTTTCCTTCCTTCTTTGATAAAAAATGATGGAGACTGATACTAGAAAGAATATGGCAGTTCAAGTTAAATAATAAATATCTTCTCCAATCAGCCGGGATGGAGGGATTAAAAATACGTTGAATGTGGGATAAAAAGAATGTAAAGAACATAATTGACAGCTAACACCCAAACGTTATATTGAAGCCTCCGTTTTATGAACCGAAGCAGCGAGTGTTTGTCCCGCTTTTTCAGCGGGAAGCTTCAATCCGGTTAGTTTTGGAGAGGTGGCCGAGCGGCTGAAGGCCCCGCTCTCGAAAAGCGGTATCCTGTCAAAAACGGGATCGTGGGTTCGAACCCCACCCTCTCCGCCAAGTAATAAAAACGCTTGGCTGTATTGGTATGCAATGGGCAGTTTTTGAAAACAGCTTTGATAATGGAGAGATGTCCGAGCGGCTGAAGGAGCACGACTGGAAATCGTGTGTGCTGCCAAAAGCGGCACCGAGGGTTCAAATCCCTCTCTCTCCGCCATTATCTACAAGGTTGGATTATCTCCAAAATAGTCAAAATCAAGTCACTCCCGTGAAAACGGGAGTCCAGAACTATTTGAAAAGACTGGATAGCGCCGGGGCTTCATTACGTGCCCCGCTTTCGCGAGAATGACATAAAAAGGCAAATTCTGACTTACAAAGAGATCATCAAAACTGAATGCTCTTCAGGTCTTATAATACCCCTGACTATATATCACAGGAAATTTTATTATGTCCTATCTTGTATTAGCTCGAAAGTATCGTCCTCAGACCTTTGATGATGTTACAGGCCAGGAGCATGTTACACGCACATTAACAAATTCCATTTCAGCCGGCCGGGTTGCTCATGGTGTTCTTTTTTCCGGTCCGCGTGGCACAGGGAAAACAACTGTTGCAAGAATCCTGGCCAAAGCCATGAATTGCATAAATGGCCCGACTCCTGCTCCCTGCAATATCTGCCGATCCTGTACCGAAATTACCCTCGGAAATTCTGTTGACGTGCTTGAAATCGACGGAGCATCGAACAATGGAGTTGAGAATGTGCGGGACCTCAGAGACAATGTTAAATATAAGCCTGCATACAGTTCTTACAAGATTTATATAATTGATGAAGTTCACATGCTCAGCACTCCGGCTTTTAACGCTCTTCTGAAAACTCTTGAGGAACCCCCGCCGCATGTTATGTTTATATTTGCAACAACCGAGCCTCACAAGATACCCGTTACCATATTATCAAGATGCCAGCGCCATGATTTTAAAAGAATCAGCCTTGATTCGATCGTAAGTCATATGGCTTTGGTTTGTGAAAAAGAAGGTGTAAATATTGTCTCGGAAAGCCTCTTCTTGATTGCGCGGGCTGCCGGTGGGAGCATGAGAGATGCCCTGAGCCTTCTTGACCTTGTCATTAGCTGCTCCGAAGGGCCGGTGACTAACGAGAGCATCCTTGATATTCTTGGAATTGTAGATAGAAGATCAATTTTTATGATTTCAGAAGCTATTTTGAGTTCGGATTTTCCTGTTCTGCTTGATTTGCTGGATGATCTTTATAATAACGGCCATAATATAAAAGAGCTTTATTATGACATAGTGGAACATTTCAGAAATCTTCTTGTAGTAAAAATGGTAAAGAAGGTCGATAAACTAATAAGCTTACCCTCCCATGAGATAGTCTTGATGTCCGAGCAGGTAAAGAATATTTCTGCAACCGCATTAAACCAGATTTTTGATGCGTTATATAAGGAGGAATACTCTGTCAGGCTTTCGCCAAATCCGAAACTCTGCCTTGAGATGGTTTTTTTTAAAATGTTTCAAATAAAGCCGGCCTTGCCTATAGAAGTTCTTATTGAAAAAATTGACAATTTAAGGCACATGATTCCGGGAAAACAGAAAAAGGATGGTTTGAACGCAGCAACGGTTTGTGTAGATTATAAGAACGCTGAATTAGTTGAGAGAACGGCTCAAAAGGTTCTTGAGCCTGAAAGTAAAGAGGGGTACGGCGCCGGCAAAACAGGTACAATTACTCGGAAAGCTCTTGGACTGGATGATAATTTTGAAAAAATCTGGGGGCAGCTTTATGCAATAATATCTGAAAAACATCCTTCGCTTGCTCCGAGTATGGCTAAGTGTTCGATAAAAAAAATAACTGAGAACGGTATTGATATTGAAGTCGGCGGAAACGGCTTTAATCTAAATATGATTAGACGGAAGAAAAACCTCGACATTTTGGAAAAAGTTTTCAGAGATTTTTTTGGAAAGAACATGAAAATTGCCCTGATTGAACTGGAAGAAAAAAAAATTTCTGAATTAAATAACACTCAAGAAAAAACAGGGACTGATATTTTGATATCTGATGCGCTTAATAACTCCCTTGTAACTGATGCAGTTGAAATATTTAAAGGGAAAGTACTGGATGCAAAGATTTTATAGGAGGAATTCATAATGAAGGGAATCGGGAATATGATGAAGCAGGCCCAGAAGCTGCAGGCCGGCATGGTCAAACTTCAGGAAGAACTGGCTTTAAGAACAGTTGAAGCAACTTCCGGAGGAGGCATGATTAAAGTTCAGGCAAATGGTAAACAGCAGATCGTTTCCATTCGGATAGAAAAAGAGGTTGTTGATCCTAACGACGTGGAAATGCTTCAGGACCTTATTATTGCCGCCGTTAACGATGCTTTGTCCAAATCTCAGGAAATGGTTTCCCAGGAGATGAGCAAATTAACAGGCGGCATCAGTATTCCTGGACTTATGTGATTTTCTATACGGAATTTCCTATCTGAACATATTTAATAAACCCGTTAAAAGTTGTTCTCACACGAAGATCACGGAGAACACAAAGAAAAATCTGAATGTTTTCAATAGGCCTTTCTTCGTGTCTTTGTGCCTTTGTGTGAAAATTAACTATTTACGAAGCCGTCGTATTTGAGGCGTTTTATGCACTACCCACTATCCATTCTTAATCTTATAAAAAATCTGGCAAAGCTTCCCGGCGTTGGAGAAAGAACCGCCGAACGCCTTGCAATGCATATTCTGCGTTCCCCGATGAAAGAAGCCGAACAGCTTGCAGCCGGCATACTTGATATGAGGCAAAAGGTGAGGATATGCAATATCTGCTTTGCATTGAGTGAAACAGAAACCTGTCATATCTGCAGCGATCCGTCCAGAAACACCTCCCTGCTCTGTGTGGTTGAACAGCCGGCAGACATGGTTGCGATAGAAAAATCAGGATCTTTTAAAGGGCTATATCACATACTCTCTGGGGTTTTATCCCCCATGAATGGTATCGGGCCCGATAATATAAGGATCAGGGAACTTTTAGAAAGAACAAGGGAAGGTAAAATCAAAGAAATTATACTTGCGACCGGCACAAATGTCGAGGGCGAGTCCACGGCCTCATATATTGCCCAATGCATCGAAAAGCACCCATTAAAGGTAACCCGCATAGCATCTGGTGTTCCTATAGGCGGTGATCTTAAGTATGTGGATCAGGTAACATTGAGAAGGGCCATGGAGACCAGGCATGCAGTCTGAAGCGGTTCGGCCGGATGATATATTCAAATGCGCAATGTGCGGCGAGTGCTGTAAAGGCTATGGAGGGACTTTCGTTACAAAGGAAGATATTGATGCCATAGCGGAATATATTAAAGCCGATCATGAAAGCTTTGTTTCGAAGTATTGCGAAATATCCGGTGGAAAGCCTGTGCTTGCAAGGGGCAGCAACGAATATTGCGTGTTCTGGGACAAAATGTGCACGATTCATTCCGTTAAGCCGCGCATGTGCCGTCAATGGCCTTTTATAAAAAGCATTCTGGCAGATACGGACAACTGGTATGTAATGGCCGGAATGTGTCCCGGCATTCGTACGGATGTGCCTGCAAATCTTGTAAGAGAGTGTGTAGCAATGGAGCTGTCCAAAAGCGGTTGACGGCTTTGTAAAAAGTCATTCTGCTGTGTTGCACTTCATCTTTCGTCATTGCAGCGTACCAGGAAGTACGCTTCATTTCTCAAGATTCGTGCACCTTGCATAATGAGCTTTTTACTTTGCCGTCCAAAATAAAATTTTTTACGAAGCCGTCACAGTTTCCAGCTTTTGTATTCCGTTAGCTTGTAAACATTTTTATCTTCTCCACCGGATATTATTTTAAGAAGGATGTTCCTTTTTTCCAGCTCTTTTACTCTGTCAAAAAGAGATTCTCTGGTGCCGTTCCAGACCCCGAGAAGA
>JAABQB010000004.1 GCA_011391695.1 Desulfobacteraceae bacterium | reverse complement strand
GAAAAAACGAAATCTGAAAGTAACCGGAGTGAGCAGCGGTGAAGAAGCAATCAAAATCCTGAAAGATACACCAATGGATGTAGTAGTTCTGGATGTAAGGATGAAGGGGATTGACGGTATACAGACTTTAAAGGAAATCAAGAAGATCTGCCCCCTTGTTGAGGTTATAATGCTTACAGGTCATGCCAGTCTTGAGGTCGCTGTAGAAGGAATGGAGATGGGCGCTTTTGATTATCTTATGAAACCGATGGATATCGATGAATTGCTTTACAAACTTGAGGATGCCTGCAAGAGAAAACAGATTCAGGAGCAGAAGATAAAACGTCTGGAAGATTCAAAATAAAAGCCTTTTTAATACCCAAACCGGAGTCTGATCGTGAATAACTTTATTGTTAAGGATCTGATGGTTCCGCTTTCGGAATATGCAACCGTTCAGGAAGGCTCGACATTGTTTGATGCAGTTCTCGCCCTTGAAAAAGCTCAGGAAGAGTTTGATTATGAGCATACCCCATACCACCATCGCGCCGTTTTGATTCTGAACAAGGACAAAAAGGTTATCGGCAAACTGAGTCAGCTTGGCGTGCTTCGCGCGATTCTGCCTAAAAATGAGCTTATTCAACAAATTGAAGATATCAGCCGCTTTGGATTTTCAACGAGTCTTATTAACAGCCTGAGGGAGAAGTATCGACTGGAAGAAAGCATATTGGATGATATTTATAAAAAGGCCGTCCGAATGAAGGTGGAGGATTACATGCAGACCCCTTCCGAAGGCGAATATGTTGATGAAAAAACTTCTATAGATACGGCTATGTACCAAATTGTTCTTGGAACACATTTGTCGTTGATAGTGACCAGAGGAGACAAGATTGTAGGCCTTTTAAGGATGTCGGATGTATTTGCCGCTGTTTTCCATGCCATGAAAAGTGGTGAATTAACAGAATAGATCAGGAGCGAAATATGCGGGCGCTGGAAAAGCTTCTTGACCGGATCATACAGAGGGTCAATATCAATCTTAGAGAACTTGGCTTCGATGTTACTCCATATGTGCGTGAACTTATTCCGCGCATGCAGATGTTTAAATTTTATGCATTTTATGGCATTACGCCGCACCATCCGCTCAATTTTCAATTTACACACTCAAATCTGGCCGGCAGCTATTTTTTAGGTAAATGCCGGGTAACAAACTCTCTGCTTTACAAAAGCGACATCCGGGGAGACGAACTTAAAAAAAAAGGAGCTGTATTTCAGTTCCAGCAGTTTGAAATCCAGACAACCCGTGATGAGCAAATTGACATCGAAGATAGTTTTCTGATCAAGACCCTTGTGCACAATTTTTCCCATGATCCTGAAACTCTTGAAAAATTCTTCATCAAAGATACAATTTCCATGCATTATGCAAATATCCATGGATCACCCTCGGACGGATGCTTCATGGGTCCTTTTTCAACCGTCGACCTGACCACAATGCATGATTGCGTGATCGGCGCCTTTTCTTATATTCAGGCAGGCGAGATCAGCCATATTAAAATCGATCCCGGCACCGTGTGGGTCCGAAGTCCCGATAATTTCAATTTTCTTTACCGGTATGATAACAAGCTCTTGAACAAATATATTAATTTGACTGCCGGCAATAGGCCAAAAGGACTGCTATTTGACTTCGTGGAAGATCATAAGAAAGATTTTGAGCGGATTTTTTCTTTGGTCAACATCGAAACACCCCGGTCTATTCCCGGGAGCGCCTCACTTGACCGGTACGCGGTTATCAAGCCTCATACCAATATCAGCGAGAACGTGCTGGTTGCCCAGCGGGCCTATCTTGAAAACGCATGGCTCGGCAAGGGAGCCAATGCTCAGGAAAACTGTTATATTATCAATTCCCGGCTGGAAGGATATGATATAACCGCCCACGGTGGAAAAATTATCGAAGCGGATTTGGGCAAAAAAGTGTTTGTAGGGTTTAACAGCTTTCTGCGTGGAAGACCCGATGCGAGACTGACCATAGGAAAGGATAGCATCATAATGCCCCATACAATAATTGATATTAGTGACCCGCTCACTATTCCGCCCGGCCATATAACCTGGGGGCTGGTAACAAACAAGAAAGATCTGGAAACCAACAGCATGCCTATAAGTGAATTTTCCAAAATAGAAACAAGGTGTTCGATGGGCAATATGATCTTTGAAGGCAGCGGCGCGAGTTTTATTTCAGCCTTCCGGCACCGGATCGATCATATCCTGGAAGCCAACGGCGCATTTTTCAACGGCGCTGAAAACAAAGGACACGCGCAAAAAAACCAGAGCATATCTTTCAACACTATTCAGCCTTATCCGATGGGCGAACTTAAAGGATTGTATCCCTCGATTATCATACAGCCGTAGCGGGCTGCCCGTCATTCGTACCTCGTCCTTCGAAATTCGGTGTTCGAAATTTGGTGGTGATCCTATTTAAAATAAGTCAGCAGTGCATGAAGGTATGTAAGCGGGTGGGGCGGACAACCTGGAATAAACAGGTCAACCGGTATAAGGCTGTCCAGGCCGGGCGAGACTTCAGGGCTGCCGCAGAATGGGCCTCCGGAGAGAGAGCAACTGCCCGCGGCAATCACTACTTTCGGGGATGGCACGGCTTCATAGGTTTTGAGCAAAGCTGTCTTCATATTGCGGGATATCGGGCCGGTGACGACAATAGCGTCAGCATGCCGGGGAGAAGCCACGAAGTTGATACCGAATCGGGCCAGATCGAAAAAAGGGGTTGCGAGCACGTTCAGGTCCGCTTCACAGGCGTTGCAGCCGGCGGCAGATACCTGCCGAAGCTGCAGGGAGCGTCCGAAAAGAGCTTTGAAGTTCTGTCTGGAATGGCGGGACAGGGAGGGCAGGTCGCCACCGGTCAACAGGTGTTCTTTCATGGAAACAGCCAGCTCAAAATTCCCGGAAAATGAGACAAAGCTTCCTTCAGAAAGACGTTCACAGGTACCGCAAAAAACACATAGGCCCATATCGATCATTTTGTGCTTAGAATCAATGGCCTTCTGCGGGCATGCGTCAGCGCACTGCAAGACCAGATCGGCCGGGGCATTCTGGTTGATCTTCGGCAGACCGCGGTAGCGGGAAAGCAGCTTGATTTTTTCTTTCGGGTAGCGGCTGGTTCTATAGCCCTGTTCAAATCTATTTTTAAGAGTTTTCAGCATTATCGTTTCTCTTCAATTTATTTGTCCGTCTTCCGAATTCCGGCTCCTGTAATCCGATATAAAGTCACCTTAGAGATCAAACCCGCAATAGGACAGGTTGAAACTCTTGTTGTTAAGGGGAAAATCCGAAATTCCGGTATCCCGTAAAGCCATAGCCAGACCGTTCCAGTTGTGAAAAGAGGGATCCTTGATCTTGTAGCGGAGTATCTTGCCGGCGGCATCGGTCAAAACGCAGTGAGATAACTCGCCGCGCCACGCTTCGTTGATGGTAACAACAAAAGATGACGGAGCCGGATTAAAAGAGCCGCTGACGACACATTCTGTTTGAACAGGATCTTTCAGTAAAGACTCGATAATTGAGATGGCTTGCAGTACCTCATGCGCCCTCATTTTGGCCCGGGCGTAAACATCTCCTGTGAGCTCAACATTTTCAGCGATATCAAGAAGGCGATAATGCTCCGTTGGAAAAGACCGCCTGGCATCATACGAAATCCCGCAGGCGCGCGCGGCCGGTCCCACCAACCCCAGTTTCTCTGAGTTAATGCGGCTGACCGTCCCGCAATTCTCAAAGCGTGACAGAACGCTGAGTGTGGAGAACAGAAGATCGATGACGTGTTCAACCTGGGGTTTCAGTTCTTTTATTCTTTCCGTAAGGTTTTTGCGGTCATCATCAGTCATGGGAAAGCAAACCCCGCCCGGGCGCACAAGTCCTTTACCGAAACGGTTTCCGCACAACAACAGGCTCATGTTGAGAAAATCGCCCCGCATGCGGCCAAAATAATTAGCCGCGGGAAGAAAGGCCACATCGCCGCTTAAGGCGCCGAGATCCCCCAAATGATTGGCGATTCGTTCCAGTTCCAGCGCAATCGTCCGTATGATACCAGCGCCTGCGTCAGGCCGGATATCGGCTAACCCCTCAAAGGCCTGAGCCATGCACAGGCTGTTGCCTATGGCGGTATCGCCTGCAATTCCTTCGGTTATAACCGGCAGCCGTTTGAAATCGGCATTGCACATAAGATCTTCCACGCCCCGGTGCTGGTATCCCAGTTGTATTTCAAGATGCAGCACACGCTCTCCGATGCAGTTGAACCTGAAATGACCCGGTTCGATCACTCCAGCATGCACCGGTCCCACCGCAACCTCGTGGATTTCCGGACCTTCTACCGCGTAATAGTCGTAATTTCCGGGGATATCCTGGGAGTAGTCATTGCCGAAAACATCAGACAGACCGCGGCTGTTGGCATGATATCGAACCATTTTCAGCCAGGGGTGGCCTTCCGGTCTGATGCCGAACTGTTCGGCCATTTCCCGTTCAAACAGGTGGAACGGCTCACATTGAGCGGAAAAAGCGGGATAGGTTTCCGGCGCATCGCAGCCGGCGGCAAGCAGCAGCGCGTCTGTCCGGAGAACGGCCATCAGCTTGACTTTGCCGTCATCCGCGTAGGCAAAGTAGTGAACCACTTTGCCGCCTTGCTTTACGATGGCAATGACCTCCTGCGCAAATGTATCGAAGGCAAGGTGCGGAATGATATCCAAGGCGATTGCCTTGCCGTTTGCAATTTGTTTAAAAACCGTTTTCATTAAAATACTCCACCGCTCGCGGTTATCGCCTGGGTTATGGCCCGGGAAAATATGTCGGGAATCCAGAAACACAACAACAGAGATGTCAGCAGCAATACATACTGGGGCCATACCATGCTCGCACTCTCTTCCATCCGGACGGTTGTGCGATAGCCCTCAAAAGAGATTTTGAGGGCATGATTGGCAAAGCCTGCGAAAATGACGCACATACTAAAGATAAAAATGCCTGCCCCGACATAATGGCCGTTGCGGAATGCTCCCATGATAATAAGCAGTTCTCCGATGAAAATGCCGAAGGGCGGAAGTCCGGAAATACCGACAAATCCGCAGAAAAAGGCTATAAAAGTCCGGGGCATTCGACGGACAAGGCTCCCTGTGTCTTCAATCAGTCGGCTGCCGAAGCCCAGCAGAATGTTGCCCGAAGTCAAAAAGAGGGATGATTTGATGAGGCTGTGATGAATCAGGCATAACATGGCTCCGTAAGCGCCCAACCCACCCACACCGGTTCCGAAAGCGATAATGCCCATATTCTCAATGCTGGAATATGCAAGGAGTCTTTTATACTCGGTCTGTTTTAGAATAAAGGTTGCTGCAGCCAGTATCGACATAAGGCCGAAAACCATTAAAATCGTCCCGGAAAATGACTCCAGACCGGCGGCAATCATGATTTTATGGGTCTTAAAAATTCCAAGATACGCACAGTTGAGCAACACTCCGGAGAGAAGCGCCGAAGCAGGGCTGGGCGCTTCTCCATGGGCGTCAGGCAGCCAGGTATGCATGGGAGCAAGACCCATCTTGGTGCCATAACCAACCAGAATGAAAACAAAGCCGGCTTTGAGCCACAGGGGATCAAGCTGCCTGGCCGCAGTTGTGAGGGCCGAAAAGGATACCGGCACATCCACCCCGCCTATATCCATGGCGAAAGTAATCAGTACCGACCCCAGTAAGGCCAGGGCGATTCCGACTGAACAGACCAGCACATATTTCCATGTAGCTTCAAGTGATGCGGCCGACCTGTGAGTAAAAATCAAGGGGGCGCTGGCAAGGGTAGTTGCTTCGATCGCTATCCACATCACCATTATATGATCCGAAAGAGTCACCATGGTCATGGTTGATAAAAACAGGAGCATAGACCCGGTAAAAATATTTTCAGACCTGATATCAGACTTTTTAAGATAAGCGGTGGTGTAAATTGAAATCAGAAAAAAGAGCAGGGAGATGACGATAAGAGACAGAAGCCCTTCCGGGGTCACTGCAAAATAAGCCGGAAAAACAGGTTCCAGCCACCCGGCCCAAAGTATAAGGGATAAAATAAGATGAACCGCGCCGGTAAGAACCAGCAGCAGGCGTCCGGGTCTCCTGGGAAGAAAAAATGCGACTACGCCGGTAAGAAATGGGATCAGAAAAACGATTTCAACCATGAAGCACCTACTCCTTGAGAGTTCTGAGCAGTGAAGTATCCACATCATCAAACTGCTGCTTTATATTCTGCAGAATGACTGCCATAATCATGACTCCGGCCAGCACGTCAAGCAGGATCCCGAATTCCACAATATGGCGGGTGCTGGTTGAAAAAGTGGTTCCCACGAGATAAATGCCGTTTTCCATCATGATGTAGCCAAGCACCATGGCAATGGCGTTCCTGTGTCCCATAAGCAGAAACATGCCGCCCGTCAGAAGAGCGATGGCAGTCGGCATCAGCAAGGCATGGTTGTTGATGGCAGGCAAATTGAATTTACCCCCGATAAAGGCCGATGCGACAATTAAGCCCAGCCAGGCCAACATCGATGCGTGGTGGCCGTAAATGGGCTCAACTTCCTGCCGGATGGCAACTTTTTTAATGGCCAGATAAATGCAGAGCGGAATAATCATTCCTCGTATTAATAGAGTAGCCAGGCTGAAAGCTATGCCAAAGGCGGAAAGATCATGACCCATGAACAGAGGCACGCTGGAGACCACGACTCCCTGGAAACCTATAACTTTGATCAATACCGCAAGACGGTTTGAACCAAAGGAAAGCAAAATCGACAGCAGCACAAGGGAAAGAACAATATCAACCAGATGGATCATCTCAAAAACTCCAGGGTAATAATGGTTGCGAAAAAAGCCAGGACAAAAGAAATCAGGATAAATTTGGGGACTTTATCCATTTTATACCTGGCCATGACCGATTCGGTAACACCCACCGCCGCATACACCGATAAAAGGACAGCAATGAAAAGGCAGCCGTTTAAAACCGGATGACCCGGATTAAACGGGGCGATGAGACGGCTGACGATAGCTGAATAGAAAAAAAGTTTGCAAAAGGCTCCCAGTTCGATGAACCCGAAATCGGGCCCGCTGTGATCCAGCACCATGACCTCGTGGATCATGGTCAGCTCCAGATGGGTTGCCGGGTCATCTACCGGTACGCGGGAGTTTTCGGAAAGCAGTACGATAAAAAAGGCAATGACTACAAACAGCAGGGGAGACCCGGCTGTCTGCCAGAGGCCGAGTGTACCGCTGCCGGATAAATAGGCGGCCAGACTCAAATCACCGGTAAGCTTGAAAAACAGAATCAAAATCATAAAGAGCGTCGCTTCGCAGATAATGGAAAAGTATGCTTCCCGTGCGGCGCCCATGCCTTCGAAAGGAGAAGCCGTATCCATGGCAGCGGCAATGGTGAAGAAACGTCCCAGCCCGAGAAGATATAAAATAAAAATAACATCGCCGTTAAACGACAAAACAGGCCGGTAACCTGCAACGGGCAGAAACATCAGTGCCATTGCAGCGGTACATAATGAAACTACAGGGCCCAGCTTGAACATGAAGGTTGTGCTGGTGCTGTACACCGAACCTTTTTGAAAAAGCTTGATCAAGGTATAATAATGGATCAGGAGCGGCGGCCCCTTTTTACCACCGAAAAAAGCTTTGACCTTCAGAATAACCGCTGCGAAAAACGGCGCCAGAAGGATCGCAAGCAGCCATAAAATAACGGATACAATCATATCTGTCTCATTCATAAAATTTCACTCGTTTACTTTTACCACTATCCACGGACGTCATATATGCAGCCCTATATGAAAAACAGCAAAACAATGATAGCCAGCAGAATATAGCCGATATAAAGATGGATATCACCGTGCTGAATCCAGCGAAGTTTGGCGAACAAAGCCAGAACAGGATGCACAATAACGGCATTCATATAAAGCTCGGCCACATCATGGACCTTGCTGCGATAACCGGAGCGGCCTGGAAAGCAGCCCTCTACTCCGGAGTGGTCTTCGCGAAGTGGAGCCGCCGTGCTGAAAAACGCGAGAATAGACGCGGCATAAGACGTACCTGTGTACTGCATTTTAACGGTCGGTTGCGTAAATCCGCACCCCCAGGTACCGGATCGGGTTATCGTTTTGCCACTGTATAGACAAACTCTGGCGGCCAGAGCAACCAGTATAATTGCGAAGAAGATTGCCGAGGCCATGGTAATATTGCCGGTAAGCCGAATAAACGGTTCAAGCAGCGCAGGCTCAAACCCTGTCCCGATACCAGATACGCCATGGATCGCCATAAGAACAAACGCCCTGGGAAACACGCCAATGAGAATACAGATCCCGGCCAGCGCCAGCATGGGAATCAGCATGGTCAACCCCTTTTCATCGACATTTTCCGCTGCGCTGCTGCGCGCCTCGCCCTGGAAAACCACCCCAAATACTTTGGTGAAACAGGCCAGGGCCAGTCCTCCGATAACAGCAAGGCTGACTATTGCCAAAAGGATAGACATGAAGGCCATTCTGTCCAGACCCGTTCCTTCGAAACATCCGAGATAAATCAAAAATTCGCTCACAAACCCGTTGAAAGGCGGCAGTCCTGAAATGGCAAGAGATCCGATCAGAAATGTGCCCCCTGTCATTTTCATTTTTTTCAAAAGCCCTCCCAGGGCATCGATGGCAAGGGAGCCGGTCCTATGATGCACCATGCCCGCTCCCATGAACAAGAGCGATTTAAAGATCGCATGGTTGAGCATATGCAGCATTCCGCCGGTAAAACCAAAGGCGGCCATCATGGGTTTGCCTGATGATACCCCGATCATGCCGATGCCGATACCGATCAGAATTATGCCGATATTTTCAACGCTGCTGTAAGCCAGCAGCCGCTTGAGATCGTGTTGGCCCAGGGCGTAAACAATGCCGAGGATTCCGGAAACCATGCCGGCAATAAGCACAATTTCACCAAACACCGGCGTGTGAAAATTCAGCAGGGTATAAATGCGCAATATGCCGTAAATTCCGGTTTTGATCATAATTCCGGACATGACGGCTGAAATATGGCTGGGAGCAGCCGGGTGCGCATGAGGCAGCCAGACATGGAAAGGAAAAACACCTGCCTTGGAACCGAATCCGATAAAAGCAAAAACGAACACAATTATTTTTGCTGTGTTTGTCAAGGCGGCCGTCTCTCCGAAATCAAAACTGCCGGTGTACCAGTACATAATCCCAAAGGCTGTCAAAATAAACATGGCCCCGACATGGGAAAAAACAAAATAGAGATAACCTGCTTTGCGGTTTTCCTCTTTCTGGTAGTTATGTATCACCAGGAAAAAGGAAGAGAGGGACATGATTTCCCAGGAGAACATGAAGGTAATGATGTTGGCCGCAGCAACAACCAGCGCCATGGATGCCACCAGCAGGCTGAAGAACAGATAATTGACTGCTGTTGCCAGAGGTTTTTCAGCCTGGTGCATGTAATGGAAACTGTAAATTGCAGCAAGCAGTGAAATGCCGAAGATGAGTACCAGAAAAAAAGCCGACAGAGCATCTATTTGAAAGGTTATTGTAAAATGATGCAGATAATCAAAAGAAGCTCTATCTGATACCGGAAGAGTCAGTTGTAAACCGGCGTAATACAGGCCAAGCAGGCATCCGAATGCAATCGATAAGACGCAGACAGATTTCATCAAGATGAAATGCCGGTTCAGGAACGGGGCCAAAACGCCTCCCGTCACGATTATTATTATAGATAGAAAAAAAATGTGCACGCGTGCCCCTCTTTATATCGCTTAATATCAGCTGTCTCATATTCTCCCGTCTTTGTGCTCCCGCAGTCAAAAGGAACAAGCTGAGATAAATCTGTCAATTAACGTATTGCCCATATTGTAGAAACACTTTCAAGTCAACAGCCTTTTTCCACAATTTTTTCAGCCCCTGCTCCCTTAAGCGGGTCTTTACTATAATCTTTCCTTTGAGGTTATTTTTAAGTTGACAACTCCGAAACACTGCGTTATTTAAAAAACTGACTGAGTACTCAGTTAGGATGGAACTATGATGACAAAAAAACCAGCTATTCTGCAATGCGCTACCAGGCTTTTTGCCCTGAAAGGCTATAAGGAAACCTCTATGGCCGAACTGGCAAAGAATGTGGGAATTGCCCAAGGGACAATTTTTTATCATTACAGAAGCAAGGAAGATCTCTTTTTATCGATTTTAGTGGCCTTCAAAGAAGATATAACCGCTGAGTTTGAAAATCATTTCAAGTCAGCCGTCAGCCAAAACGGACTGGAGATGATCGAAGAAGTCATCAGCTTCTATTTTAATATTGCCGAAATTATGGAAGATCGTTTTTTGCTGCTGCACCGCCACGACGCATATGAACTGGCCCAGGTTAATCCCGTATGCCGGGAACACCTTGAAGCCATCTACACATGTCTGGTTGATATGTTTGAAAAAGCCATAATAACTGGTCAGCAAGATGGATCGATTGTCGCACTGCCTGCCCGTAAAATAGCTTTGATAATTTTTACCATGGTGGACAGCCTGGTGCGCTTCAATACATACAGGCTCTACAGCGCCGGTACTCTTTCAAACGAACTGATTGCTGTCTGCCGATCGATATTGAAAAACTATACCGGTTGAGGAGATATAAATGCTAAACACGTTTTTCCCTTTTCTTGGATGGCTGAAAAATTACAGCAAAACTCTTTTCAAGGCCGACGCATTGGCGGGTCTTACCGTTGCTCTGGTGCTGATTCCCCAGTCTATGGCCTATGCTCAGCTGGCCGGTCTGCCTCCATATTACGGTCTTTATGCCTCTTTTTTGCCCCCGATGCTGGCGGCTCTGTTCGGCTCAAGCGCCCAACTTGCCACCGGGCCGGTGGCGGTGGTTTCGCTTATGACGTCGGCATCCCTGGCGCCCCTTGCCACCACAGGCAGTGACGGCTTTATCGCTTACGCCATTCTGCTGGCCCTGATGGTGGGTATATTCCAGTTCAGCCTCGGTTTGCTTCGCCTGGGTCTGGTGGTCAACTTTTTATCCCATCCCGTGGTAAACGGCTTTACCAATGCCGCAGCCATAATAATCGCTACATCCCAGCTGGAAAAAATGTTCGGCGTCTCTGTTGACACGGCCACCCATCACTACCAGACTATCTGGGCCGTGATCCAGGCCGCATTTCACTACACTCACTGGCCGACCTTTATTATGGGAGTGGCGGCCTTTGCCATAATGTACGGCCTGAAAATAATATCGCCCAAAATTCCCAATGTACTGGTGGCTGTGGCCCTGACTACCACCGTGGCCTGGGCCATCGGATTTGAACACAACGCCACGGTTAAACTGGAGGCAATCCGTTCCCAGCCGGTCAGGGAGTTGGTACGGCAATTCAACTCGGCCCTGGAGGGGCTTCCCCCCTTGGGTGACCAGCGGACGGAACTGAGTGCCGCCCTGGATCAGGCTAAAAAAGACGGAGATCCCATCAAGGCGCTTGATATCGAGCATGACATCAGCGTGGTGGAGTTTCAGACCGAACGGCTCAAAGGTGAGGCAGCCAGGCTGCGCAAGGAACTGCGCGCTGTGCTCATGGGCGCCGTGACCCAAACCGACGGCAGCCTCGCCTTGTACACGAAGCCGGAACTGCCCTCCGATGTCAAAACCGATGGACGCACCTGGCACATCAAGGTCGGGAACAAGCCCCTGACTCCGGACAAGCTTCTCATGGAAGGCGGAGGAACCGTGGTGGGTGTTGTGCCCAAAGGTCTGCCGGCTTTTTCACTTCCCAGGATCGATCTTACCGTCATTATGCGGTTGTTTCCCTATGCGGCCATCATTTCCCTGCTGGGATTCATGGAGGCCATTTCAATTGCCAAAGCCATGGCCGCCAAAACCGGTCAGCGCCTTGACCCGAACCAGGAGCTTATCGGCCAGGGCATTGCCAACATGGTCGGGGCCATTGGGAAAGGCTACCCGGTCTCCGGCTCTTTTTCGCGCTCTGCGGTCAATCTCCAGGCGGGAGCTCTCACCGGTCTTTCCAGTGTATTTACCAGCCTGGCCGTGCTGATCCTGCTGCTCTTTTTCACACCCCTGCTTTACCATCTGCCCCAGTCGGTCCTGGCCGCGGTGATAATGATGGCGGTAATCGGCCTGATCAATGTCTCCGGTTTTGTCCATGCCTGGAAGGCCCAGTGGTACGACGGTGCAATTTCCATCTTATCCTTTATCGCCACCCTGGTATTTGCCCCACACCTGGACAAGGGAATCTTGATCGGGGTTCTCCTCTCCCTGGGGGTTTTTTTGTACAAGAGTATGAGGCCGACCATAGCCACCCTTTCCAGGGCTGAAGACGACGCCCTGCGCTGTTCGATCACCCATGGTCTCAAACAGTGCCGGTACATCGAAATGGTCAGGTTCGACGGGCCCCTGTTTTTTGCCAACGCCAGCTACCTGGAAGACCAGATCAATCTTCGGATGCAGTCCAATCCCGGAATGCGCCATATTCATATCGTGGCCAACGGAATCAACGATATTGACGCCAGCGGTGAGGATTGCCTCTCGCTGCTTGTGGACCGGATCCGCAGCGCCGGGCTGGACATCACCTTTTCCGGGGTCAACGAGGCGGTGATGAAAGTGTTGAAACGCACCCATATGCTGGAAAAAATCGGAGCCGGCCACATCTATCCCACTATGGAAAAGGCCATTTGCGTGATCTATGAACAGACACATCAAGACACATCAGAAGACAACTGCCCCTTAAGAACAGCCTGTCAACTGATTGGACCAGCTTATGAAGGAGGAAAAGTATGCCATTGATTATTATTTTCAGCGGTGCATATTGCAAATCCAGTTCGATTGTGGAAAAACTGCAGCAAAAGTCAGGGGCTCCTTTCATCACCGATAAAGATCTGATTCTCCGGGCTGCTTCTCTTGCCAACATGGCTGTTGCCAAAATCGAGCGCGCCCTTTCAGCCCAAACATCCGTCTTCAATAAGTTCACACACGAAAAGGAAAGAGCCTCGGCCTTTTTCAAGGTTGCCGTGGCAGAGGCCATTGCCGATGATCGCTTGATCCTTGAAGGCTTTGGCGGGCAGTTGATACCCTGGCGAGTCACCCACTGCCTCAGAGTCTGCTTGATAGCTGAAATGAAATTTCGCACAACTGAAGCTATGGCAACGGCCGGGGTGACTGAAAAAGAGGCAATAAAAATGATCCACAGCCGGGATGAAGATGCCGCAGCCTGGAGTTTGAAATATCACGGCAGCAATGATCCCTGGAATTCGGCCCATCACGATATCGTCCTCCCTACGGATAAAATCATCGTTGAGGAGGCAAGCGCCGTTATTTTGGAAAATGCCTCTAAAAAGGTTTTACAACCGACACCTGCTTCGCGGCAGGCCGTGGCAGATTTTCTGCTGGCGGCCCGCGTAGATGCGGCCCTGTCTGTTCAGGGTCACCAGGTGGATGTCCAGGCTTCCGAAGGCATGGTAACCCTGACGATAAACAAACATGTCCTCCTGCTCAATCGGCTTTCCGATGAACTTAAGGAAGTGGTCTTGCAGATTGAAGGCGTTAGCGGGGTTGAAACCCGAGTGGGGCGGGGTTATTACCAGAGCGATGTCTATCGCCGCGTTGATTTCCAAACTCCGTCCAAAGTCCTACTGGTGGATGATGAGCGTGAATTCGTACAGACTCTTTCCGAACGCCTGCTTATGCGCGATGTGGGATCGGCCGTGGCTTACGACGGGGAATCGGCACTGCAGATGATTTCCCAGGACGAACCCGAAGTAATGATCCTTGATTTGAAAATGCCGGGAATTGACGGGATCGAAGTGCTAAGACGCGTCAAGTCAACCAATCCGGAAATTGAAGTGATCATTCTAACCGGCCACGGCTCGGAGACTGACCGGCATATTTGCATGGATTTAGGCGCCTTCGCTTATTTGCAAAAGCCCGTTGACATCCAGCTGCTTAGTGAAACACTCGAATTGGCCAACGAGAAGATCCGCAAACGGCGTAATCAATAATTATGGTAACTGAAACATCTCTCGGTACAAACATGTGGAACAGGATCAAACCAAAATTCTGGAACTACCATTACGTCACCGGCAAATCTTCACGGTGGATGTTCAATTATCGCCGCATTTGGAAACAGGCGGTTCTGACGACGGCGGTGGTTTCCCTTCTGCCCTTGATAGTTATAACGGCGGTGGCGTATAATTTGACGCATCGGGCAGCCGAAGCCGAACTGGTCGCTTCCACTTCAAGGCTTGTATCCAACACCCGGCGAACTGTCACCGCTTTTCTGGCTGAACGCCAGGAGGCTTTGAAATTCATCATTGCCGACAATTCTCTTGAAGCGCTTAAAACCCCGAAACGACTCAGAGAAATTCTGAAAAATCTCCAGATGGCTGTCGGAGGATTCGTCGATATAGGCATAATTGACGCCACCGGAAGGCAGATAGCATACGAGGGTCCGTATGAACTTGAGGGCAAGGACTACAGCCAAGATCAATGCTTCACCGTCGCTTCATCAAAAGGCTCCTGCATCAGCCACATGGTTATGGGATTCCGCAATCAGCCCCATCTTGTCATTACGGTCAAAAGGAGTTTCAGTGCGTCATCGAATACCATGTTGCGAAGCTCAATCGACACGGAAAAGTTCCACGAACTGTTGAAAAGAATAGATATCGGCGCCCACGGGGACATATTCATAATCAACCGCCAGGGTGAACTCCAGACTCCGTCCCACCGGTACGGCTCATTGTTCACACGCATCCCGATGGAAGCGCCTCCTTATGCCGAACATACCCAGGTTTACGAGACGGTAAACAAAGATGCTCCCCTGATTATCGGATATGCGTTTATCCCCGATACCGAGTTCATCCTTATGATAGTCAAGGACAAGCATGAGCGAATGCGGCCATGGCTCGAAACACGGATCAAACTGCTCGGGTTCCTCTTAATCAGCGTGGTGGCGGTTTTAGGTGTAATTCTTAGTGTCTCCACCTTTCTGGTGCATAATATTTTCCTGGCCGATCAGAAGAGGCTTGCGGCTTTGCATCATGCGGAATATACAAACAAACTGGCGTCGATCGGCCGGATGGCAGCCAGTGTTGCCCATGAAATCAATAACCCACTGGCTGTTATCAATGAAAAAGCAGGCCTGATCAAAGATTGGTTTACCCTTACCAGTAAATACACTGAAGATCCCATGGTGCTTCAGCCAATCGATGCGATTCTCTATTCTGTAAAACGGGCCGGCAAAATTACCAAGAGAATGCTGACTTTTGCGCGCAACCTTGCCTCTTCAATTGAAGAAATACATGTTGATGACATCATCAAGGAAGTATTGCATTTTTTGGGAAAAGAAGCGGAATACCGAGATATTTCCATCAGAACCGCCTTTCCGTATGATCTGCCTGTCATTCGAAGCGACCGGGGCAAGCTGGAGCAGATTTTTATCAATGTAATCAACAACGCATATGCCGCCATGAAAGATGGCGGCCATCTGGATATAGAAATCAGCACCGACAGCAACGGAATTGCTGTAACCATTGCCGACGACGGCTGCGGAATCCCGGAAGAAGACATAGAGCGAATCTTCGAGCCTTTTTTTTCCACCAAAACCGGCGAGAGTGGAACCGGACTGGGTCTTTCCATAACTTATAATCTGGTCCACGAAATCGGCGGCAATATCAAGGTTAAAAGCCAGGTTGGCAGGGGTACACAGTTTACAATCCGACTGCCGTTGCAGATTGAACCAACAAAGGAGAATCTCAATGCGGATACTGTTGGTTGACGATGAACAGGAATTGGTTTCGACGATTTGTGAAAGACTCAGGCTGCGTGGCATCGAGGCCGAATGGGCTACCAGCAGCAAAGACGCTCTTAAGCAGACAGCAATCAAGGACTTTGATGTAGCTGTCCTTGACATAAAAATGCCTCGGATAGGCGGCTTTGAACTCAAAAAAAGCCTTCAGGCTTGCTGCCCTCATATGAAGTTTATTTTTATGACCGGCTACGGTTCGGAGCAGGATTTCAAGACTATCATTGAAGAATTCGGGCAGGATAACTATCTCTTCAAACCCGTGGATATCGAAGAGTTAATCACCAAAATCGCTTTGGTTTGTGCATGAGGTATCTATGACAGAATCAAATGGCGTTCATGAACTTCGGTTTTTTGGCGCAGTCACGGCTTCTTGTTCCCACGAACTGAAAAACGTGCTGGCCGTCGTTAATGAAAACGCAGGCCTGATTGAAGACTTGTTGGACCTCGCCGCCAGGAGGGGGCGGACGATTGACCCTGCGCGTTTGATGGCGGCCGCTCAGGCCGTCAAAGCCCAGATTCGCAGGGGAGACACAATTATAACAAACCTGAACCGCTTTGCCCATAGTACGGATGAAACAACGGCAGATATTGTTTTAGAGAAGGCCGTTGAACTGACCCTGGGGGTTGCGTCGCGAATGGCCGCAATGCGGGGGGTTGCTTTGACCATGGCACCACCGGCCGATAGCCTTACAGTGAAAACGGCGCCCTTTGCCCTCCAGCAACTGATGTGGCGCTGCCTGGACAAAGTAACAGCCTTGGAAACGTCACGGGGCGGGACTATTAACATCACCATTGAGCCGGCAGCCGGAGGAGCATGCATCCGGATCAAAGGACCGGCAGGCCAATGGTCTGACACTTTCACAAGTCAGAAAGATCAAGAACTGCTGACTCTGGTCGGCGCAGAAGCGACGGTAAATCCGGCCTCAGGGGAGATGATTATCACGCTAAATCGATCCGCGGCAAAATAAAAAATTCTTTCAGGGCAAAGGCCGGCATGCCTGTCGCTGTCAAGGGAGTTTTTTATGAAACCAGAGATACTGATAGTAGATGATGAAGTCGCTTTTGCCCAGATTTTGACCGATCGGTTGTCCATGCTCGTTTACCAGCCGTACATTGCCCTTCCGGAAAGCAGGCCATTAATCTCATCCGGGAAAAATCTGTCGATGTGGTGATTCTGGATATCATGAAACAGAAATTTAATATGCTATTGACAATGGCAGATTTTAGGATAGTTTCTATCTCTATTTTATCGTTTCAGTCGGCCAGTTGCATTTATGCCAATGATTTTAATACAAAGAATCGATCACTTTTATGCATTTGCTGGATAAAAAAATCTTTGGCACTCTCTTTTTTTCCATATTTACGGCCGTGACAGGCGTTGGAATAGTCGTCCCTTTATTGCCTGTTTATGCGCATGATCTTGGTGCAAGCGGATTATACATAGGGCTTATATTCGGAGCCTTTTCTCTATCAAGAACCTTTTTTTTACCTTATTTTGGAAGGCTGTCAGATACAAAGGGGCGAAAACCCTTAATTTCGGCCGGCCTTATTGCCTATACTATTGTATCCATAGCGTTTCTTTTCTCAACAAGTGTTGATTCGCTTATCATAATACGCTTTATCCAGGGCATTGCCTCGGCAATGATATTGCCTGTCAGTCAGGCCTATGTAGGAGATATAACACCGAAAGGAAAGGAAGGCGCAGTCATGGGCATGTTTAATATGTCCATGTTCTTTGGTTTAAGCCTTGGCCCATTGATTGGTGGACTCATTAAAGATAGTTTCAGCCTAAATACGGCCTTTGTCTGCATGGGGATTCTCTCTTTCACAGCATTTTTAACAAGCCAGATATTTCTTCCTTCTACATGCTCTGAAAAAACCGTTTCATCCCCGAAGCCGCCGATAGCATGGAAACATTTGATTAATGATAGAGTTTTGATAGGCCTTTTTATATTCCGGTTTGCCTATACGGCATCAATCGGAATAATCTGGTCCTTTCTGCCAGTCTTATCAAGCCTTGAATTTCATCTCTCCAGCGTTTTAACCGGGATATTGGTAACACTTGGGGTTTTTATCAGCGGCTTACTGCACACACCAATGGGAATAGCGGCTGATAAATTCAACAAGCGGATACTTGTTATTACCGGAGGAATTGTAATATGTTTTTCCATGATTGTTTTCGCAAGATCCGGCAGTTTTTTTCATCTTTTATTTGCCAGTGTTCTTTTTGGTGTTGGAGGGGGTTTTTCCATGCCGGCTCTTATGGCTCTTGCGGTATTGAAAGGAAAAGAGACTGACTCAATGGGGTCTGTAATGGCTCTTATCACAACCGCTCACAGTTCCGGAATGCTGACAGGTTCACTGGCTGCCGGCCTGATCATGGATATGTTCCGGCTTCGTCAGGCATTTTATCTGGGGACCGTGATAATGGTATTCGGAATTATACTCTTTTTCCTTTGTACTCGTTACGGCAAACATTTTGACAAAGAAGAGAGCGCTGATTTGGTTTCAGGACATGCAGCAGTACATGATCCATGATAATGACGACGGCTTATTAAAAGAGTCAGCAGGTTTCTGTAAGCCTGTACTGTATCTGTTCCAAATTCCGGCTTCAGAGCGGTTATAGCGTTGACATACTTTTTTTCGGCATTATTTTAGAATATTATTTTCAAAAGCTATGGGTTTTTGCAAAAACAACATATTTATGGTTCTTAATATTTAATCTGCTACGGAAAACAAATGGCAAATAAACGTGATTACTATGAAATTCTGGGCGTTGCCCGGAATGCGACTCCTGAAGAATTAAAAACCGTTTACCGAAAACTCGCATTAAAATACCATCCTGACAGAAATCCTGACGACAAGGAGTCGGAAGAAAAATTCAAGGAAGCTGCAGAAGCATATGAAGTTCTTCATGATCCCCAAAAAAAGGCTATTTATGATCAGTACGGGCATCAGGGTCTTGAAGGTTCCGGTTTTTCAGGATTTGGCGGCTTTGAAGACATATTCTCCAGCTTCAGTGATATTTTTGAAGGTTTTTTTGGATTCGGAAACGGGAGACGTTCACAAAGCAGATCTCAAAGAGGCGCGGATCTTCGTTATGACCTGACTCTCAGCTTTATGGAAGCTGCTTTTGGTATCGAAAAGGAGATAAACCTTGAAAAAAAAGAGGTTTGTTCCGTATGCAAGGGAACCCGCAGCGAACCCGGATCTCATCCTGAAACCTGCCGTCATTGCCGCGGCTCAGGACAGCTATCACGAAACCAGGGCTTCTTCACAGTAAGAACAACTTGCCATTACTGCAGAGGGGCCGGGCAGACAATACCTAATCCATGTAAGAATTGCCGGGGCGCCGGACAGGTTATCGTTAATAAAAAAGTCTCCGTCAAGATCCCGGCAGGAGTAGATTCCGGATCACGGTTACGCCTCACCGGAGAGGGAGAAACGGGCGCCCATGGAGCCTCCAGCGGAGACCTGTATGTATTTGTACAGGTTGAGCCGCATGAATTCTTTGAACGGCATGAAAATGATGTTTACTGCAGAATTCCGATCTCATTCGTTCAGGCCGCGCTTGGCGACAAGTTAACCGTTTCGACTCTAAACGGCAAAAAATCCGTCGAGATTCCTAAAGGAACACAACCTGGAGATTTGATACGTTTGCAGAGTGAAGGCATTCCCCACTTAAGACATAACGGGCGGGGAGATCTTATTATTCAAATAGCTATAAAGACGCCAACAAACCTGACAAAAAAACAGGAATCTCTCCTGCAGGAATTTGCCAAACTGGAAACAAACAAATTATCCAATAAATTAAGAAACATCCTTAAGAGCGGTTCAGGAAGTTCTGCCAATTAGAAAAGGGCATATCACCATGTTTGAACTAAAAGTATTAAATCATTTTTCAGCGGCGCATCAGCTTAAACTTGTAGCAGCAAAATGCGAAAACCTGCATGGCCATAACTGGAAAATAGAAGTCTGTGTGAAGGGTGACAAGTTAAATGACGCCGGGGTTATTATGGATTTTGGACAGATTAAAAAACACGTTTCAGAAATAATGGCGGACCTTGATCACAAATTTCTAAATGAACTGGAGTGGTTTAAAGGCGCCAATCCATCCTCTGAAATTATAGCAATGAAAATCGCTAAGGAATTACAGGAAAAGATTGACGATCCTCTAATAAAGGTATCAAGCGTTACAGCCTGGGAATCGGATGATGCCTGTGCAACATACAGATGTTTTTAGTTTCCATCTGGAATCTATCCGGGTTTATTTATTACCCTCCAGTGTTTCATAAGCTCATCCCTTGTAACAATTGATGTAACATCTTCAACATGTTTTTTGATATTCTCAACGCCGCCTTCCTGCCGGTCAACAAGTATCACGGCCTTAATAACCTCCATGCCTTCTGAACGGGCTCTCTCAATAGCCTTTATTGTTGAACCTCCGGTAGTTGCAACATCATCTATTATTACAACCCTGTCTCCCTTCGCCAAATCTCCTTCTATCCACCTTATTATGCCGTGATCTTTCATTGTTTTTCTGATGGAAAAGGCATTCACAGGTTTTTCTTTCAGCTCTGATGCAAAGGCAGTTGCAACCGCTATCGGATCTGCGCCAAAAGTAAGTCCTCCCACGCCGGCAACATTCAGATCCTTAATCTCGTCAAAAACAAGATGTCCGGCAAGAAACATGCCTCTCGGACTGAGTGTAACCGGTTTGCAGTTAACATAGAAATTGCTCATCCTGCCCGACACAAGTTTAAATACCGGCTCCTCGCTGTACTTAAAAGATTTCCGGCAAATCAAATCGACAAGTTCCTGTTTCATTAAACACGCGCTCCTCTATATTTTCATTTGAATCCCAGCCCCCTTCAATCCTGGAATCCTGGAACCCAATTTTTGTTCACTTGAATCCTTGAATCCTTGAACCCTTGGCCCCTTTAGTCCTTATTTTTACACAAATAACAACAAACTATTGATTTTATCAGGCTCTTAAGATATAAAAAAGCCCCCACCGAAAAGGAAGAAGCTTTTATGGGATCGGCAGAGGCTTTGAGCAAGGAAAACTCTTAAAGCATTCCTTCGGGCTCAATTTTAAATAGCAATTAATTATGAACGGGTCAACCAAAACTCTAAAAGGAATATAAACTCCGTGTATAAAATGACTAAAGCTAATCTGCAATTTGTTGTTTTTATTATTGGAATCATTCTTCTTTTTTCTTCAGCTTCAAAAGCAGGTGAAACCCCTGAGGTTTTTTCTCTTGAAAAAACAATCCAAACGGCAATCAACAATAATATTGGACTGTTGAAGGCAAAAGAAAAAATTAATGCCGCAACCGCAGCAAAAAACGCTTCGAGAGCGAATTTCTTCCCGACATTTAACGCAGCGTACCAGTACAAGCATAATTACGAGGAAATTTCAAACCGCCTGCTCGGTATAACAACTCCGGAAGACGAGTATGTTTTCGCTGCGTCTGTTACACAGCCTCTTTTTGCGGGATTTTCCATATTAAACAGCTATAGGCTTGCCGGCCTCGGACTCGATGCGGCAGACTTAAACGAGAAATTTGTTCGTCTTGATATTATTTATCAAGCCAGCAGGGCATATTTTTCTGTTTTAAAGGCAATTAAAATTCAAAGCGTGCTGGAAGATACTGTTACCCTGCTTTTGTCTCATGAAAACGTGGCAAAATCTTTTTACGAAGTCGGAATGACTCCGCTGAATGATCTGCTTAAGTCACAGGTCGAACTGGCCAATTCCCGCCAGGATCTTACTATCGCAAGGAACAACCTGGAAGTTGCAAAAGCGGATTTCAACAATATTTTAAGAAGGCATGTCAATGCCTCTGTTGTTCTTGAGGATGTACTTGATTATACACCGCTTGCAAAGGAGCTTGGTTATTATATCGATCTTGCCGAAAAGAATCGTCTTGAAATAAAATTGGCGGATCTTCAAATTGAAATGGCGGAAAAAGAGGTGGCGCTTGCAAAAAAAGATTACTACCCGACCGTAACTCTCTCAGGAACCCGCTATCAGCGCGGAACAGACTGGGACGTTGACGGGGGCAGTGGAATTTCAGATCCCAACAGCTGGAATATATCTGCTTTAGCCTCATGGAATTTCTGGGAATGGGGAAAAACCTGTTATGGAGAGAAAGTGAAGAAAAGTCAGCTTCAGCAGGCAAAGCTGAATAAGGATGAAATTATCGATAAAATCAGGCTCGAAGTTAAGCAGTATTTCCTTAAAACAAAAGAGGCTGAAAGCAACATTGTAACTGTTCAGAAAGCAACTGAACAGGCAAAGGAAAATTTAAGAATAAGCCAGGAGCGCTATAAAGAACAGATATCCACTTCAACAGATGTTCTTGATGCACAGACATTACTTTCAAGAACAATGACAAATTATTTCAACGCGCTTTACGATTTTAAAATTTCGAAAGCCTCCCTCTCGAGGGCATTGAGCATGGAACTTATCGAATGAACGACCACGGGAGACCCGTTGATCCTCTCGAATGGATCAGGAAGGGATAGAAGGAGTATAAAATGAGCTTAAAGAAAAATCGCCATATAAAACTTTGGATGACAGTTGTAATCGCAGCTGTTTTTTTGACTCTGGGGACAGGTTATTACCGGGATCTTTCGGCGAGCAGCGAAGAGACATACAAAGGACTTAAAGTTTTCAGCGATGTAATTGATATAATAGAAAACAATTACGTTGACCCTGTTGACACAAAAGATTTGATACAAAAAGCCGTACAGGGCATGGTTCAGAGCCTGGACCCGCATTCATCTCTTCTTCCTCCTGAAGCCTACGAAGATTTGCAGATTGATTCTGAAGGGGAATTTCCCGGCATTGGCATTCACATAACATTGCAAAATGGACTTGTTACAGTAATATCGCCAATCGAAGGAACTCCTGCATTTAAAGCAGGAATAAAAGCAAAGGATAGAATAATCAAAATTAACGGTGTTGTTCCGAAGGACCTGCGTGAGGCTGTCAGCAAAATGAGGGGGCCAAAAGGGACATCCGTTGTCGTAACCGTAGCACGCGAAGGACTTTCTGAACCGCTTGAATTCACACTCACGAGAGATATAATACCTGTTGAAAGCATAAAATCTTTGGTCATCAAACCGGGTTACGGATATATATGGATTACAAATTTTACCGGCAACACTACGGATGATTTTATTAAAACTCTTGAAAAGCTGGAGTCCGGGGCAACCCCGCTGAAAGGACTCATTCTCGATCTTCGGGATAACGGGGGAGGCCTTTTAACCCAGGCTATCAAGGTTTCCGACATTTTTCTTGAAGAAGGAAAAATTCTTTCCATAGAGGGGCGTCTCAAAAAAAATTCAAGAATCTTTACTGCTCATCCGGATAAAGTCAAACGCACCTACCCAATGGTTATCCTGATAAACAGCGGAAGCGCAAGTGCATCGGAAATAGTAGCCGGAGCTCTTCAGGATCATAAAAGAGCTCTGATTTTAGGAACAACCTCTTTCGGGAAAGGATCTGTTCAGAGCGTTGAAACATTGCGGGACGGCTATGCCCTCAAGCTGACAATTGCAAGATATTACACTCCAAACGGAAGATCAATACAGGCCAAAGGAATCGAACCTGATATTGTTTTAAGACATAAAACGCCTGGCGACGAAAGCATATATGATGATGAGGGCACGATAAAAGAAAAGGATTTAAGAAACCATCTTGGAGCAACCTCTGATGAAAAGAAAGACGGAAAGGGAAAAGATATCCAGCCGGATTCAGATAATAAACCCGATAAGGATAAAAAAGATATCCTGAAAAAGAAGAAGAGCCGGGAGATGGATTACAGGATGGGGCCCCTGACAGTTGAAGGACTTCAGTCAGACAATCAGGTGATGCATGGCCTTGAAATCCTTTTAAGCTATGAAATATTCAAAGATAAAATTAAACCTTGACGGCTTCGTAAAAAGTCCGATTTCTTCGTTGCGCTTCATCTTTCGTCATTGCGGCGTACTTTTATGTACGCCTCATTCCTCAAGATTCGCGACGCCTTGAACTTGAACTTTTTACTTTGCCGTCCGAATTTTGCTTTTTACGAGTTCATCAACCCTGATCAATCCGAAAGCACCTATGGCTAAAAGCAAAAAACCGAAACAAAGCGGCGGCGGACCCAAAAAAGGAGGTCCTCTTAAAGCTAATATAAAGAAAGCTCTCTTAGGAGTATTCATTCTTCTTATTTTAGTTGTCGGGGCCGGATTCCTTGCCGATTACCTCTTATTCCAGAAGCAATCCACTCCTGCACGGCAGGCACAAAAACAGGAAAAAAAAGCGCCGCCATCAAAGCAGATTGTTTTTGAAGTTTATCCAAAAAGTGAAGAATCCTTCAAAAAAACCGTTGTAAAACCCAGGAAGCAGCCCGATAAATCCCTGCCCAATGTAGCCATAATCATTGATGATCTCGGATATGACAATAATCTGGCAAAAAATTATCTTGAACTTGGCATCCCCTTCACGTTTTCAGTGCTTCCTTTCAGCCCTTTTCAAAAAAGCATTGCAAAAGCGGCGCATGAAAAAGGTATCGAAATAATGCTTCATCTGCCTATGGAAGCTGACGAATACCCCCAGGTATCTCCAGGCCCCGGAGCGCTGCTGACAGACATGACTCCCGACAAGCTGATAGAGCAGCTCAATAATGATATTGATGACATTCCGTTCATTAAAGGCGTAAACAACCATATGGGGTCAAAGATGACCGCCATAGACACCCAGATGTACCAGATATTCACTGTTCTGAAAAAAAGAGGCCTTTTCTTTATCGACAGCCGAACAACAGCCATGACAATCTGCGGGCCATCAGCACGGCTTTTAAAGGTCCCTTTTGCAGAAAGAGATGTTTTTCTTGACCATCGCCAGGATTCCGACTTTATCCGTAATCAGATAAAACTCCTTGTTAAAATTGCGGATAAGAATGGTGAAGCCATTGGAATAATCCATCCACACCATGCAACATATAAGATTATACGGGAAATGCTGCCATATCTTCAAGAAAAGGTTAATCTGGTTCCTGCTTCAAAAATAGTAAGCGAAATAAGCTGACCATCTGAATAAATCTTTTTTACTTTCTATTTTTCCCCGATTTTTGTATATGCCTATTCATGCCTGCTGGGGCAAAAACAATGCCGTATGAGACTCAATCAATTTTCAGGAGAAACCATGTCTTTATCTTTATTGGAAGGAAATGAGGCGGTTGCATGGGGAGCAATGACTTCAGGATGCAGATTTTTTGCCGGATATCCCATTACTCCGGCTACAACTATTTTTAACACCCTGCTCAGAATTATGCCTCCTGCCGGCGGTATCTGCCTTCAGGGAGAAGATGAAATTGCTTCCATGGGATACTGTTTAGGCGCTTCAATGGCCGGTTTGAAATCAATGACCGCGACATCGGGTCCCGGCATAAGCCTTTACAGCGAACAGATTTCATTTGCCATTGGAAGTGAAATTCCGCTTGTAATAGTAAATGTCCAGAGACTCGGCCCATCTACCGGTTCCGCAACGCGCGGGGCCGACGGTGATATTAACTTCATGCGCTGGGGAAACAGCGGGGGATTGCCTGTAATTGTTCTGGCTCC
Source organism: Desulfobacteraceae bacterium (assembly GCA_011391695.1). Taxonomy (GTDB): domain Bacteria; phylum Desulfobacterota; class Desulfobacteria; order Desulfobacterales; family RPRI01; genus RPRI01. The sequence goes on along the minus strand of JAABQB010000004.1, from coordinate 57,024 downwards.
TGTTGATATTAAAGACTGCTTTGTTTTGACAATGCATGCTTTTAATCTTGCCGAAGAGTTCAGATGCCCTGTTTTTCTGGCATCCAACAAAGAAATAGCCATGACAAAAGAGAGCATAGATCTTGATGCTGTCGAAAAGCCCCGGATAATCGACCGCATTCAATCAAAAGAAGAAAACTTTCTCCCCTTTGCGGTAAAAGAAGGCAGCATGATTCCGGAATTTCTTCCTATCGGCGGCAAAACATTAGTCCGGCAGACCTCATCCACTCACGGGGCGGATGGATATATTACAACCGATCCCGGTATTATTTCCCGGTTCCAGAACAGGCTGAAAAACAAACTCGAATCGGCAATAGACTCTTTCAGCTTCCATGCAAGCTTCATCGAAGAGAATGCCGAGACCCTTATTATAACCTATGGAGTAACGGGTCGTGCCGCAAAAGTGGTTATCGACGAACAGAAAAAAGCAGGGAAACCGTTATCTCTTCTTATACTGAAAACTCTGTGGCCGGTTCCTGAAAACCTCATCCGGGATAAGGCCAAAAACGCGAAAAATGTCTTCGTTTTTGAGATGAATATGGGCCAGTACGTTTGTGAAATAGAGCGCATTCTGCCGGATAAAAAAGTCAAATTTTTCGGCCGGATGGACGGCAGGCTTATAACACCGCGTCAGATTATGGAGGCAATCAGCAATGAATAGTTTATTAAATACCGGCAGGCCGCCTGTTTTCTGTCCCGGCTGTTCTCATGAACGGATCACAAAGGCTCTCGACAAGGCCCTTTCAAACATGGGCCTTTCCGGAGAGAATGTAGTAATTGTAAGCGATATCGGCTGTTCAGGCCTTTTCGATACTTTTTTTAACACCCACGCATTTCACGGTATCCATGGACGGGCATTGACATATGCAGCAGGCATTAAAATGGCAAAACCCGATTTGAACGTAATAGTAACAATGGGTGACGGGGGACTTGGAATCGGCGGAGCCCACCTTCTCGCTGCGTGCAGGCGAAATCTTAATCTTACCCTTCTTATCCTGAATAATTTCAATTTCGGCATGACCGGAGGGCAGTTTTCCGTCACAACCCCCCCGGAAGCACAGGTCGGTTCGGGTTTTCTGAACAGGCTCGAAAAGCCTCTTGATGTTTGCGATATAGCCCGGTCTGCCGGTGCGCCGTATGTTGCACGATGTTCAAGCTACAGCGGCGACCTGCCCGATGAAATTGAAAAAGCAGTCAGATTCGACGGGTTCTCTATTATCGACATTTGGGGGATATGTCCCGGCAGATATACAAAAAGAAACAAGCTTACCCCGCAGATCATTGACGAATCTCTTGCCGGTCTTTCTTCATGTTCAGGCATCGTGGAAGAGAATAAAAGGATAGAATACGGCCATAATTACCGGGAGATCAGCTCAAAACTCAAAAAAGTTGCCCCTCCAGGAGGAATCAGGGCGGAATTTATTTTTCCCGAATCAGACAGGCAGGAAGTAATGATACTCGGAAGCGCCGGGCAAAGAATAATTACATCCGGTGACATCCTGTGTATCGCGGGCATTACTGCCGGGCTGAATGTAACACAGAAAAACGATTACAATATTACTGTTCTGCGCGGACCTTCAATAAGCGAAATAATCCTTTCTCCGGATGACATAGGGTACAGCGGAATTGAGAAACCCTCTGTTATTATTGCTCTTGCACAGGAAGGAGTTGACCGCAGGCGCTATGTTTTCAGCGATCTTGATGAAAGCACCTTGATTATAAAGGCCGCCGGGGTTGACATCCCGGAAAGCCGCGCAACCATGCTTAATGTCGATTTTAAAACCAGGGGAATTAAAAGTCAGGACTGGGCGCTTGTTTCTCTTGCTATCCTGGCAAAGATTAAAAAAGTCATTAACGTGGATATGCTTAATGCCTCATTAAAACTGGTTTTCAGAGAGACTGTTCTTGAATCTGCCTTGGAACTTGTTAAACGGGTTGAAATTTAAAAAAGTGTCATTGACAAGGCATGCTGGTTTCTGTCATAAAACAGTTATATTGTAGCTTATATTGTTTTACGAACTATTAATGTTTTCACACAAAGCCACAAATGTGCCCTTTGTGTGAGATTTAAGATTATCGAATAACAGGAGGATTTTTAAATGCATTTTGCCCTATCCAAGGAACTTGAGATGTTGCGGAAAGCCGTCCGCGAGTTTGCAGCAAAAAAAATTGCCCCTAACGCCGATGAATGGGATAAAAACCATTACTTTCCCTACAAGGAAGCCTTGAAACCAATGGGAGAGCTCGGTTTTTTCGGGACGGTTATTCCTGAAGAATACGGAGGTGACGACATGGGCTGGCTGGCGGCAATGATAGTCACTGAAGAAATCGCAAGAGCTTCAAGCTCTTTAAGAGTCCAGATCAATATGCAAACCCTCGGTTGTGCATACACCATCTTCAAATACGGAAGTGAAGAAACAAAAAAGAAATATATCCCGAAGCTTGTCTCTGCCGATTATGTCGGGGGTTTTGCCATTACCGAACCTGATGCCGGATCGGATGTTATGTCAATGGTTTCAACAGCTGAAGATAAGGGAGATCACTGGTTGTTAAATGGTTCGAAAACATGGATCTCAAATGCCAATTATGCCGATCTTGTTATTTATTATGCTTACACCGACCGCGCTGCCGGATCAAAGGGGCTTTCCGCTTTTGTTGTTGAACTGAAAAATTTCAATGGCGTCAAAACGTCAGGTCTCGACAAAATGGGCTCACACTCATCTCCGACCGGCGAAATATTCCTGACAGAAACAAGGGTCCCCAAGGAAAATATTCTCGGCAAACCGGGTGATGGCGCCAAAATAGTTTTCAGCTCGCTGAACCAGACCAGACTTTCTGCTGCTGCCGGTGCCGTCGGGCTTGCACAGGCCTGTCTTGATGCCGCGGTCAAATACTGCAATACCCGCAAACAGTTTGGAAAACTTATCCGGGAATTCCAGATGAACCAGGACATGATTGCACAGATGTCGGCTGAAATAGAGGCTGCACGCCTTCTCGTTTATAAAGCAGCCTGGGTAAAAGACGAGGGGAATCTTAACAATGGTCTTGATGTTGCTCATGCCAAATATTTTGCGGGTGAAACTGTGACAAAGTGTGCCAACTACGCAATGCGTATCCTTGGCGCATATGGTTACTCAACAGAATATCCCGTTGCCCGCTATTACAGGGATACCCCGACATATACCATGGTGGAAGGGTCGTCAAATATATGTAAATGGATAATAGCCCAGGATCAGCTTGGAATAAGAAAGGCAAACAGATAAAAGTCAAGGGTTCGAGGGTTCCCGCCACACCTATTGGCGGGCCTACGGCAGGGTTCAAGGGTTCGAGTGACCGGAAAAGCGGGGGCATAAAAAAACCAGAGACTTCAAACCAGAAACCAGAAACCTGATCTTATGTGGAGCATAATTTGAAAGACGACATAGTTGAAAAAACAAAAAAGACAGCCGCTCTTTATTTTAAGGATGTAACAGGCGAAAGGCCTTACGAACTCTGGAAATCCTTTGACAGGAACCTTGCAAACGATCTTTCTCTTTTTATCACCGGTCAGATGTATGCAAGGGAAAAAATTCCTCATACTACAAGGCAGCTTATTACAGTTGCGGCTCTGACTGTTTTATCGCGCCTTGACGAATTGAAACTGCACATACATGCTGCGTTGAATGTCGGCTGCAAACCGGAAGAAATAGCAGAAGTGATATTTCAGACCTGCATATACGGGGGTGTTCCTGCAACAAATTCAGCTTTAAAAGTATTAAAAGGGGTTCTTGAAGAAAAAGGATTGTGGCCGATTGCTTGAGAATAACCAACGATTAAGTCAAACATAATTGTTGTTGAAGAATAATACTTTATAAATTAATGAACCGTGCAATTGTTGCACTTACAATATCAACCAGACAGATGTTACCGGGAGTTAGACAATGAAACCTTATTTTGAAAAAATGCCTGATTTCGGCAGAGTGCTTTCAGAGGGACAGAAAAAAAGCAACAAGGATAATGTTACACAAATAAAAGATGTTGAAAACCAGGTGAAGGCCGAGGTTGAAAAGGTAAAAAATGCCGGGATGCCGGCCGAAAAAATAAATGAAAGAGGCGAGATGACCGTCTGGCAGAGGCTCGCATATCTGGTTGATCCTGGAACATGGTGCCCTTTGCACACCATTTTCAACCCCACGAATAATCCTGAAGGAACCACCAATGTTATTGATGGTCTTGGTAAAATATCCGGCAAATGGGCTGTTATCATCGGGTTTGACAACAAGGTCATGGCAGGGGCCTGGCTTCCCGGACAGGCTGAAAATGTGCTGCGGGTCACCGATCTTGCCAAGAGGCTTCATATCCCTCTTATCTGGCTTGTAAACTGCAGCGGAGTGAAATTACCCGAGCAGGAGAAGTTTTACGGTAGCCGCCGTGGATCTGGAACAACATTTTTCAGGCATGCAGAACTTGAAATCATGGGAATTCCGATTTTAGCCGGTTTATACGGCACCAACCCGGCAGGCGGAGGCTACCAGGCAATAAGTCCGACTGTTTTGTTTGCCCATAAAAACTGTAATATCGCGGTCGGCGGCGGCGGCATTTTAAGCGGAATGTCTCCCAAAGGGCACTTTGATCTGGAAGGCGCCGAAATGCTTATTTCCTCTGCAAAGCAGTTCAAGGCCAAGCCGCCGGGGTCCGTTGAGGTTCATTACGATTCAACTGGCTTTTTCAGATATGTTTATGAAGAAGAGACGGGCGTTCTTGACGGCCTTAAAGATTATATGAAGGATATGCCTGCATATAACCCTAAATTTTTCAGGGTGGCAGAGCCGAAAACTCCCAAATTTTCCACCGATGAGCTTTATTATCTGCTTCCTTTCAATCAGAAGAGGACTTATGATTTCAAAGATATTCTGTCCCGCCTGGTTGATGGGAGTGAACACATGGAGTACCGCCCTGATTACGGCCCCGAGGTTTATACGGGTTTGTGCAAACTGGATGGGTTTGTGGTCGGGTGTATCGGAAATAACCAGGGACTTCTCAAGGAAAATTATCCCGAATATGCGACTTACCCGGGAATCGGCGGGAAACTTTACAGGCAGGGTCTTATCAAGATGAATGAATTCGTCACATTATGCGGGCGTGACAGAATCCCCATCATATGGTTCCAGGATACTTCCGGAATTGATGTCGGCGATATTGCGGAAAAAGCCGAACTCCTCGGCCTTGGCCAGTCTCTCATTTATTCCATTCAGCAGACGGAAGTGCCTCAGCTTCTGGTTGTCTTAAGAAAAGGCTCTGCGGCAGCCCATTACATAATGGGAGGTCCGACCGCAAACAGGCACAATGCATTTACAGTAGGGTTAGCCACAACAGAAATTTACGTTATGCACGGTGAAACGGCCGCTGCAGCATCTTATTCACGCAGGCTGGTAAAGGAAAAAGCAGCCGGGAAGCCTCTTGAACCGATAATCGACAGCATGAACAAGCTGGCTCAAGAATATTATGATTATTCCAGACCTGCTTATTGCGCAAAGCATGGTCTAGTAGATGAAGTGGTCAATTTATCGGATTTAAGAAAATATCTCGTTGCCTTCACGGGCGCCTCTTACCAGAATCCAATATCAATCTGCCCGCAGCACCAGATGCTTACTCCAAGATCTATAAAAGGATAAAGATGATTGGTACCGGTCTGGTTGGGATTCTGGTGTCCGCCCAAAACACCGCCGTTCGTACATCGAACATCGCGCTTCGATATTCGATGTACGATGTACGATATTCTTTGATTTATTTATCCATACCCAAACAAATTGATCTGCTCCAATCGGAACATTATTCTGACAACTACTATATATCTATTCGGGAAAGATTTTAAAATAAGGAAGTGGAATAACGTAATATCCCGGTGAAACCTTGAACTGCTCAATAAGTTTGAGAGATGGCAGGCCTGATTGAGAAGAATTAACCATCACCTCGATTTTTAAGTTCTGATTATTCCTTCTTATATCCCCCTTTACCCTCGCATATATTCCTTTTCCTTCCAGTACCAGAGATTTTACAGAGGCGAGTTCATTCTCTATGACCAGCGCTCCCCGCACCTTTTGAAAGATATCTAATGGGAGAATGCCGGTGCCTGAGAAGGAGCCACCCGTATTTGCATCACCCAGAGAGAATTTGATTTCACTTCGGTTATTCATATGCCAAAGATCGAAGGTGAGGTTTCCTGTCCCTTGAATTCCGAGTCGCCCGAAAGCAGGGATGTCCTGTATATTAATGTTGCTCCCATTAATTATTGACACCCCGTCTGCACCTTTGAGACTGATGTTTCCATGGATTTCCCCGTTATTTATATTGCCGTTGAAATATACTTGGGGAGTAAGTTTGACAACCGAGGTAAAGTTGAGTCTTGCTTCCACATCTTTAATTGTCAACATTGGAACGTTATTTTTACCAGTCACGTTAATACTTTTTATACTGAAATTATAAAAAAGCCCTTTTTTAAAACCATCTGTCTCGATCTTCATTCCGCTTTTTATAAGGGAATTTTCGATATAATTTGTGATAAAACCTTCAGGAATGGCGATCAGCCATAGCCCCCAAAGAGCGGATAAGCCAAACGCAATAATGATGGTTATTTTTTTCATCTGAAAAAACCCCTCATACTGCCCCTCTCACATAAAAAGGCTGTGTCGCAACAGGTGATAGGCATGAATGTTTCATTTAAGACTATCAGGCGGGCCGGTGAATAGTGAAATTGTCATTGTGACATCTAAGAGTTCCGGGGCTGCAAATGATTTTTTTATTGACACTTTCTTAATTGAGAGGAGCATGGGGGCGTTCTCTATTTTATAAAAGATATGAACAAGTTCATTCATGGTGACCTTTTCGATTTGAACCTCGGCACTTTCTTCGTTCGTCTGCCCGCCGATGTCTCTGCCTTCAATGCCTTTTATTGATTTCATCTTTTCTTTAATACCTAACGATAAAAGTACTTCATCTGCCGCGAGGATGATACTCCTGACTTTTGACAGCGACTTTTTACCTTCAATGGCACTTACCCGCTCTTTCAGTTTATTATATTCGTTAGTTAAATCGGAAAACTGATTCAACCTTGTCTGGAGTGCAGATAGTTCTCTTTCCGCTTTTTTCTCGAAGATAAAGGCAGGGACGATCAGGATGTAAAGGCATAGAAGAGCTAAAAAAAAGATGATGGTATTACGGGAGTTCTTTCTCCTGACATACTGTGATAAGTTTGCGATGAAGTCCGTTACACTCATGTTCATATCGGTTTTTCCTTCGCGGCGACGGTGAAGAAAATCCTTCCATTGGACACCGGTTTAACATTCGAAACGGAGACATCCGACAGATATTCGGAAAGTCTGCGCCTCTCTCTGTCAACGGCCTCCATCGAGGTCGCCTCGGCCATCATTTTAATAAATCCTTTTTCAAGTTGAATTTCACTATATGTGATCCCTTCTGCCGGTTTCTGAGATATCTCCAGCAGGAAGTTGAGGGGATTCACACCTGTCAAGGCATCACTCTTTTCTTTCATCCCGCTGATATGAGACTTCATCTGGTACAATTCATCTGCTATCTTCTTTTCATCGGGAAAAAGTGAAGTGTACATATTCCGTATTTCTTTTTTGTGTGAAGAAATCTCTTTTTTTGTCATTACCAGGTTAAAAACAATACCCGCATTGATAACGATCGCCAGTAAAATACCCAGAATCGCCGTTTTTTTGAGGTTGCGTCTTATCTTTGCAATGTCTTTTGTGTACGCCAAAGAGCCTGTCCTGAGATTGATAGTCGGGGTGGAAAGTTCCTCTCCTGCTGCGCTGACCCTGTTAAACTCTACCGGCCTGCCTAAATTTGCGAGGTGCCCGGCGGAAATAGGTTCCCCGGCGGTACCAGCCTGGATAATTTTACGGAGGTCAATGGACGTTATGATGCGCGGGTCAATGTTTTTCAGGGCAAGCTTTCCGATGAGATCATCAAGGCTGCTTTTGCCGGCATAGACAACAAGGACATCGAATTTACTGCCGGTACCATTCAGAAGCACCGTTTCAAAAACAATATCCTGAGGATTAACCATGGTGAGATTTTCCAGTTCCAGGGGTATTACTTTGCGTAATATTTCCTTATCGGAATAGGGGAGATTAATTATCCGGAAATTCAGCAATTCTACGGGAACGCTTACATAAAATTCAGCGATATCCGCCGGAACCGCGTCAGATGAATACTCCAGTGTCTCATCAAGTTCATATCTCCCCGAGTAATCTTTAAATATATAGATGAGGGCATTATCCTGCCATTCCAGACCTTCCTGTTCAGGGCCGGATGAAGAAGCCGCATCCCGGGGATGAATATCAATGAAGCCGATTTTTCTCATCGTCAATCAGATTTCCCTCCAGTATCTGGTTACAAAGCCACCGTCTTTATTCCATGCAACACATTCTATGATTCTTTTTATATTATTATCCTCTGCTATTGATGTTATCCGAAAATTTACAGCCTTTACTGTAATCCTGCCCATGAGAGACTGTCCCAGGGGGCCATCAAAACCGGCGATTTTTACGAGATCACTCGGTCCTTTAAGCGGCTCCATCTCCCTGTATTTTATAATCCTTTCCGCAAGCTGTTCCGTAATATTATCATCAAGAGAGATGATTACAGGCAATGGGGCACTGTTGATATTTACGATAGAAGAGGAGATTGTGTCCGCACCATAGACCGTTATAAAAGGCTCCAGTATTTTGTACATCCGGGAATCAACTCCCGGGATAAGGTAAAGCTCATCGCAACTGTCCATATAGGCGTTTTTGGCTCCCTTTTCCGATTCTCCCGATCTTTGATCACTGTCATGATCTATCCAGTCAGCAACCTTATAAGCAATTTGTCCGTCAAGTTGAAGATTTTTCAGAAGTCTTTCAAACGACGCGAGGGCGGCTTCATTTGTTTCTCCATTGGGCCATACGATGGCATTGAGATTAAATTTTGCGTTTTCATCCTCCACACGGATGAGGATTTTACCGCCAAATTCTTCATCAGCCGCGGCGAACATATTTTCCACCGGGATATCAATCTTTCCGGGATAGGTATACGTATAAAGGGCCTGATTGTCCGATATGGTTTTTAACGCAAGTGTTAATCCCGATTTAGCGATCAGGGACAGTTTCTGGCTGGCCTGCCAGTTGTGGAGGCTTGCATTCGTCGTATAGACACCATAGGAGAACTCGACAACCATGGCCATCATGATCGCCATGATCATCAGTGTAAGCACCAACGCCATCCCTTTATTTGAGCCTATCATAACCTCTTCCCAATTCTCGGTTTTGCAATATCTGAAATAGAAAAGGGATCTCTGGTCCGATCCTGTTTCTCTCCGTTTGTAATAAATAACGTAACGGAGATCCTTACCTCGTCCGGGATGCCTTTTGCCAAAGCGCTGTCCCATGTTTTTACCCACCGGTCTCCGTACTTACCTTCCACGGTAAAAGACTCCACGTCTTCCAGCAGGTCAACCTTCCGGCTCTCTGAAGGTTGAGACATGGCCGGGAGCATTTCTTTTGTTATGATCAGTTTGCCGGCTATCTCTTCAACGCCATAGGTTATCTTTGCCATTCCGTTTATTAAAGGGGAAAGCGAAGTCATTACCAGCCGGGAAGTCTGGCGACCGTAAAAATCTTTGTCATCCATCTTGAATACACAGTATCTGTTGTCCGGAGAGTAAAGTACGGATTCAATCTCCCTTTTTAAGATGTCCACGAAAGAACGTGATTCCTGAAGTTTCAGGAGAGAGTCATCCATGGAAATAAGCGCTCTGTGAGAGAGAAAGAACGTATGATAAAGGGCAGCCAGCACCGCGGACATTATTGCTATAGCGATTAAGAGCTCTAATAATGTAAACCCTTTCTGGTAAAACGGGACAGATTGTTTTTTCATTTTTTATTTTTATGCATCATGAAGATTTGCGTATTATCTCGGAAAGTTTCAGGATCTCTTTTCCCTCACTTACTGTTACCCATATTTCCAACATACCCGGGAAAGAAGAATTCATCACCTTTGTCTCATAATGAAAGCGGGAATACGGTTCCGGGAAATTTCCACGACCAGAGGAAGGATTCTTTTCCATCTCATATATCTTTTCCTTCGCCAGACTGGTAATATTCGTAACTACAATCTGTCTCCCGGCAACACCCAGGTGGTAATTCAACGAAGAAATCAGGGTCAGCAGAAGCCCTCCCACAATGGCAAGGCTTATCATGATCTCAAGGAGAGTAAATCCTTTCTGCATTTTTTATCCCTCCTGCGGCTGTATCCCGATCCTTCCACTGAGAGAATTTGAGCTGACCGCGATGGCGGAATCCTCGCCCTGCAAATGAATTGTAAAACTTTCGGAGGCACCTGTCGGAGTGAAAAAGAGAATCACTTCCCCGTCCGAGACCGTACCCTTCGATTGTAATGAAACACTTGACAGCTCATCAATTCTTTCAATTTTTTCGCCATCCGGTCCTTTATAACTCACTGTTTTCTCTCGCAAATCAATTTTTACCCCGTATGTCTCTTTAGCAGATACCGCACTATCATTAAGATACCGCAGAACGGAAGCTAAAAGCGCCGCCTCTGATTTCAACTTACCCCCTTCACTTATGGTAAAATACGGAAAGGATACCATGAGCATCAGGGAGACGATGAAAATCACCACAATTAATTCCAAGAGGGTAAACCCCTTACTGTAAATCCCAGCTTTTGATGTCCGCATCTATACTCTCTCCACCTTCTTTCTCATCGGCTCCGTAACTCATGATGTCGAAATCTCCGTGCATGCCCGGCGATATGTATAAGTAGGGACTCCCCCACGGATCAGGGGGAATCTTCTTCTGTTCCAAATATCCTCCCGACCTGTAGTTTTTCGGTATCCGTCCTGTCGCGGGTCTTTCTGCAAGAGACTCAAGGCCCTGCTGCGTGTCCGGATAGAAACCGTTATCTATCTTAAAAAGTTTTAGTGCGGTCTCGAAATTTTTGATCTGCACCTTTGCTTCTGCCACGCGGGCATCATCCGTTCTGCCGATGATTCTTGGCGCCACGATGGTGACTAAAAGACTCAGGATGAAAACCACTATAATGAGCTCAAGGAGAGTAAAACCCCTTATGGGAATAAAATGTTTTTGCATTTTTCACCTGAAAACAACCTGTTAAATTATCCATATCCCCCTTTTCCAAAAAAGGTATTATCATTTTATCAACTGATTCATCTGGAATATGGGGAGTAAAACGGCAAGGACAATAATACAAACCACAAAACCCATTAAGAGAATCATGGCCGGCTCAAATAAAGACAACGCCCTTTCTATCTTCCTGCCGAACTGTTCTTCATACGATGAGGCGGCCCTGTGCAGTGTCTCCGCCAGCTTGCCGCTTTTTTCGCCGGTTGAGACAAGCCTGATTAATAGGGGCGGAAATCCTGTCAGGGAGGAGGAAATCTGCTGTCCCGCTGCCACTTTTTCCACGGTGCCCAGAACCGAAGTTTCCAGTTCCATGTTGCCAATCGATTTTGCGGAAAGTTTCAGCGCCTTTAATACCGGAATGCCTCCATCGAGAAGAACCCCCATCGTCCTTGCAAATCTTGCATAATAGAGACTCTGGACGATGTTGCCGGGCAGTTTGAGAATAATTCGATCAACCTGAGATCTGGAATCACGAAATAACTTCCTTAAAAATCCGATTGCTGCTGCGCATACGGCAAGTATTACCCACCAGTATTTTGCAACGAAATTGCTTATCGATATCAGAATAACAGTAATAAAAGGCAGCGAACCCCTGGTCTCTGAAAATATTACGACAATTTTCGGCATGATAAAAGAAAAAATAAAGAAAAGAACAAGGATGCTCACACCGATCATTAAAACAGGATAAACCATTGCCGAACGTACTCTCTCTTTTATGGAAGCCTGCTTCTCCAGAAAATCCGCAATCTTTATAAGAACCATGTCTAAAGATCCGCTTTCCTCGCCTGCCTGAACCATATTAATATAATATTCTGGAAAAATATTGCCGTAATCCTTCAATGCCCTGTGCAGACTCGCACCGCCGGAAACCCGCTCCCGTATTTCCGTAAGCAGATCCCCGTAAAATCCGTTGTATTCAGAGGCGAGGGAATGGAAGGCATCCATTAACGGAACTCCGGAGGAGAGAAGCATTGCCAGATGACGCGTCATATCCGGCAGAAAGGTCTCATCTTTCCTCCGGAATATGCCTATTTCACGTTTCCTGATTATCTCTAAAATCTCTGCGGGAAAGATCTGTTTAGCCTTTATGACGGCTATGGCATCACTACGCCCCTGGGCTTCGACAGCGCCTGACGTTTCCATTCCTTCTGAATTGTATCCCTTATACTGAAATATCGGCATAGTCCTTCTGCGTAACTCTCAGGATTTCCTGTAATGATGTAATCCCTTTCATGACCTTTTCCAGGCCATCCATGTGAAGGGTTCTCATGCCCCGCGAAACGGCATAATCCTTCATGGCCCGTGAATCCGCACGTCCGGAAATCATTTGCCTTATTTCGTTGTCTACATAAAGAAATTCAAAGATTCCTGTTCTTCCGAGATAACCGGTTTCCTTGCACATCCGACATCCCTTTCCTCTGTATAATACCTGAACCGGTGAGGAAAAATATGCAGCTTCCAAAGGTGTTGGTGTAAACTCCTCCTTACAATAGGGGCAAATGGTCCTGACAAGACGCTGGGCAAGAACAGCGACCAAAGACGACGCGACAAGAAATGGTTCCATGCCCATATCTGTGAGTCTGACAACGGCAGAGGCGGCATCATTTGTATGGAGTGTGCTTAAGACAAGATGACCCGTCAGGGAGGCTTGAATAGCAATTTCAGCGGTTTCAAAGTCGCGGATTTCACCGATCATGATAATATCAGGGTCCTGTCTTAAGAATGATCTCAGACCGGAAGCAAAAGTTAGGCCGATTTTAGGATTAACCTGCATCTGCCCTATGCCCTTCAATTGATACTCTATAGGATCTTCTACCGTTATAATGTTTCTATCTTCCGTGTGAACCCTGTTTATCGCCGCATAGAGAGTCGTTGTCTTACCGCTCCCCGTTGGCCCGGTTACGAGAATGATTCCGCTCGTTTTCTCCAATAACCTTTCAAATCTCTCTTCATCCTTTTTATCAAAACCTACCTCATAAAGACCGATTAGCCCCTGTTTCCTGTTCAGCAGCCTCAATACCGCCCTCTCTCCAAACGCGGTGGGGACGATAGATACCCGAAGATCAATATCCTGCCCGCCTACAAGAAGTCTTATCCGGCCATCCTGAGGCAGCCTCTTCTCGGCAATATCGAGATTTGCCATGATCTTCACCCTGCTGATCAGGGCGTCCTGGATGATTTTCGGAGGGCTAAGAACCCTGTGCAGGATTCCGTCAACCCTCATCCTCACATTCAGATCTTTTTCATAAGGCTCTATATGAATGTCGCTGGCCCTCTCTTTGGCTGCCTGCTGGAAAAGGGCGTTAAGAAGTCGTATAATCGGCGCATCTTCTGTAAGTTCAAGAATATCGCGCGGTTTTTCAAACTCCGTGGCTACGGATGACAGGTCTTCTCCGGCAATATTATCCATCACCTCCTCGGCAGTGCCTATCTGGCCGTAGAACTTGCTGATTGCATCAATAACAACTTTCTGCCCTGCCTTCAGGGGATAAAGAGTCAGCCGGTATTTTCTGGCCAGTTCAGCAGCGGCCAGGAGACCTTTCTCTTCCACAACCGCGGCAACGAAATAACTTTCTCTCCTCCTCAACGGCATGACAAGATTGTTCCTCGCAAAAAAGTAGGGAACCTCTCTCAGCAGCGCCATCTCCACATCGTTATCTTGAATATGTTCTATAACTTCCAAATGAAAATACCTTTGTAAATTTCCTGTTCTCCAATCTCCTGATTAAAGAACTAAGCACCTGATTTTTGAGCCATTGTTGATAATTATTCGGATAATATGATCCTCGGGACAGGCTCAACCTTCTGCACCTCCGGCAAGGCCGAAAACTTATTGACAGCATCTTGAAGCTCCTGCTCTTTATCGAGCTTAAGGTGATAAATTCTTCCCTCGGTGGTTTTAAAAACAACTGCCTTCTGCCCGTTTATTATCTCCAGGATAGCCTCCCCGGTTACACCTTCCCTGAACGTAACAAACAGTTCATCCGTCACGTACTGTTTTTCATTCTTCACATAATCGTTGAGCTTGCTATGGGAAAGTCTGGAAAGAGACGAGGGTTCCTTAATGATATAGGGGGTAAGAAATATCAAAAGATTTGTCTTCTTCTTGTTGGTGCTCTTGTATTTAAACAGCCATCCCAGGATGGGGATATCTCCCAGAAGAGGGACCTTGGTAATGAGATCTTCATCCCTCTCCGACATGAGCCCTCCGATCACGACGGACTGTTTATCCTTCACCACCACGGATGTCTTCGTAGATCTTTTGGTCATAGTGGGACCGACAGAGGTGATAACATTTTCAGATTCCTGCTTCTGCGCTGAAATCTCCTGATATATGTCAAGTTTAACAAATTCCCCTTCGTTGATCTGGGGGGTCAGCTTCAACATAATGCCGACATCTTTACGTTCAATGGAAGTAAGAACAGTTGAAGTTGTTGTGACGTCTCTCTCTCTCTTTGAGATCATGGGTATGTTCTCACCGACAAGGATTTCTGCCTCCTTATTATCGGATGTCAGAATCTGCGGTGTCGAGAGGACATTTACCGCGCCCTTGAAATCGCTCAGGCTGAATAGTGCCGTAATTCCCGGCATCCTCATGTCCGAAGTTGCCCCCGGGATGAATTCCTGCGGTACCGTGAAGTAATTGGCCACACCGCCCAGCGCAAGACCTGTCATGCCGGTAAGTATAGAGCTGATCGTGGAAGCATCAACCGTCCCAACGCCTCCCACCAGAACAGGCTCTCCATCCGAAAGAGCTGCGGCCCGCCATTTAGTCCCCAGTTCAAGCAGCTTATCGATAGAGACTTCGGCAATCATTGCTTCCACGAACACCTGCCTCCTCCTTTTATCGAGCTGTTTTATGACCTGGGACAAATTCCGGTAATCTGCAGGAGAGGCAACGACTACCAGGGCGTTGGAAGCTTTATCCGCCGTTATGGTTATCCCTCCGACAGTCTCAAATGCCGTCACCGTTGCCGCTGGCGGTTGAACCTGTTTTACTTTTACAAGACTCTCCAGTACTTTTGAAAGTTCGGTGGCATCAGCATTCTCCAGGAAACAGACATTGATGATCCCCTGGGTTTCCGGGGAGCGAACATCAAGCAGTGAAACAAGGGATTGCATTAATCCAACAGCAATTTTATCTCCAAAAAGAATAACGGCATTTAACCTCTGGTCCGCGATTGCCTTCGCTGTTGCATCTGGAAGGGTCTGCGGCGTTGCTGCCTGTCGTCTCTGGCTTATGCCCTCATTGAGTATTTTGGCAACAGCTTCGGCGCTCGCGTGCTTGAGATAGATAATTTCAGGCGTTCCAACCATAGATGGTCGGTCTATAGCCTCTATGATGGAAGCTATCTTCTCTATATTTGTTCCTGAATCTATAACCAGCAGCATATTCCCGGGACCGAATGCCGAGGCATAACCTTCTCTCGATACCATAGGCCGGATAAACTTAATGACCTCGTCTGCGGAAATATCTTTGAGAGGTATAAGTCTCGCGATATAGCTTTCGTTGACAGGAGACCTGTCCCCTGAAACCTCCAGTCCTCTCTGCTTTGCTTCCATGGTGGGGATAATTTTGTAGGTGCCGGCAGTGGTGGAAACAAAGGTAAACCCTTTTAATGCCAGCACAGATGTAAAGAGATTGAAGGCATCGTCCACGCTGATTTTTGATGGAGCGATAATCGTGATCTTACCCTTAATCCTATCATCAAAAATAAAATTTTTCTTGGTAATTTCGCTGAAAAATCTCGCAATGACCGGAAGGTCAACATCCACGAAATTGATGGTTACCTTCTCCTCCTCCGTAGCAACTCCAAAAGCATTCGACGCAATACCCGAAGCGAATGTAAAGGAGATAAACAATAACAACATACATATGATTTTTTTGCCCATCCTGTTTGTCTTCTCCTTATCTTATTTGATAGGTCATTGTCGTTTTTGCGCCGGACCTTATAATATCGAGTCGCACCGTGTCCATTCCCCTCAGGGCAGTAAATGCCTGAAGGGCATTCGCGGGGTTTGAAATATTGTAATCGTTTATCTGCAAAAGAGTGTCTCCATTTCTCAAGCCCATGCTGTCATATATTCCGCCCTTTTTAACTTCCTTCAGAATAAATCCTTCTTGCTTGTTATTTACCATATTAGGGATTAATCTCGCACCAGTCATGATCTGATTGGGATTGTCCAGGGCTTGTTGAAGAGCTTCCTGATCGATCAGGTACTCCCCTTCACCTACACTTTTCACATGATCAGGCAATTCACTACTGAGAGGGGCAAAATCCATATCGGTTGCTATCACATCCGATATGGGAATTTCCGTTAAAATACCTCCTTCCTCAATAAACACCTTGCTTTTCTCAACCCGCCTGAGCAAACCCCTTCCGAAAACGGAATCACCTTTCTTAAAGATCTCCTGCTTTTTGTCTTTGCCGAGAAACACGGCATAACTGTAACGCGCGTTATCTGAAATTGTACCTATCAGTTTAATGTCAAAGACAGGAAGCGCCTTATCCGACAGGCCGGTTAGCGGTTTCAGAGTACCGGCCTGGAAACCGAATGGATTATTTTTAAGGATGGTTTCATATTCTTTAGGGTTCTTCCTTCCGTATTTTGTGGTTGCAACCTGGGAAAGAATGGGAGCTTTTGCATCTCTTGCCTTATAAACTTTTGCGATGATGTTCCGTACGAAGATCAGAACAAAAATAAAAAGGACTATCCCGAGCAATACGTTAACCAGGACTAATATTTTAGAATTTTGGGCTCGCCAGTCAATTATCTCCATGATCTTTCCGATAAAGCATTTTTTCGTTCAATTTTCCGTATATTATTAAGATACAATTTATTTTCATTTTATGCAAATAATTTCAATTATTAGCTAATTTCCGCAAGAGTGGAGCGTAATCCGCGCCATTCCGGCCACCCATCATATCAGAATTTATTTAATGTCTCCTCTTTGCTCGTTGAAACGCAAGGCTTCACTCCTTTCCGAGTCAAATAATCGATTGATTTACTATTTAATATCGATTGGTTGGAACTTTTCCCCGGAGACTATTATGTGGCTTGTGACAAATTTTGGTTTCTTTAGAATTGTCCAGAAAAAAGGTGACGATATTCTGAAAGTTAATGCAAGAGCAAGAATCTATGGAGAAGTTTGGAGCGCTCTAATGAGTCTTCAGAAGTGAAAGAATTTGCGGTCCCTGAATCTCCTTGACACTCCGGTGCTATCCCCATATATTAATTTGTGTGTCACTATTGCTTGTTCTTCTTCATATTGTTGGAGAATTTCGACATTGAAGAGGTTTTCCCTAAATGGAAATCCTGGCCGAGAGTTGTGAATCCGAAGAGAATAGACGGAAACTACCACCATGCAAAGATCTGAACGGAATATGCGCTATTTGTGGTTTTTGGCCTTGATGGTCCTGACGCCCACTTTATTGGGCGCTGATTGGAAACCTCTCCCGTCGACGGCAATCTATCAATCACAGGTCGACCTTGACTCGATAGGAATGTACGGCATCTTCCTCCTGAATCGCGCGTATGTGAACCCGCAGAAGCTTGCATCAGGCAAGGCTTAT
The DNA here is from genome assembly GCA_011391695.1 of Desulfobacteraceae bacterium. Classification (GTDB taxonomy): domain Bacteria; phylum Desulfobacterota; class Desulfobacteria; order Desulfobacterales; family RPRI01; genus RPRI01. Next base: position 39,203 of record JAABQB010000004.1, on the reverse strand, counting down.
TCCACCACGCGCAGCCAGTATTATGTGCTCTGCAATGAGGAGAAAGTCTCCTTGGAGATGACGCAATACTTTGGCGAAGGCGGGAAACTGACGCACATCGATTTTCGAAGAGATTGGAAGTCGAAATTTGCCGCGCCGGAGAAAGGATCCGACGTCGCTGCGGCCATGAAGCAGGCTTGCGACTATATCGCGGGGTACACTGATGGCGGAGCGGCAGTGGCACTGAAGAAAGCCGTACCTGCGAAACCGGCCGTGCGGACCATTTCGACCGGGTCTGGCATCGTGATCACCCCGAACGGGCTCATCCTGACCAACGAGCATGTGGTCCGCCAATGCGACTCCTTTCAAATCGTTCTCGATTCCAACCGAACCGTCAAGGCCACTCTTCGGAATGCAGACCCGGCTCTGGATCTCGCGCTTCTCGCTGTGGAAGCATCTTTTCCACTGGCAGCGCCGCTGCGTCAGGATGCGGCGCCAAAATTGGGCGAACCGGTGGCCGTAATCGGATACCCGCTGGTCAACGTGCTCAGCGCGCAACCCAATATCAGTTTCGGCCACGTGAACTCGACGGTGGGGGTGAGTGGCAATCCCGCGCATATGCAGATCGATGTCCCGATCCAGCGTGGAAACAGCGGAGGGCCGGTTTTCGACGCGGCGGGCAATGTCATTGGAATTGTGGTCTCCAAGCTCGATGCCCTCAAGCTGGCGAAAAGCACCGGCGATTTGCCTCAGAACATCAATTTCGCAATCCGAGGCGACATTGTGCGATCGTTCCTCGCAGCTCAGTATGTCGATTTCACGTCTTCGTCCGCTTCCTCCAAACTGGAGAATACCGAAATTGCCAACCGTGGTACCGTAGTCACCGTGCTCGTCCGTTGCATTCGTGAACCAGCGTCTCCAGCACAGACCTCTGCAACCGCTGCATCCCCCTGACTTCAAATGTTTGGATTAATCTCGGATGCGGATTTGATTGCGGAGATCTGGCAAGTTGCTTCGCAACGAATTGACAGGATTTTGTTACTTTGCCGTCTGGACTTCGACTTTTTACGGATCAGAATTGACCGATGGGAAAAGCGAAAGATTTGTGTGTGGGATAAATCTGGCGGCAGAAAACCGGTTCATGAAATCCTGGTTTACATTCAATTCGATATAAGTAATGCTGTTTCTGATGGCATCAATTTCATCAATTAATCTGTGGTTTTTAAGAAGCATGGAAGCGCCTTCAAGAGAGCTGTTCCCAATGGACTTATAGGCGCCCTCAGGAAGATCCGGCATCATTCCGATGGTAATGGCTGAGCGCGGATTGATAAGGGAGCCGAAAGTACCCGCCACATAAAACATCGAGAGCTCTGAAAGTGAAATCCCGACATAAGAGGCAATGGTTTCAAGTATGGTGTACATGGCTGCTTTGGATCTTATGAGGCTGTCAAGATCGGCCTGGCTTATTGAAAGATCATTCTCCTCTGCAGATTCATTTGCCGGAACAAGAACAAAGTATTTTAATCCTTCATTCTCTTTTAATCTCCCCTTACATGCCTCTGGTACAAATTTTCCCCTTATGTCTACCATGCCGGAGAGGAAAAGACCTGCCGCAAGATCTATGAGGCCTGAACCGCAAATGCCCCTGGGGGGAAGGCCTTCGATTGTATGAATTGAAAAATGCCCGGTTTCCGAATCAACAGAAACCTTGTCAATTACTCCGGGGCCCGCCATCATGCCCATCTTTGTGACCCCTCCTTCAAGAGCCGGCCCGGCAGCCCCGGCGCAGGCAACCAGCCAGTTTTTATTCCCTATGACAACTTCGGCATTTGTCCCGACATCTACGAGGATAGATGTATTCTCGCCACTGTTCAAGCCCGAATATAAAATCCCGGCAACAAGGTCTCCTCCGAAATAACTTCCCGTGTTCGGGAAAATAAAAACCCCGGCGGATTTATTTGCTGTTATTCCAAGCTCGCGGGCACTGATACTGCCCGGTCTGTTTGTGACCGGGATATAGGGCTCCCGGATAATCCAGCGGGGATTTAACCCGAGAAAAAGATGGGTCATGGATGTATTTCCCGCCACGGAAAGGAGATATATGTCGGAATGTCCTATTTTGCAGGATTTGCACAGTTCTGCTATGGCTCGGTTCAATCCTTCAATTATCAGCCTGTTCAGTTCACAGAGCCCGTTCTCTTTTTCGGCAAAATGCAATCTTGTAAGGATATCAGGCCCGATTGATATCTGGGGATTTATGAAAGAGCTTTCAGCCAGAGCAAGGCCGGTTGAAAGATCAATCAACCTTAACACAACGGTGGTCGTGCCAAGATCAACCGCTAAGCCGGTTAACCTGTCCATATCATCGGATGATATTCCGGAAAGGCGCCACTTTCTGTGATCTTTAGAAAGAACGCAGCGTAAATTATAATTGCTCTTTCTGAACAGCTCCGGGAGATCTGCAAGAACAGACAGGTCGATATCGACCCTTTCCGTTTTGAGAATGGCCATCAACTCTCTTTCCAGCCTGTCTGCATCCGCAGTGTTGTCTTCAATGGAAGGGGGCGTGACAGAGACTCTTTTTATCCAGCCGTTTTCAAGTTCAGACATTTTACATGCTCTGCATGATACGTTCTACTTCAGTAACAATTTCTCTTATGATTTTTCCGGCATTCCCCTTTATCAGGTAGTCGCTTATGCTTCCTGTAAGAGGGGTGCTTTCCGGATTGATTTCAATTACCGTGGCTCCTGATTCTTTTGCTATGACAGGCATGTATGCTGCCGGCTGGACGAGCGCCGATGTTCCTATAACCAGCATTATATCGCATTCATAAGAAACCCTTCGTGAACGCACAAGATGATCAGGAGATATCATTTCACCGAAGAAAACACAGTCCGGTCTTAAAATTCCTCCGCAGGAACATTTGGGTGGAATCTCATTCAGGGATATTTTGAAAGTTTCAATTTTTTTCCCGCAATCAAGGCATTTCTGCCATGCAAAGTTGCCGTGAAATTCTATAACATCGCTGTTTCCCGCCATCTGGTGAAGCCCGTCAACATTCTGGGTTATAATTGAGTTGAGTATCCCGAGCTTTTCAAGTTTTGCCAAACCATTGTGCGCTTCGTTCGGTCTGGCTTTGTCAACAATATCTTTCATCTCCCTTATAAGAATATTCCAGACTTTTGCTGGATCCCGCAAGAAGGCATCAATATGCGCAAATTCCATGGGATCAATCTTTTCCCATAATCCACCCTTGCCGCGAAAAGGAGGGATGCCGCTTTCAACAGAAATGCCGGCGCCCGTAAGGGCAATAACTTTATTTGACCCTGCAAGATCCCTGGCTGCCTTTTTGATTAGATCTTCCATAATAGTGTTCCTTCTCACTGCCCCGGATATCAAACCCAAATTGATCTTCCCTTCAGATGCGCTCCGGATTATAAGCTGAAAACCATATCACATGAGACACCGAAGCAATCGAGATTATGTCTTTTTTCAGCAGCGGTTTGTCTGCATATTTCAACCAATTCATCTATTTCACTGTCGGATCTTTCTGGACTATGATGGAAAAGACCAAATCTTTTAACTCCCGCCTTAAAAGCTACGGAAAGAGCCTGCGAATATGTTGAATGTCCCCATTCCTTATGATGTTCATATTCTTCAGGAGTGTATTCAGCATCGTGAATAAGAAGATCGGCTTCGGCAGAAAATTCTATATAAGATTTTACGGGAAGGCCACCCTTGTGAATAAAGCCCAGTTCATTATCGGAGATGAAAATAAAAGTTTTTCCGTCTTCGCTAAATTTATATCCGCTTCCGTTGTTCGGGTGGCTCAAAGGGATCGGGGTAATTGTTACAGAGCCTATTTCAAAGGAGGCCGGGCAAGCATCGGGATAGGCTATATTTGCTTTGAGGTCCGAGTATCTCACAGGGAAATTGGGTGGAGTCATAACTTTTGAAAGTATCGTCTCCACGAATTTACTGTGAAATGGGCATTTGTGCATAATAAATTCGGAATGTTTTGAATATAAAGGCTTGAAAAAAGGAAAGCCCATCAGATGATCCCAATGAGCATGGGTAAAAATAAAATTGTATTTATACAGGTTTTCTTCGATGAGTTGATTGCCGAGGCGCCGGATTCCGGTTCCTGCATCTATAATGATTATATCTCCGCTATCGGCCCTGATTTCAATGCACGTTGTATCTCCACCATATTTCAAGTAATCCCTTCCGGAAACAGAAATAGACCCTCTGGACCCCCAGGACTTGATATACATTATGATAGCCTTTCTTGAATTAAAAGGTTTTCCCTAAAAATGTATGCCAGATGCCGTTACAATCCCATTTTTGCACTATTTTAACAGGAAGTTTTGATAATTGCAGGTCAATCTCTTTCGCTTCACTTTTTAACAGCCCCGACAATATAAAGCATTTTTTATTCAAAAAACCCTCCGACCGGATGAGAACCTTCATGATGTCATGGTGAATATTAGCGATTAACAGGTCAGCCGGGAGTTCTATGCAATCCTGTGCCAACCCCTGTATGGACAGAATTCTGTCCTGCATCCCGTTTAAAAAGAAGTTCTTTTTGGCCGTATTAGCGGCAAGATAATTAATATCTGCGGCAAGAATTTTTTTTGCACCGAGATATGCTGCTGCTATGGCAAGAACCCCGGTGCCTGTCCCCAGGTCCAGGGCTGATTCAATCTTTTCGTTTGAAAAAGACATTTCGAGCGCTTCTATGCAGTCATGTGTTGTAGGATGAGTCCCTGTGCCAAAAACGACACCCGGGTCAAGGATAATTTTAATGCCTTCGTCAATATTATCGGAAAGCGCCCACGGTGCGGTTATTACAAAACGGCCTATATTAAGCGGAAATGGCCTTTCCCCCTGCCACTCGTCATATGTCATCTGATAGTTGTCTATCAGTGTCAGTCCCGGATGGGCTAAAAGGATCTCATCAATTTTTTCGCGGGATGGTGTTTTAAAGAAAAGAAATGAGAAGTTGTCTTCTTCCCAGTTACCTATAAATTCGGCGCCGAAGATTCCATGGTCAGAATTTATACGGCCTTCAAGGTAGTAGATGTAAAGATCCTTGTAAGGAGTATCCGCTGCTATGTTCATCAGCTGCGTTTGATGCCCTCTTCCTTCGGATTTTTATTTATCTGGTCCATATACCATTCCATAGGATCGAGAAGTGTGTAGCCCATTTTCTGAAGTTTTTTCTTTACGGGGCTTATGTTCTGGGTCAAAAGGTATGGAAATACGGCGCGCTTGCCTTCATCCCAGTATCTCGCAACAAGAATGCTGCCGAAAGAGACATTTTCCTCCGTAATGGCATCAACGATTTTCTTCATCTGTCCGAGCTTTTCTTCAACGAGGATGCACAAAAGCGTTCCCGGTTCGCCTATTCCGAGAACGTTTACGAAAGCTCTGAGCAGATCATCAACCGAAATAATTCCCTTAAGCTTCCCCTTTTCATCAACAACAGGGAATGCGCCTACCTTTGTTTTCAGAACGAGCAAAAGGACATCCTGAATTGTGTATGAAGGAGAAACGGTAACAGGATTTATGGTCATAATATCCTTTACCTTAAGATTGGAGACCTTTTCTTTTTCCTTCTCCTCGCAAGCTTCATAATCGTGCAGAATATCAGACGGCAGGGCGCTCCTTATATCCCGGTCTGTAATTATTCCTATTAGCCTGTTGTCCTCCTCTATAACGGGAAGATGCCTGATGCAGTAAGTTGCCATCTTATCTTTTGCTTCAAAGATTCCGGCATCCTTATTTACAGTTACAACATTGCTGGTCATTGATTTGCTGACAAACATATTATCCTCCAACGCCCCATTTCTTGTGCCCTCTAATCAGGTTATATGGAAGTACCACATAAAGAACCTTATTGGTAGCACGTTATTTCTTTCCAAGCCGGGATGCAATAACAAACATTTGCATTCCTACCCCTTTATATTTAAAAGAATTTCAACATGGTTCCTTGCAAGCTCGGGAAGTCTGGCTAAAGAATATCCCCCTTCGAGAACAGAGATAAGTCTTCCTTTTGCATATTTTTCAGCCATATCGAAAATCTTTTTCATTATCCAGGAGAATCCTTCCGTGGAAATCTTTATATCCGACATATCATCATCAATATGAGCATCAAATCCTGTTGATGTTATAACCACTTCAGGCTCAAATCTTTCGAATGCAGGCAAAAGATCATTTTCAATGAGTTTTTTATAGTCTTCATCTCCCCAGCCGGGCAAGGCCAGAGAATTTTTTGTAAAACCATATCCTTCACCTGTGCCGTATTCGAATTCACGGCCTGTTCCGGGATAGGCAAAAGAAGGATGCTGGTGAATCGAATAGTAGAAAACCGTCGGATCCTGTTCAAATATGTGCTGGGTTCCATTACCGTGATGAACATCAAAATCAACAATCATTACCTTTTTAATTCCGCATGCCTGCTGGATATATTTTGCCGCAATAGCAACATTATTGAAATAGCAAAAACCCATCGCCTTGTTTTTCTCGGCGTGATGGCCGGGGGGCCTTACAGCACAAAAGACATTATCCAGATCACCCTTCATTACAAGATTTACGGCATTTAATATTCCTCCGACCGCAAGAAGGGCTGTTTCATAAGTATACATGCACATCTGGTTGTCCGGATAATCGAGCATTTTTTTTCCGGAGAGACAGAGCTCCTCGAAGCGACGGATATAAGACAAATCATGGACGGTTTCTATCCATTTCATATCTGCCTGCTTTCCTTTAAGGAGAGTAAGCTTCGGAAGAAGACCGGCTTCTTTTATTCCGTTATAAATGCTTATTAATCTTTCGGCTGTTTCGGGATGGTAGGGGCCGGTATCGTGGAGCATGTAAGCTTCATCGTACAAAAAGCCTGTTTTCTTCATATGTTGTTATATCCTCATATGTATCTACTTGACAATCTTGTCAAATATTCCAAAAGCAGCCTTTACAACACTGTTATCATAAGGCAATTCTATTGTCGGGCGTCCGTTCAAATCATATTCATATAGAGTTTTATCTTCCGGAATTGTTCCGGCAAGATTGATTCCCGCTTCCTTAATCATATTTAATATATCGGAAGATGGATTTTCTTTGCATCGGTTGATTATGATATGGCTTTCACCGACACCAATTTTCAAATTTTTAGATAGTTCGTTGATCCTTAATGCCGCCTGAAGACCTCGCCTTGATGTATCTGAAACAATAAGGAGAATGTCGACATTTTTTGTGGTAAGCCGGCTGATGTGTTCCATTCCGGCTTCATTATCAATAACGATGTAGGGATAATTATCCGTCAGGCGCTCAAGAAAACCGGTCAATAGGGTGTTTGCCGCACAGTAGCAGCCCGATCCTTCAGGTTGTCCCATTACCACAAGATCGTACCCCGGAGCTTCCACGACAGCATGTTCAAGCTTCATTGACATGAAAACATCCTTGGTCATGCCGCCGGGAACAACCCCTTTTTTCATTTCTTCTCTGGCGCTTCCAAGAGTTTCGTTTACGGATAATCCGAGGACTTCGTTAAAATTGGCGTTGGAATCGGCATCTACAGCAAGGACTGGTATTTTCCCCCTGGCAGTCAAATATTTTATCAGCAGCCCTGAAATGGTTGTTTTACCTGTGCCTCCTTTTCCGGCAAGGGCAATAGAAAAAGGCATATACTTAAATTCCTTTATATAATTCTAACGTTTACTTAAAAATGATAAACTCATAAAAACTATATTTTCTCACAAAGGCACTAAGAACACGAAGAAAAAATTCATTTAATATCAAAATGCTAACTTTGCGATCTTTGTGGCTTGGTGTGAGATCCTGACTTTTTACAAAGCCATCAAAAATAAATCTGATAACAATTTCAGGGTACTTAAAATAGATGGAACAAACAGTCAAGCAACTTTTTAGCATGCAGTTAGCTGAATAATTTAACTCTTCAATATTGCAGGGAAAGGTTTAAACTCCTTGCAAAAGAAAAGGCCGTATGTTAAGAAGTTAACAACTTGTATAAATTATAAATACTTAATACCTTAACAATTTCAGTGGCAACAGACAACAAATTATCAGGGGGTATCAAAGATGGATTTTGAACTTAACAAGTCACAGAAGGAAATTCAGAAAGCGGCCAGAGAATTTGCAAAAGGGGAATTTGATAAAGAGCTTGCCCTCGAACTTGATAAAAAGCATGAGTTCCCTAGAGATATCTGGAAAAAGGCGGCCGATCTTGGTTTCATCGGCATTCATTTTCCTGAGAAATATTCGGGACAGGGCCTCGGAATTATGGAAAACATTCTTGTTGCAGAAGAGCTTTGCAGCAAAGATTCAACTATCGGAAGTTGCGTGGTACTTTCAAGCTTTGCCTCCGAATGCATTTTGCGGTTTGGCAGCGAAGAACTGAAATCAAAATATCTTCCCATGGTAGCAGAGGGAAAGATGCTATCGGCCGGTGCATTTACTGAGCCGGACCATGGCTCAGACATTACATTCATGAATACTTCTGCTGTAAAAGAGGGAAATGAGTGGGTAATAAACGGGACAAAGACCTTTATCACCAACGGCGGAATCGCAGGATTTTTTACCGTTCTTTGCCAGACAGATCCGGAATGCAAACCCACTCACAAAGGAATCAGCATGATTCTGGTTGATTCGGAGAGTAAAGGCCTCACAACATCGGACGTCGGCCACAAAATGGGCATTCGCATGATGACTACATCTGAAGTTGTTTTTAAAGATGTGCGTGTTCCTCTTTCAAATCTAGTAGGAAAAGAAGGAAAAGGCTTCTACCAGGTGCTTGAGTTTTTTGATGAAAGCAGAATTTTAATTGCAGCCCAGGCCCTTGGAATAGCGCAGGGAGCATTCGACAGGGCAATTGCATACGTAAAGCAGAGAGAGCAGTTCGGGAAGAAAATAGCCCAGTTCCAGGTCACACAGCACAAGCTTGCAGACATGGCTACAAAAATCGAACTTGCAAGGCTTATGACGTACAAGGCCGCTTGGAATTATGATCAGGGAAGGATAGATCCGAAACTGACTTCAATGGCAAAGATGTATGCGGCACGAACCGCTGTTGAAGTGGCCGATGAAGCTATTCAGCTCCTGGGAGGCTACGGATACATGACCGAATATGAGGTTGAGAGGTTCTACCGTGATGCGAAAATTACCGAGATTTATGAGGGAACAAAAGAGATCCAGAAAAATACTATTGCGAGCGCACTGCTCGGAAAGTTCAAATGATTTAAATTTATGGATCATTTCCAAATTAGTTTATGATCCTGTAGGATTCAAGGGTTCAAGGGGTCGAGGGTTCAAGTGAAAAAACCGCAAAGAAAACCTGTCACAACTTCGGAGATATCGGGGATGTTGAGAGAATGTTAAAAGCTCTGATAAAACCATTGGAAAACAAACACTTGAACCCTTGAATCCTCGAATCCTGGACCCCTTTCTCCCAACTATTTGAGAGAAGAACAAAATTCACCAAAGGAGGTTGCCATGCTTGATATTGTAAAAAAAACAATGCTTACCGGAGTCGGCTTTGCCCTTAAAACCTGGGATGAAGTTGAGAAAAAGGCAAAGATAATTGCCAAAAATAGTAAAATGTCCGAGAAGGAAGGGGAAAAATTCCTGGATGACGTCCGAGAGAAGTATGATGAAGTGCAGGGCAAGCTTGAGGCAAAACTGGGTAAGATGATTAATAATCTCTTGAAGAAGGGAAATATTGCCACAAGTGATGATATCAAGACCCTGAAAAAGGAGATAAATGAGCTGAAAAAAAAGATCAAGGGAGCAGATTCGGAAAATAAAGCCGGGACCTGAAAATCAAATATGCTCAGCATAAGAAAAATTGGCGTTATAGGGAGGACATACCGTCATCTCAACCGCTACCGGCAGATACTTGCGGTTCTTTTCAGATACGGGTTCGGAGACCTCATAGAGCTTCTGAAGATAGAGCAGTATATAGAAATAGGTCTTCAGATGATTTCAAGAAAAAAGCGCGACAGGGTTGATAAGCTGACGAGAGCTGAAAGGATCAGAATGGCTTTCGAAGAACTCGGCCCGACCTACGTCAAGTTCGGCCAGGTCCTTTCCACCCGCCCCGACCTTGTTCCTGTTGACTTCACGCAGGAACTTTCAAAACTTCAGGATGAAGTCCCTCCGTTTCCTTTTATTGACGCAAAAAAAATTATAGAATCGGAGCTCGGTGTTTTGCCGGTTGATTTGTTTGAGTCTTTTGATGAGACTCCGATTGCGTCTGCTTCTATCGGTCAGGTTTACAGGGCAAGGCTCAAAGACGGAGAAGAAATTGCCGTAAAAGTACAGCGTCCCGGAATCAGGAAAATAATAGAGGTCGATCTTGAGATAATGCTTCATCTGGCAATGCTTATGGAACGACACATTGAAGAGATGGATCTCTACCGGCCTGTCAGGATCGTAGAGGAATTTGCCAGAACCCTCGAGCGGGAAATCGACTATACGCTTGAAGCTTCCAACATGGAGAGAATAGGGCATCAGTTCTTAGACGATCGATCGCTCTATGTCCCCAAAGTATACCGCGAGATGACAACGGCTCATGTCCTTACCATGGAGTATATTGACGGCATAAAAGTTTCAGAGTTAGAGCGTATTGATGAAGCCGGCCTTGACAGAAAATTAATTACAGCGCGTGGTGCCGACATCTATCTTAAACAGATTTTTGACCACGGTTTTTTTCATGCCGACCCGCATCCCGGAAATATATTTATTCTACCCGGTAATGTTATCTGTCTGCTTGATTTTGGAATGACAGGATTTGTTGACCGCCAGACAAGGGAAGATTTTGTTGAACTGATAGAAAGTATTATCACCCAGAGCGAGGCGAGAGCGGCCCAGATTATATTGAAAATTACCACGTGGGACGAACTGCCTGATCCGCGCCTCCTTGAAAGGGATGTAGCCGATTTCATGGGAGAGCATCTTTACAAGCCCCTGAAAGACATCAAAATCGGAAAGCTTCTACAGCATCTTCTTGATGCAACTTCACGCCATCGCCTGAGAATCCCTCCAAATATATTTCTGATGATGAAGGCGTTGAGCACTGTCGAGAGTGTTGCTGTTTCACTTGATCCGGAGTTTGACATGATCGGGCATGTGGAACCTTTTATCAGGCGCATAAGACTTGAAATGTTTACGCCCCAAAGGCTTACCGGGGAAATGATGGGGATTGCTGCTGAATCATTTCAGTTCATGCGTCAGTTTCCAAAGGATTTACTTGAAATCGCAAGGCTTATGAGGAGCCAGAAGCTTGGATTAAAAATAGAACATAACGGCCTTGATAATGTGCTTGCAACCCATGACAGGGTCAGCAACAGGATATCTTTTTCAATAATAATAGCCGCCCTTATAATAGGATCGGCAATCATACTCGCTTCCGCAATTCCCCCAATGCTCTACGGGGTGTCGCTTCTTGGAATAATAGGGTTTGTGGCCGCAGCCATGATGGGGGTATGGCTGTTAATTTCCATGCTCCGAAAAGGAAAATTATAATTATACCACCGTATATCCCGGCCCCTCACCGCCTTCCGGGCATGTCCACTTTATATTCCTGTAAGGATCTTTTATATCGCATGTCTTGCAGTGGAGGCAGTTTGAAAAATTCAGTTTAAGCCGTCGTTTCATTGTTTTTTCGTCAACTTCTATTTCATAAACATTTCCGGGGCAGAATTTTGTGCATGGAGACTGATATTTTTCATAACATTCATTGACACATATATTGGTGTCGTGGACTATTATATGGCAGGGCTGGTCTTCCCTGTGCATTGTCTTTGAGAGATAGACTCCTGTGAGCTTGTCGACATACAATGTCCCGTCAAAGACTTTCTTTTTTGTTTCAGCATCGGCTCCTGATTCTTTTATATACTTAAGCGTAGTACAGTCATCTTCCGTGGATAGTCCGTCTCTTATGCCCCGGCCTTTTGTGAAATACTGGGCCCCGATATGGACGAATTTGGTAATCCCTTTTTTGGCAAGTGCCTGGGCAAAATTTCTCCCTTCAAGCATTTCTTCATTGAGCCAGCTTTTTTCAAAAAGAGTCTTGTATATGCTCAATGTCTCGGCATTGAAGCTGTTTTCCTCAAAGGCGCTTATAATTGCCTCAGCGGCCAGCATGCCGGATTTCATCGAAGCATGTATTCCTTTTAAGGCCGGTGTGTTCTGAATAGCTGCGCAGCCTCCCACAAAAAGGGCGCCGTTCGCGTACAGCTTGGGCATGGTATAATATCCGCCGGTTGAGACTGTGCGGGCTCCCTGCTGCAGAACTTTTCCATCTTTTATTATTCCGGCTACAAAGGGATGGCTTTTGAACCTTATGAATTCGTCATATATGTCGAACATGGGGTCTTCATAGCAGAGTCCCGCAAGAAAACCGATAGCCACCTTGTTATCCTTCATCTCGTATATGAATCCGCCGCCTGGTGTGTCAAAGTCAAGAGGATAACCGAGGGTATGGATATCGTTCCCTTTACTTGAAGAAAAATAATTATTTTCAGGCAGCTGTATTACTTCCTTGATCCCGATTTCAAAAACCTGGGGCATTTTGTCTGAAAAGATGTCGAGCTTTTTTGCGATATCCTGCACAAGGCTTCCTCTTGCACCTTCCCCGAAGACGGTAATTTTTGCCATCAGATCTATTCCGGGCTCAAAGTTGCTTTTCGGAGTGCCGTCTTTTCCAAGGCCTTTATCTCCTGTTCGAATGCCTTCTACATTCTTATCATTTGCGGCATATAATACTTCTTTTCCTGCAAATCCAGGAAATATGTTTACGCCCATTTCCAGGGCAATTTCACCCAGCCATTTTGTAAATTTGGAAAGGCTGATTACAAAAAAACCTTTATTGTGCATGTATCTGGGTATCAAAGGAACACGAAAAAAAGAGTTTTTTGTAAGGTATATGAATTCATCGTCCCTTACGACCGTTTCGATGGGACATCCCTTTTCAGGATAATCGGGGATAAGCTCCCTTAAAGCAATTGGGTTTAAAACAGCTCCGCTTAAGGCATGAGCACCTATTTCTGCTCCTTTCTCAATAAGGGCAACCTCAAGGTTGATATTTTTTTCCTTTGCAAGCTGCATTAGCCTGATAGCTCCGGCCAAGCTTGCCGGGCCTCCTCCCACAAAAAGCACGTCAAAATCAATTTTTTCTCTCACAATATCCATCTGTCCTCACCTTTATATTTTTCATCCTATGTCATTTATTGATACTTTCGTAAAAAGCAATTTTATGCCGCGAACGGCATCCTATAGGCAACGAAGTCAAAACCAGGTATAATTAACATTATTAAAAGAATATTAGATAATTACGCCTGGTCTAAAAATTGACTTCGTTGTAAGTCAGAAAATGACTTTTTACTTGGCGGGAAAGGGATTACTCTCTTCCGCCGCTTGAAGTAAATTCAAGCGGTTCCACCCACACCCCAGGCCGGGGCTTACTCGCCCTCGGCCTGATGATGGACTTACGAGTCCATCATTTATAATATAGCCACAATTTAACTATAAAGCTTGTATCAAAACAATATCAATGTGACAACATTTTTTCATCATATCAAACAAATCCGTTTTCTGGAGCTACGATTGCATTTTATTCTTTGTTATTATAGTGAATCGTTAATCGTGAATCGAACAACGAGTGACGAACCACGAAGTACGGACCAGAGACCAAAGTATTAATAATATGAGATCAAAGAAACCGACAGTCAGCGTGATTATTCCCTCATATAACAGGGGATGGATACTAAAAGAGGCAGTGGATTCAGTCCTTTCCCAGGAATTTTACAATTTTGAACTGATCGTGGTAGATGACGGCTCTGAAGATAATACTTCGGACATCTTGTATTCTTACGGGAACAGAATCAAGGTTATAAGACAGAAAAATAAAGGTGTTAGCTCCGCAAGGAATAAAGGCATTACCTCGTCATCCGGAAATTTTATTGCTTTTCTTGATTCGGACGACCTGTGGCTTCCGGGAAAATTATCAATCCAGCTTGCATTTTTTGAAAATAATCCAGGCGCACTTATATGTCAGACAGAAGAAATATGGCTGAAAAACGGAAAGAGGGTTAATCCCGGGAAAAGGCATAAAAAGATATCGGAATTCTTTTTTGAAAAATCACTTGAACTTTGCATGGTAAGCCCGTCTGCGGTTATGGTGAAAAGGAACCTTTTCGATATTGTCGGTCTTTTCGATGAAAAGCTTCCTGCCTGTGAAGATTATGACATGTGGCTCCGGGTAAACTGCCGGCATCCGATATACCTTATTAATACGCCTCTGACTGTAAAAAGGGGCGGACATGAAGACCAGCTATCCGGAATGCATTCCCTTGATAAATATAGAATTCAGTCAATTATAAAGCTAATTGAAAAAAGCCTCTTATCTGAAAATCAGAAAAAACTTGCGATAAAGGTTTTAAAAGAAAAATGCCGTGTTTATTCAGACGGCTGTCGGAAAAGAGGGCGGATTGAGGAAGCATTGCATTATATTGAAATTGCGGAAAATTATTGCGGTTCAAATTGAACGGGGACCCTCAAATGAAAACAAACATGGGAAGAAAAACAGCGTTGTTTATAATATATGTTGCAGCTTGTGTATTAACAGTGTCCGGTTGTTCGTGGAAAAAAACAGTTACTGCCGCCAAAGTTGATAACAAGGAGCTTACAGGGCATACGGCCGAATTTAAGCAGGAAATCATTAAAGTAACGGATGGCGTGTATGTGGCAATCGGCTACGGGCTTGCCAACTCAATTCTGCTTGAAGGGCAGGACGGTGTCGTTATAGTTGATGTAATGGAGAGTGTTGAAGCGGCCATACCCGTAAAGAAAGCGTTTGATAATATAACATTAAAACCTGTAAAAGCAATTATTTATACCCATTATCATGCCGATCATGTCTTTGGAGCCGGGGTTTTTACAGAAAATAAAAACATCGATGTTTATTCCCATAAGAAAACATTAGATGAACTTGATCGAGTCACTGCAATTACGCAGGAAATAACTTATAAACGGGCTATGCGCATGTTCGGCACTTTTTTGAAAAACGACGAACTTGAAAACTGTGGAATCGGACCTTTTCTGAAGTTTAATGATAAAACAACAATGTCATACGTAAGGCCGAATAAGACTTTTTCAGGTGAAACCCTGAAAGTCAGCATAGCAGGCATAAATCTTGAGCTCATTCATGCGCCGGGCGAAACAGATGACCAGATTGTAGTTTGGATGCCGGATAAAAAGGTTCTCATTGCAGCGGATGATTATTACAAGTCCTTTCCGAATCTCTACACAATACGCGGAACAAGCTACAGGGATGTGCTTGCGTGGGTTCGGAGCCTTGATAAAATGCTACTGCTGAAGGCGGAGTATCTCGTACCTTGCCATTCGAGACCAATCACAGGATTAAACACAATAGACACAATACTTACTGACTACAGGGATGCTATACAATTTGTACACGACCAGACAATAAGGGGCATAAACAGAGGGCTTACTCCGGATGAACTTGCGGAAACAGTGAAATTGCCACGGCATCTGGCGGAAAAACCATATCTTCGCGAATATTATGGAACTGTCGCCTGGTCGGTTAGAAATATCTATAACGGGTACCTCGGATGGTTCAGCGGGAATTCAACAGATCTAAATCCACTTACATTAAAAGAGCGTGCAGAAAGGTTTGCAAAGCTTGCGGGAGGCAATAAAGAGCTCCTTGAGCATGCAAGAAAAGCCAGTGCAGAGCAAGACCACCAGTGGGTTTTAGAGCTAACGGACAAACTGCTTCAGATAACTCCGGATATGAGCGAAGCACTTGAATTAAAGGCTTTGTCCCTTCGTGCGCTTGCATTACAGCAGGGCAATGCAAATGCCCGGAATTATTACTTCTCGCAGGCACATGAGGCCGAGGGAAGGTTAAAACTGACACAGGCTAAAATCGATGCGGATCTGGCCCACAGAATCCCGCTTGCGGCTATCTTTGCGGGCATGAGTGTAAAACTCAATCCTGAAAAAAGTGTCGACATCGATAAAGTTGCCGGCTTTTATTTTCCGGATACAAAAGAAGCATTTACTGTACACGTCCGTTGTGGAGTCGCGATAGTCGAGCCACGTTTTCCGGAAAAAGCGGACATAACAGTGACGGTTAATTCCCATATATGGAAAGAGATTGCGACCAGGCTTGCCAACCCTGCCGTGGCACTGGCAAAAGGTGACGTAAAGATAGAGGGAGGAATAATTAATATGGTTAATTTCCTCGGCCTCTTTAGTGATTGAAATAAAAAAGGCATTCATGCCTAACGCCTGAATGCCTTTAATTTTTGATCTATAATCGTTTAATTAGACTTTTGTTACATTAGCTGCGCCGGGGCCTTTGGGGCCATCAACTACATCGAATGTTACACGGTCACCTTCAGAAAGCGATTTAAATCCGGTCGAATTAATAGCTGAATGATGAACGAACACATCCTTGCCATTTTCCTGCTCAATGAAGCCAAAACCTTTACTGTCATTAAACCATTTTACAGTTCCATTTGCCATAGTGTTTTCCTCCTTTCATAAGATACCATCAAGGTCTCTGACTTCAGGTCGTCACTTTGACAACATGGAACAATCCTTCTGCTCGAAACCGATTTGCAATACTTTGCAAATCTTTACTGATTTGCCGCACTCTATATGGCGCCGGTATGAATGTCAACATAAATTATTAAAATATTTTAGGATATTATAATATGTCCCGGAATTATCTTCCGGATTGTATTTACTTTCAATAAAATCATGGGAATATAAGTAGCAAATCGATAGTATTATACCATCACTTGTTTATTGCTGATCAACTGGACAACCGATTAATAAAATGATAATTACCAATCCAAGCGATTCCGCCATCAACTGGTGCTGGGACTAAAAACACTCCCTGTCTGTTGATGGGTTTTTTACGTTTCCGTCAATATTTGACAGGAGAATATGTTATGGATGGAAAAATCAGGTCTGTTATAACGCCAGGAACCAGGGTTTCTATAGTGCTGAAGAAGAATCAACGTACGGGAATACTGACAGAAGGAATTGTAAAAGAGATTTTAACTAACTCTCCCACGCATCCTCATGGAATCAAAGTGCGCCTGGAAAGCGGGGAAGTCGGGAGAGTAAAGCATATTCCTTGAAAGACATGTTCTTCATAAGGACTTTGCGGCAAAAGGATTAAGAAAAGCAGCAGAGAATGTGCTCGCTGTTTAGTTTCAAACAACTATTTACAAGGAGAAATAAATGAACAGGAAAGTCATTGTATTTTTAATGGTTGCTTTATTGTTTATGTGGGCGTCTTTAGCAGCGGCAGCACCTGACATGAAGGAAGGCCTGTGGGAGATAACCATGACTTCAAAAATGGAAATGCCCGGAATGTCAATGGCGATGCCTCCTGTAAAATATACGCAGTGTCTTACCAAAAACGACTTTGTACCAAAAAAGGAGGAACCGGGTCAGGAATGTGAGAAGATGTCAGTTAATGTAAGCGGAAATACGGTATCCTGGTCAATAAAATGCAAAAGTAAAGATGGCATAATGAAGGGCGCGGGCAAAATAACGTATAAAGGGAACACATACGAAGGTGTTATGGACATGACCTTTCCTGATCAGGGTGGAGGTGAGGGCAAAATGACCAGCAATATGACCGGGAAGTGGATGGGAAATTGCAAGTAGTTGTATAGTAGCCATATAAAGGAATATCCATTTGACAGACAGGCTCAAATGGAATCCTATCAAAAGTATCAAAAGAAGAGGTGTATATGGAAATAAATCAAGAACTTATTGCTCCGTGCGGGCTGTATTGCGGTGTATGCGGTGTATATTATGCTACAAAAGACAACAACCAGAAGTTTCTGGAAAAGCTTTTAAGTGTATATAAAACAAACATTCCGGGCATTGAGCATCTGACTACTGCGGATTTGCTGTGCGACGGTTGCCTGTCAGGCAGAGTATCTGTATTTTGCGGAGTGTGCTCAATCAAGGACTGCACCAGTAAAAAGGGATTTGCAGGATGTAACGAATGCGAAAGTTTCCCCTGCGAACATATTAATAATTTCCCGATGCCCGTTGGAAAAAAAGTTATTTTAAGGGCAGTTCCATATTGGCGTGAGCATGGCACAGAGAAATGGATAGAGGATGAAGATGCCCGATATTACTGTCCTGCTTGTAGAAATAAAATCTTCAGAGGGGCAAGGCGGTGCAATAAATGCGGTACCGCCGTTGATCTTGATTGATGAAAGATAACCTGCAGATGCAGTCTGTTTTGCTGATATTATAGGGAAAGTCCGCAGGGGTGCTCCACCCAAAAAGAGCGGGGCATCCCCGTGCGGCAAGGAAAACATCCGTTTTATGATTGTTTGTTTGCTTCCTTCTTATAGGCTTCTTTACCTGCTTCGACAGCAGCTGTAAGCACAGATTTCTTATCTTCGAATACACTTTTTGCTTTCTGAACGGATTCAGCAGCTTTTTCCTTCACGCTTTCAGCATATTCCTTAATTTTTTCTCTTGTTTCGCGTCCGGACTGAGGTGCAAGCAAAATCGCGATTCCTGCACCGACTATGCCTCCCAAAAGAAATGAGGCGACTAACGATCCTATGCTATAATCTTTTTCTTCCATGTTACAGTTCTCCTTTCTTTTCCTGCTTTAATAACACACCTGTTGCGGCTTTAATTCCTGCCTTAAGGGCCAATATCCTGACAGAAAGCTGGTTTTGTATTTCATCTGTTAAAAGCCCGAATGTCTTAATTTTAAATGCCAGTTCAGAAACGGTTCCGGATATATCTTTGACACTGGATGTGACAGAGCCTACATCATCGCTTACAGTTCTGATGCTTTTTAATGTTTCTTCGGCCTCCTTGAGTACCGGATTGATTTTCAATTCTGTTGCGGCAAGAAATACGGTTACGGCATCAGCCGCTCTTTTTATCTGAATAAAAGAGTATATCAGAAAGAAAATAGTAGCAAGAAAGGTCAAGACTACCAGGATAAAAGATGTGATGAGCATTGCGTCCAAAATCCGGCCCTCCCTATGCAAAATGAATAAATAATCTGACATGGATATACGATAATTCTATTTCAGTTGCAAGTTGAATTTCGAAACAATACTGAAAACAATATCATGTGCTTTTCAGATTTTTTGTGATAATGAATATTAAGCATATAACCTGTTGAGTTGTTATATTGATTTAAATCCGGGCTCATTACAAATTAAATTATGTC
This sequence comes from Desulfobacteraceae bacterium, assembly GCA_011391695.1. Taxonomy (GTDB): domain Bacteria; phylum Desulfobacterota; class Desulfobacteria; order Desulfobacterales; family RPRI01; genus RPRI01. The sequence goes on along the minus strand of JAABQB010000004.1, from coordinate 19,950 downwards.
TCCTGCCTTATATAAAAAAATCGGAATTGCTTCTGCTATTATGATGGCATCTGTCTTTTTCAGCCGCGTGATAGGCCTTTTCAGGGAAATGGCCATCGCATATGCCGGAGGTGCAGGCGGAGATGTTGACGCTTACCAGATCGCATTTGTTCTTCCTGAAATACTGAACCATATTGCTGCAAGTGGTTTTCTCTCAATTACGTTTATTCCTATCTTTTCAAATTATCTTGCAAATAACAATGAAGATGAAGGGTGGCGTGTTTTTTCATTAATAATGACATGTTTCGGGGCCGGGCTGCTCTTTTTGATACTTATCGCAATGATTTTGGCGCCTCAACTTGTTTCCCTGATTGCCCCGGGATTGAGTGATCCGCAGATTTTTTCAAAAGCTGTTCGTATGACAAGGATAATTCTTCCAGCCCAGTTTTTCTTTTTTTTAGGCGGACTGTTGATGGCGGTCCAGTTTTCAAAGGAGAGATTTGCAATACCCGCTCTGGCCCCTCTGTTATACAATATCGGTATTATTTCGGGAGGCATGCTGCTTGGTTCACGCTTTGGTATGGAGGGCTTTTCATGGGGTGTTCTGGGAGGAGCCTTTACCGGCAGTTTTCTCCTCCAGTACTGGGGTGCAAAAAAGGCGGGAATGAAATTTCAAATAAGCTTTAATTTTATGCATCCTGATTTAAGAAAATATGTTTATTTGACATTGCCGCTCATGTTCGGGCTTACAATGACGTTTTCAACCGAGTTTTTTTTGAAATTCTTCGGAAGTTTTTTACCTCATGGAAGTATTGCAGCTCTTAACTATGGACTCAGGATAATGTTTATTATGGTTGGTTTATTCGGCCAGGCTGTCGGAATGGCCACCTATCCATTTATGGCCCGCCTTGTGGCTGAAAATAAAATTGAAGAAATGAACAAGCTGCTGAATGATACGTTAAGAGCTCTTTCTCTTGTTGTCCCGTTTTCCGTTCTTGCCATGGTGCTCAGGCATGAAATAGTTTTAATTTTATTCCAGAGGGGAAGATTTGATGCTGCTGCCACAGAATTTACTTCAGGCCTGCTGGTTTTTCTCCTTGCAGGAACATTTGCCTTTGCTGCGCAAACAGTTGTAGTAAGGGGGTTTTATGCCATGCAGAACACTCTTTTCCCGGCGGGTTTTGGAACTCTTGCGGTTATTTTCAGCATACCTCTTTACTACTATTGCATGAATGTGATGGGCGCAGGCGGGATTGCCCTTGCGATTTCACTTTCCGCGTTTTTACAGGTGTTTTTACTTTATGCTCTCTGGAACAAAAAAAGCCGCAATATAAAAAGCCGTGCCGTATATCTATTTTTTACAAAGATAACTTTGTTGAGTGCAGTAATGGGTATTCTGCTTGAGTGGTTTAAAAGAATGTTTTTGAATGGTTTTGATACGACCACTTTTTCAGGAAGTTTTTTATTATCAGTACTGCTTTCAGCCCTATTTGCGGTGATATTCGTTTCATCCGGCTATCTTCTGAAGATTAAGGAAATATCGGAAATGGCGGAAAGGATTGCAGGGAAAATTAAAAAGATTACTTATCAATAGAAATTTTATCTTCCGAATTTTGGCTGCCGCCTGTATTAACAGGCTGAATTATCCTGATAGGAAGCATTATAGTCCTTTTAAGCATATTTAAAATTCCTGACCCGACCGCGGTAGGAGAAAGAGGTGTAACATCCGGGTCGTCAATCTTGCCCGTGACTCTGAATGGTATGGATATGATATTGCCGTCCAGTATTTGAGTTACAACCGGAATATATTTAATAATAAGATCAATGGTTTTAAACGGTGAAATCAGCACGACAAGGTCGATGCTATCTTTGTTAAGATCGATATTGCCGGTGCAGACTATTGCCATAGAAGCGCCGTCGATTACAAAGTTGGTAATAACAAATTTGCCGTTTTCCAGTTTTCCGGAAGCGGTTATTGAGTTATATGCAAAGCCTTCTCCGACAAGATCGGGGATTTTACCCCTGAAAATTTCGGTCAGATTCAAAAGGGCGAATATTTTCGACAAAAACCTGAGTTGATATATTCTTCCTTCCTTTGCTTTAAAATTTAGTGTTCCGTTAAGCAGCCGTGTGATTTCGGTTCCTTTTCCCTTTGTATATATTTCGCTGTCCAAACTGAAAGAACCAGTTGCCACCTGTCGTTTGTTGAAAAAGCAGTTAATGGAAGAATCGAGTTTCCCCTCGCGTGCAAAGGGAAAAATTCTGAATTGAAATTTATCCGGTGCGGTTTCAATGATTCCGGTAAGTGAGACACCGCAAAGATCCGCGTCAACCAACGCAATGGGAATATTCCCCGCACCGAGAGTTATATCAGCATGAACAGGGTTCAATGTCAGATCACCATATTTAAAATATTTTACTTTTGCCTTTATTATTCCTGAAAGAAAAGAATCCGCGGAGCTCTTTTTGGTCTCGTCCGTTTGAAATAGTTTGTTATCTGCAAAATCATTTATGGTTGACCATTCCAGAAAATCGGCTGTAGCATTCATATCAAGCAGTAATTTCCCCTTTGACAAAACAGCGTTTCCATTAAAGGCTATATTGCTCCTGCCCGATGCTATCCTGCATTCTTCTATAACAATCTTGTTTTCTTTGAGTATGTTCGGAGGTTTTTCCCCGGAAGTTTTAAATATCAGCCTTGTTATTGTGAAAGGCTCCCTGTAAAAATCATCATAATCAATGACCAGATTTTCAATTTTACCTGAAGTATTGACGCTCCATGAATGAGGAGCAAAAAGGGGCCCGGACAATTCAAAATTATTCAGGTTTACCGTACCTCCGGGGAAAGAAATGTTTTTTAATGCTGTTTTGGCGCTTTGAAAAGACAAAATAAAAGGGTTTATATCATTTGCGTCGATTTTCGATTTTTCAGATAAAATTTTAAAGGAATTATCTTTGTCATGACTGAATCCGGCCGACAGGTTTGAGATTGAAGATTTGCCCCAGGCAGCGTTTTTGAGTTTAAAAATAATAAGTGAATCATCCAGGAAGAATTTTTCTCCGCTTATTTTTATAGGATTTTGCAATCTCTCATATATCCCATCCAAAGAAAACTCGGAAACATTCACTTTCACTTGCGTTGATCCGGCGCTTTTATTTACGGTCAAAATCCCGTTTGCTTCTCCCCTGCACTCTTTGATCAGGGAAAGCTCATGTAAAAATGACTCATTCTCCACAACCTGTTTCAAAACCGGAGGCAACCGGGAAAGATCGGCATGAATTGCTGTATCAAGATAAAAGATGTCACTTTTTTCCGAAAAACCAAGTTTAAGGGTTCCATTTTTTGCTGTGGAATTTTCCAGACGACCTTCAAGATTATTTCCTTCAAGAATGCCACCTGAAACAGTAACATTACCTTTTACGCTTTCAAGTTCAAGAAGCGGCTCCGGAACATCAATTTTTCCATCAATAATGTCTCCCCGTATTGATATGTTTTCGATATTCACAAGTTCTGAAACGGATGGCGCCTTAGATTTTATGGAAATGGACGGGACTTTCCCGTCCTTTATGATATCGAATAGTTCTTTGGTTGTACCGGAATTCCCGGCAAAAAAAAGAGCCGCTTTTCTTGTTATGTTTATGTCAATATTTTTCCCTTCAAGATCAAATTCAGCCAGAGCAAGTGATCTGTTTGTGCTGAATTTCCCCGAAAGAATTAATTTCGGATTATCTATTTCAAGTTTATTGATTGTGATTTTATTCCAATTTTTGTCCGCTGTGAAATTACCAGAAAAGTATCTTCCATTGACAACCAACTTATCCGCATTTCTTTGAAATGAGATTGACGGGATTACTCCTTCGAAGCTCGAATAAAATTTAAGAAATCCTTTCTTATCGAAACGGGCTTTTAAATTTATTTGTGAATCATTAATCTTTAAGTCCGAGTTCGGAAAAAAATGATCGAAAACGTTTTTCGGGTTTAAATTCAATAAATCAATACGACCTTCACCTGTTGAAGTACGGGGGAAAATTTTTCCGTTAACAGATATTTTTTCACAAAAGCTGGATCTGCCGTTTAATGCTATTGTGATCCTGTCGGGCCTGAAATTAATATTCAATGTAATATTATAAAACTCAAAATTGAGGCGTTTTCCTTCATAAAAGCCGGCTTTCCCGTTCCCGATCTGAAGTGAGAGATTTGTATCTTTGACCGCCTTGTTTAAAAAAATTGTTTTTAATATTTTCTCAATTTCTTCGAAAGTAACTTTTTCATAAAATTTTGTATCTTCTTCCGATCTTTCATTAATGAATACTCTTACGCGTGGAGTATCAAGATAAAGCTTGTTAATAGTTACCTTGCCTTTGAATAAGGGCATTATTTCAGGATACGCTTTTAAGGTACCTATGGTTATTATGTATTCCCCCGGGACTGACAGGCTTGCATGGTGCATTTCGGCGTGAAGGAGCGGAAAAAACTGAATATCTACTGACTGAATCTCAATCTGATGGCCGGTTTTTTGGGAGATCTGCTCGACTATTTTGGTTTTCAGATATTCAGAGTCTATAAAGCTTAGCAGTAAAAGCGATATAATCAATGCAAGAATAATAATGATTCCTGCACCGAAGGACGCCCATAATATGATTCTTTTTACTAATTTCATTTAATATTAATAGCATCAAATGCCGTCTGGTCAAGATAAAATCGCTGGCCCCTTTTTATAGTTGACGGACAGCTTGCCCATCCTATCCATTTATGTTAGGAGATCATAAAATTCATCCGGAAATGGCCCTTTTGTGCGATCTCTGTGTCAATCTTCGGGATTGTTTGTGCGACATTCAATGCGTATGTCTCCGCGCAATCCCTTGATTTCCTTGAGCTTGCCCCAAATTGCCTATTTCCGAATCGGAAACTTTCATGTGTCTAAAAATGGTTTCCGGATGGAAACCATTTTTTTTAAATAGACTTGAAGTGGAGAAACATGGGTTCCGGATTTAACGAAATAGCCGTAGTTGCTTTAATTGCATTTGCAATATTTTTTTTGCCCAGGCTGAAGGGAAAAAGGCAGGAAGTTAGATTTATAAAATCAGCCCCGAAAAGCCTTGTTGTTTCAGGCCGCTTACGTCTTGCAATATTCGTTTCAATTTTATGGACTGCCGGGGCCGCATTGTTTTTTCAGCCGTGGAACGAAAATCTGTTTCCTTTCCTTTATATCGGAATAGGGCCGGTTTTTCTTGGATGGGGATTAATCTGGGTTCTTGCCGGCTATAGAAAATATAGAAGATAATAGTGGAAAAAATCTATTCATTTTCGTCATTCGGAATTTCAAGCTGCTTCAGCCTGTTTTCAAAAGAGGCGCCTTTTTCGTTCAGCTCTTTCGAAAGCGCTTCAAGCTCGTCAAAAAGTTTATCTATCGATGTCTGGGAGGTATAGATAGCCTGGGAAAGTTCTACGATTTTTTTGCCGGTTCCTCCCTCGGATGCCTTCTGCATTGCTTCGGTGTATTCGGTAAGCTCTTTTTCCAGCGCTTCGATCCGGTTTTCCGTTTTTGCGATTTTCCGCTCGAGCGGTTTTAATGTTTTCGACTTTTCGGTGATTATTTCGGAGCGAAGGCGCCTGAGTTCTTTCTTTTTTACTTTTGTACCAGCGTCAAGGATGTCATCGGAGGCTGAAATATTTTTTACAAGACCTTTTTCGTCTTCCCACCCTTCCTTTTCAAGAAACCGCTGATAGGTACCTTCGAATACATGCACCTTTTCGTCCTGGAATACAATCAGGCGTTCGGCAAGAGCGTGCAGAAACATCTCGTTGTGGGTTACCATGACTACTGCGCCTTCAAAACTGTCAAGAGCCGCAAGCAGTGCATCGCATGAGTCCATGTCAAGATGGTTTGTCGGCTCGTCCAGGATCAGAAGATTTACGGGTGTAGCAAGGAGTTTACCCAGAAGCACCCTGCTCTTTTCGCCGCCTGATAAAACGCCGATTTTCTTTAAGGCCGAATCTCCTTCGAACATCATGACCCCGCAGATGTTTCTTGCAGTCTGCCTTTCTATATCATGATGGGAATAAAGAATTTCCTCTTCTATCGTCCGGCTGTCAATAAGATGGTTCACGTTTGTCTGTTCAAAAAAACCTTTGATCGAAGCCGGATTATAATCTACCTGTCCGTTTTGAGGTGAAAGAGCGCCGGCAAGAATTTTCAGAAGGGTTGTTTTGCCTTTGCCGTTTTTCCCGATGACGCAGACCCTGTCACGTGCTCCGATAGTTATATCTAAATCCCTGATAAGGGGTATATTCTGATCATATGAGAAAGTAATACCGTTTGCGCCAAGAATACGCTTTCCGCGGTAAGGAGCGCTTCTGAATGAGAAATCAAGGGTTTTAATCCTTTCCAGCTTATCCTTTTTCTCCATCTTGCCCAGGGTCTTTACCCTCGATTGCACCATGTTGGCCAGCCTTGCCTTTGCCCTGAACCGGCTTATAAAGAGCTCGATCTCCTTCCTGCGCTTATCATCATTGACTCTTGTTTTTTCATATATCTCCTCATCCTGCGCTGTCTGTGTATAATATTTTTCTGTGTTGCCCGCGATCTTGCGGATTTTTTTCCTGTGTATCCCCAGGGTATGGGTTACTATTTTATCCATGAACCCCCTGTCGTGAGTGATCAGCATGAGTTCGCGGGGCCAGTTGACAAGAAAGCGCTCGACCCAGCGTATTGAAGTAATGTCAAGATAGTTTGTCGGTTCGTCGAGGAGCAGAAGGTCTGGTTCTGATACAATCACCTTGGCAAGATTCAGGCGCACCTGGAATCCTCCGGAAAGATCAAGCGGATTGGCGTTTAAATCATTTTGAGAAAAACCGAGGCCTGCAAGAATTTTTTCAACCTTCCAGAAATGATCTTTCTCGTTTTCGGTAAGCCCCTTCATGCCTTCTTTGAGCACGGTGTCTTCCGTGAATTCCAAATGCTGCTCAACGCAGCCGATTCGGTAAAGCTTAGGGACAATTATGGCTCCGGAGTCCGGAAACTCCTCTTTTTTTATCAACCGAAACAGAGTCGTCTTCCCGTGGCCGTTCCGGCCTACAAGGCCAACCCTCTCTTTAGGGTTTATCTTGAAGCCGGCCCCTTCGAAAAGAACGTAACTGCCGTAACTTTTTGTAATATTTTCTACGCTTATCATAAATTATAATTCTTCTCCCCACTATTTGGGAGAAAGGGGTCAAGGATTCCAGGGTTCAAGGGTTCGAGTGTTTAAAAACAGGAAACCCTGAACATTAACTTCCAAAAGATTCCTCAGGCATATCAATCGGCGCGCCATTTATGTTTAATATGGCATCCATGTTTCCCATTGTTTTAGGAAGAACGCTGCAGATAAAATATTCAGCGGTATGGTACTGGCCTTCATAATATGCCACATTTTTGTTTTTTGATGCCATTTCTCTTATTACCGAACCGTCCGCATTTCCTGCGAGTATTTCGAGTTTGGGTATGGCAATCGAAGCCCGCCACAGGTGCATCCATGCCATAATGACATCGCCCATTACATCCATAAGGGGACTTGCATGGGCAAAGGCTACAAGAACCTTTTCGGACATGGCTATTTTCCCGATGTGAAGAGATATTTTGCCAAGCTTGTTTACAGCAGCTTCAACTTTTTCGGCGGAGTCTTTCAGTTTTGCATACTTCTTTGCTTCAGCGATTGTTTTATTAATTTCACCAAGAAGTTCAATGAAAGGCTTTCCGTTTTTCATGCCCAGCTTGCGGCCAAGCAAATCCATGGCCTGGATCCCGTTTGTACCCTCATATATGCTGGTTATCTTGCAGTCTCTTAAAAGCTGTTCAACGGGGAATTCCGCAATGTATCCGTAACCACCGTAAACCTGAACGGCCTGAGTACATACCTCGAAAGCCTTGTCCGAGCAGTATGCCTTGATTATTGGAGTCATGATTTCAACATAACCCCAGTATTTTTCTCTTTCTTCCTTACTGCTCGTGGTTCTCAGAATGTCGAAACACCAGCCTATGTAATATATGAAGCTTCTCATCCCTTCAACATGGGCTTTCATCCATATCAGCATGCGGCGAACATCGGGATGTTCGATTATGGGAACTCTCGGAGCGCTTTGATCAAACATCTTTAAAAGCGGTCTCCCCTGAACGCGTTTTCTCGCATAATTTAGGGCATGCAGATATGCGGCGCTTGCCATGGAAAAAGCCTGGATTCCGACACCGAGGCGGGCTTCATTCATCATGTGAAACATTACCTTCATTCCCTTGTTCTCTTCACCAAGAAGCGTGCCGCGGCATTTGCCCCTGCTTCCCAGTGATAAGCTGCATGTTGAACTTCCATGAATGCCCATCTTCTCTTCAATTCCAGTGCAGACAACATCATTCTGCTCTCCGAGACTTCCGTCGGCATTAACCCATATTTTGGGGACTAAAAACAGGGATATTCCCTTTGTCCCTTCGGGAGCCCCTTCGATGCGCGCCAGAACAGGGTGTATTATATTCTCTGTAAGATCCTGTTCGCCGCCTGTTATAAAGATCTTGCTTCCTGTGATTGAATAAGTGCCGTCAGGGTTCTTTTTCGCTGAAGTTGTCAGGTTCCCCACATCGGAGCCAGCTTCAGGTTCCGTCAGGAGCATGGAGCCGCCCCATTGCCCGGAGTACATTTTCCCAAGGAAGAGCTCCTTTTGTTCCTTCGTTCCGAAAACTTCCACAAGTTTGCCCGCGCCGTGGCAGAGGCCGGGATATGTTGAAAAGGCACAGTTTGCCCCGTTGAAATACTCGGCGGCAGTTAGCGCTACCGTGACAGGAAAACCCTGGCCGCCCGCTTCAGTATCATCGAGCATCGCGATCCATTCGCCTTTCCGGTAAAGATCAAATAAACGGTGATATGAAGCTGGCACCATCACTTTTCCGTTTTCAAACCGGCATCCTTCCCTGTCGCCAAGGGCATTCGCCGGAAGAAGTTCCTTTATTGCAAGGTTCCGCGCTTCCGTAATGACAAGGTCGATAGATTTTTTGTTGAATTCACGATATTTTTCACACTTAATAAGTTCCTCAATTCCCAATTGTTCAAAAAGAACAAAATCAATGTCCCTCCGGTCTGCTATTTCCTGCGCCATACGGTTTCCCTTTCTTTTAAGTTTGACGGACTTGTAAAAAGTCGTTCTCACACAAAGACCACGGAGGACACAAAGAAAACTCTGAATATTTTCAACAGGCCTTTCTTCGTGCCTTTGTGCCTTCGTGTGAAAAAAAGATTCATATTTATTACAAATTCATTATATTATGAATTTGGAGATGATCTCCTTCATTATTTCTGTTGTTCCTCCGCCTATAGAGAGTATCCTGTTATCGCGGAAGAGCCTTTCAACTAGATAACCACGCATGAATCCGTAGCCCCCGAATATCTGTACGGCCTCATATGTGACTCTGTCGCTGACGCTTGTGGCAAAATTCTTGGCCATTGAAATTTCTTTTATCTGGTTTGCCCCGGAATCGATTTTAGCGGCTACGCGGTATGTGAATTCCCGGCTCACTTCAACGAGGGTAGCCATTTCGACAAGCTTGTGGCGTATTACCTGAAAACCTTTTATGGGACGGCCGAAGGCTTCTCTCTTTTTAGCATATTTTAAGGATTCTTCAAGGGCCAACTGTGATGTTATATTGGCCATTATGGAAAGCTGGAGCCTTTCAGTCTGAAAATTTTCCATAATGCCGTAAAAGCCCTCGTTTTCTTTACCGATAAGATTTTCAACCGGGACCCGGCAGTCATCAAAAAATATCTGCGCGGTGTCGGAAGCCCACCATCCTGTTTTTTTCAGCTTGTTTGAGACCGAATAGCCGGGAGTTTTCGATTCAATAATAAGAAGACTTATTCCGTGAGCCCCGTTTTCACCGGTTCTTACGGCGCATGTTATCTGGTCGGCCCTGCATCCGCTTGTTATAAAAGTCTTGCTCCCGTTAACAATATAATTATTGCCATCCTTTACCGCAGTTGTCCTGATATTTGCGACATCGGAGCCTCCCTCGGGTTCAGTGATGGCAAGGGCGGCGATTTTCTCTCCTGCAAGGACGGGTTTTACAAATTTCTTTTTCTGCTCTTCGGTCCCGGATCTCACTATGGGAGGTATGGCAATATTAAGGGAGCCGAGCCCGGCAACAAGTCCTCCTGAACCGGAACGCATAAGTTCTTCCCAGACGGCTATCTGGAAAAATATGTCTCCGGGTGTTCCTCCCAGTTCCTCGGGATACCCTGTTCCAAGTATTCCGACTTCCGCAGCTTTTTTGTAAAGGGAGCGCGGAAATTCGCATTCCTCTTCCCATTCCTCTATAAAAGGGATAATTTCCTTGCCGACGAATTCCTTTACGGAGCGGCGGACCATTTCATGGGCTTTCCCGAAGTATTCCTGGCAGGAAGCCTTTGCAGCAAATTCTAATGCCATAGCTTACCTCACATTTCCTGCGGCATCGGAGCAGGAGGCATAACAAGAGCAGAGCCTTCCGCCACGATTTCGCCTTTCTGGTTTGTCCATGTAAGCGCCATCCTGACCCAGCGCTTCTTTTCAATCTTTTCAGAAACCTCACCTGTTGCGGTTATGGTATCACCAAAATATGTCGGGGCTTTAAAACGGCATGTAATTTCGAGGGCGACTGTTCCGAGCCCTGGGAGTTTCATGCCAAGAACAGGAGCTATAAGGCTCTGTGGAAGGGCGCCGTGGGCGATCCTTGTGCCGAAAGGGGTTGCTTTCGCAAACTCCTCGTTTAAATGCATCGGGTTGAAATCGCCTGAAATTCCTGCAAAAAGATATACATCTGTTTCTGAAATCGTTTTTGTAAAAGAGGCGGACATGCCGACTTCAAGCTCATCGTATGTGAAGCCCAGTTCAAACTTCGGTTTTTCATCAGACCTGAAATGATCGATATCCATTATGGTGGAAGTGCTTTTTTTCGCAAACACGGCTTTAACTTTCAAGCCCGTGCGCATTTTGCTTAAGGGGATACCTTTTACTATGTGAGCTATCGGCGTATCAGAACCGCTAATTTTTATAAGGGCGAGAATATAGGGCGGCTTTGCAGTCTGATAAGGTTCTTCATATCTTACGATGGTAAAGCCGGTGACAATCCCCTTATTTTTCAGCTCGACCCAGTTTTCGGATATGTTTGAAAAGCATTGTTCGCAAAGAGTCCTGGGTGGCACGAAAACCCTGTTGCACTTGTCGCATTTTAAACCCATAATTTTTTTATCCCTTAAGGAGATAAGAAAACGACTTCCGGTCCGGCCTGCAAAATACTGGTACGGCAGGGCCAGTTTTCCTTCAACAATAAAGCAGTCATCCTTAACCGATTGCATAATTTCTCCTTCTATGTTCAGTCGATTATTTCAAAATATTTTATGTCTGTTATCGCACCGATACGCACTTCATTCCATACGGGGCGAACTCTTGCGCCTTTCCGGGCCCTTTTTATGTCCGAGGGTTTTAACTCATGCCAGAGGGTTTCATGCCCCTTGCACCCGTCAAGAAGAAAATGAGCCGAACAGTAAGGAGTTTCCCTGCTTTCTCCTGAAAGCGGATCCGGGCTCGCGTAGTAGGCGATATCGCATATGGTTATAATACCTTCAGGTCCAACTTCTATCCAGTCTGTTGCCCTGACTCTGCATTCCGCGCAAACTTCTCTCGGCGGGAGCTGAAGCCTTCCGCATTTCGGGCATTTGTTTGCCAGTATTTTTTTCTCACTGAAGGCTTTTAAAAATTTCCCCATAACAGGGCCTGTTGCAAATCTCTGTGGTATGGAAAGAATCTGCTTGATTCTTATAAGTTCCTCCTGCTTTTCCTCTTCGGCTCCGGCAGGACCCGGAGGCGTATATTTCTTGAAGAATTTGGTTGCCTTCATGAGAAGGCCCATGTCGCCTTCGACTTTGAGCCTGCCCGAGGAGAAAGCGGACATCCCGTCGAGAGTCCCGAGTGTAATGGCGACCCAGTCCTTGGCTGAAATAGTGGTGGTAACATTGGGAGTGTGCAGACCTGTCAGGACTTTCACTACACCATCTTTTAAGGACACTGTCCATTCGCCGCCGCCTGTTCCTGTGATCACGTATCCGTAATTGGCGGTGATGCCTTTGACTCCGTCGGGGTTTACCCTTGATTCCATAGTTCCGAAAATATCTTCAACAGTCGCTTCAGGACCCTTGCTTTTCTTCGGTCTCGGAGTAAGCCCCCATGTGCGCAGATCTTTTTTCAGCACTTTTCCGATAGGGCTTCTCGGAAAGTCTCCGTCGATAATTTCGACATATTTTGGAACCTTGAAATTCGCCAGTTTTTCTTTGCAGAAATTAACAACTTCTTCTTCGGTAAGCGAATCGTCAAGCGGCACAATAAATACTTTCACCTCTTCGCCCATTGTCTTGTCCGGCACACCGACTGTTGCAGCTTCCTGAATCTTTGGGTGAGTTGCAAGGAGATTGTCGATCTCTTTCGGGTATATGTTTTCGCCACCCCTTATAATCATATCCTTTATTCTATCGACAATGAATATATATCCGTCGTCATCCTTATAGCCGACATCCCCGGTATGCAGGAATCCGTTTATAATTGTTTTTGCCGTTTCTTCCGGTCGATTGTAATACCCTTTCATAACAGCATCGCCGCCTATAATAATTTCGCCCGCGGCGCCGGGAGGAAGTTCATCGCCCTGCTCATTTACTATTTTTATCGTCTGCCCGGGAAGCGGAAGGCCGATGGATCCGATTTTACGAACCCCGTCTCTCGGATTTATCGTGCTGACGCATGTCACCTCGGTGAGGCCGTATCCTTCAACAATAGGGATGTTAAAGACTTCCTGGAATTTTGTGAATGTTTCAGGGGTTAAAGGGGCGGCACCGCATACTCCGAATTGTAAGGAGCTTAAATCGAATTTCTGGCGTGTCGGATCGGTCAGCAGTATCTGATATACGGCAGGCACGGCGGACCAGAAATTGACCTTGTATTTATCGACAACTTCCCAGAATTCGCTTGCGCTGAAACCTTTCCGCAATATGATCTGGTGTCCCATTCCCATGGAAAAGGTGCATGTCAGCATTGCATTGACGTGGAACAGGGGGAGGAAGCATAAGAGCACCATTTTTTCGTCGAGTTTTAATGCTTCGGTTATGCCGCCGACATCGGCCAGTACGTTTTTGTGGGACAGCAGAACTCCTTTTGGATTTCCCGTTGTTCCGGATGTATAAAAAATATAGGCGGTATCTTCAATATCCGCATCAGATTCGACAGGGGTCGTGTCTTTTTCTTCCATTAGGGCGTTGAAGGAAACATGCCCGGGCTGGGGAGAGTTTCCCACTTCGATCACAACTTCAAGGGAAGGACATTTATCCCTGATCTCCTTTAAAATGGGAAGATACTGATCTTCAATTATAAGGCCTCTTCCCTTAGAGTCGTTTAAAAGATATTCAACCTCAGGAGCCTTCCACCAGCCGTTTATAGGCCCTGCAATAGCCCCGATTCTTTGGATGGCAAAATATGCGATAAGTGTTTCAGGGCTGTTCTGAACAAGAACATGGATAAAATCCCCCTTGCGGAAACCCAGTTTTTTCAATGCATTTGCAAGTATAAACACGCGGCTGCGGAATTCACCGTATGTTATCGCTCTGTCGTAAAAATTAATATAGATGGAATCCTTGTATTTGTCCGCTGCATTGTCCAGAAAGATTCCGAGATTCATTATGACCTCCTGTGCTGTATATTAGCGTTTTGATAATCATCCAATTGTAAAACTTCGGTCTTTAGGCGAAGATTTTTAGTTTATTATCTTTTTATTCCAAAAGGGTCCAAGGGGTCAGGGATTCAAGGGTTCAAGGAAAAAAATAGGTGCTGTTTTAACTTGACCCCTTGACCCCTCGAATCCTTGGCTCCTGATTTTCTTACCACGGAACTTCTTTTGTTAATAAAAAAAGAACAGTCCACATTGTTCCCCCGAAGCCTGAAGCCATTGCCTGGTTTACGGGTTTTTTCACCTGATGTTCTCCGGCCTCACCCATTATCTGGAGCGCCGCTTCCGCAACCCTTATCATGGCTGTTGCGCCGATCGGATTTGAAGCTATGACACCGCCTGACGGGTTGACCGGGAAAGAGCCATCCATTGTAATTTCATCATTTTCAACCATCTTAATATGCTCGTCATTTTCGAGCAGAAGAAATTCTCTCAGCCAGTCAAGTCCCCACCAGCTTGAAGGGTCGTACATCTCAAACATGTCGATTTCCCTGCGTGGATCTTTGATTCCATTTCTTTCATAAAGTTTCTGTGCCGCATATTTATGGGTCGTCAGGTACGGGACGCCCCCGAAAATGCAAAACAATTCTTCCCTGTGGACTGTTACGTGATCTTTGATCCAGGCCGGCTGCCTGCAGAGTTTCTTCGCTTTTTCTTCGGACGCAAAAATCATTGCGCAGGCTCCGTCGCTCTGGGAGCACATGTGTATCATTCTTAATTCACCTACAAGAGCCGGAGAGTTTTTTGCGAGATCATCGGCCTGGTCGAATTCAAGCCCGAGCCTTCTGTGAGCTTTATCGTTTTTCATGGCATGCTTGTCCATGATAATCCGATATTTCATGGAAGCTTTTTTGGCTCTTTCTTCGCCGAATTCCTCTATCAGGTCCGCGGCTGTCATTCCGGTTAAGGCGCCGGTCTGAAGCTGGCGGCCCCAGAGCGGATCTGCCATGTTGGTTATTCCGCCTGTTGTATGCCCTTCCTGCAGTTTTTCAAAACCGACAGCCAGCACTATGTCATGAAGACCTGATGCCACAAGGTGGTCGGCAGCGCATACTAAAGTTGCGCCCGTTGTTCCTCCTGTTGTTACCCTCAGCGTCTCCTTTCCATATGCTCCTGTTCCGAGAGTGTGCCATAAGTCCGGCTGGTGAACCATTTCGAACAATTCCATGTTTCCATGAACAATGCAGTCTACTTCATCTATTGTGATCCCTGCCTGCTTCAAGGCAGCGGAAACCGCTTCATGTATCATTTCAGGCTGATTTACGTCTTCACGGTGACTGGAATGTACTGTCTGCCCGACTCCTATGATTCCGACATTTCTGTTTTTTTTCATTGCCTTTCTCCCTAGTCACGTTCAAGTATTATAACGGAATGGAACTGCCCTGCCGGACCCATGACACCGTGTGCAAGAGCGGTTTTTGCATCTTTAACCTGTCTTTCTCCCGCCTGCCCTGTCAGTTGCAAAGCTGCCTCTGCCGAACGAACCAGTCCACCGAGTATAAGAGGATTTCCGGCAAGCATTCCGCCTGAAGGATTTACTTTGAATTTATCCGGTCCGCCGGATTCAAGCCATTTCGCTCCTTTGCCTTCATCACAGATGCCGAGTCCTTCGATCCACATCGGGTTCTGGTACGCATACTGGTCGGATATTTCTATTACGTCGAATGCTGAACGCGGATTTTTTATACCGGCCCTGTCATAAGCGCGCTGAGCCGCCTTTTTCAGGGCAAAATTTGAGGCAAGATCCCTGTCTCCCAAAAAGAACCTGTCCATGCAATTTCCAACGCCTTTAATCCAGACAGGATTTTTCGTAATTTCCCGCGCCCTTTCTTCAGAAGCAAGTACCATCCCGACTGCACCGTCTGAAACCGGATAGGCATGAAGCTGGCGGATCGGGTCAGCAAGCATAGGTGACTTCAGTACCTCTTCTTTTGACACCGGCTTTATTTCAGGAGTGAAAGGATTGTTTGCAGCATTGCAGCGTGCCCGAACGACAACATCAGCAAGATGTTCGTCTAATATTCCTGATTTTTCGGCATAGGCCTGCGCCTGGAGTCCGGCGGCAACGCAAAAGTCCATTCCCACGGGGCGGGTATAAAAGGGATCAAAAGCGAGGTGAGTTACCATGTTCCGGCTTTTTGCCTGTGATTCCTTGCAATGCCCGATTATCAAGACGAGATCTGTGTGTCCCGACATTATTGCCGCAAGTCCGTAGTAAACAGCCTGGGCTCCTTCCTGGGCAACTTTCTCCTCACATCGTAAATGGGCTCCGAGAACATCCGTCATCGCGTTGTCAGAAATTGTACGGGCGTCGAAAATATCGTCTGAAACGCTTATGGACATGCCGATGCCGTTTTTTTCTGAAAAACCGAGGCCTGTCTGTTTAAGCAGAGATTCAAGGACCTCCAGCGCCATTCCCTGAAACCGGTGTTGCCATTTGTCCCGCTCGTATGTGGTTTGCGCTACGGCGCATATCGCTACTCTGTTTCCCATAAATGCTCCTTTTCGACCTTTGCGTAACAACCCCTTTTGCCCGATTTATTTAAAGACTTGGTTTCTGGTCTCTGGTTTGTAGTTTCTGGTTGTTTATTTTAACCAGGAACCATAAACCATGAACCATGAACCTAAGCTTTACTTTTCGCCTTCCTTGAACTTGAGCAAAATTGGATGTTCTTCAAAGGTCTCCTTTTAAATAATTGTAAAGGGTTCGAGGATTCAAGGATTCAAGGGGAAATCAAATCGCTCTTGAATGATTTTCACCAGAACCCTCGAACCCTTGAATCCTTGACCCCTTTTGTTACAAATTAACCGACATAACAATTCCAGAACTTTCCCAGTTTGATTGCCCTTATGATGCTGTCCTTATTCCTCCTGCAATCCATCTCTACCCATGCCCTGCCGCATCCTGATCTCGTATGAGAATCATCTGAAGCAACTTTTGAATACGGAATCCGGGGTATATCAAATTCAGGAGTCTTAAAGCCCTTTGAAGTTATTTCAATCGCATCGATTGGGAAACGCTTTGCGACTAAAGTTATACGTTCAATAACCTTTGAAACAGGCAGGTCAAGATCCGCAGGATGGTTGAAAATATGAAGGACCTCCTTGTCGCCGCTTATCCGGTTTATGTGAACGTACCCCTTTTCAAAAACTGTCAATTCAACTCCCGTAAATATCATGAGTTTTGTTGTTAAACTGCTTACATCATCATAGCATCCCTGTCGTAAAAGATAATCATGATCGGTTAAGGCAATAAAGTCGAATCCGAGGCTTTCATAGACATTTGCCACTTCCGAAACCGACAGACTTCCGTCGGAACAGGTTGTATGAACATGCAATGCGCCTTTTAAAAGCATAAATTTATTTATACCTTGCTGATGAAATTGTAATATGTCGTTCTCACACAAAGATTACGGATACCACAAATAAAAACCTGGATGTTTTCCTAATGTCTTTCTTTGTGGCTTTGTGTCTCCGTGTGAATAATTGGCTTTTTCCTTGTTCACTATTACTGCCCGGAAAGGTTGTTTATTCCGCCAAGGATGAAGGCAACAGTATCATTGCTGATTGTTTTCATCTCTTTTGAACGGTCCTGCCATATTAGAAAATGATAAGCGATTCTCTCGTACATACCGAGTATGCTCACAGCCATTATTTCCGCAGAAAGAACGCTCTGGTAATTTAAGCTCCGGTTGTCGCTCAACCTCACAAGCGCCTCCTGAACATCAGCTATTAGTTTGTCAAAAATTTGCCTGCGGTGCTCTTCAACAAGATTGCTTCTTCCCATCGATTCTTTAAAAAGAATTGCGAGCTTATCCGGATACTTAAGGCAGAATTTTTCGAAAAAAACATGCCCGGCTCTCTTTATTCCATCAAGGGAAAAATCCGCTTTGATGAATTCCGAGCCAAGCAACTCTCTTAATTCGAAGCTTATTTTATCCAGGAGATGCACAAGAAGATCTTCCTTGTTTTTGAAATAGAAATAAAGTGTCCCGACAGAGACTTCAGCAGAATCCGCGATTCTTTCCATGCTGGCCTGGAGGTATCCTTCGCGGGCAAAAAGTAATTCGGCAGCCGATAAAATACTCTCGTACCTGTGTTCACGCTCCCGCTGCCTTCTTAAAGCTGTTTTGGATATAGAGTTGTTTTCGGCAGATTCTGGTGTTTTGTTTTTTTTCATTTTTATCTCCACAAATAAAATACAGGCATCAAGCTCCTATTGCCGCATCTCCGATTTTTACCCTTGATATTTCAGTGGAAGTTCCGGCTATCTGGTTGTATTTTGCGCATCTGAAAGCCCTTTCCGCAGGATTTCCTGAAATATATCCTTCGCCTGAAAGTATCTGGAGTGCCCATCCTGAAACCTTTTCCGCAGCTTCGGTGCAAAATACTTTGGCGCAATAAGTCAAAACCTCAGCGTCCCTGTTTTTCCCTTCTGCCGCACACACGGCCCTGTAAGCAAAAAGCTGGGAGGTCTGGAAAAGGGTCAGCATTTCAGCGAGCTTGAACCCTACTTCCTGGTAGGCAATAACAGGTTTTCCGCCTGTTTTATGGGCTTTTGCATATGCCCTTGCCGATTCAAATGATGATTTCATCATTCCGAGAGATGATCCTATGATTATCTGGTTTTCCCAGATCTTAAGAGTGCTGAATAAGGATCTGTCCTCAAACGGGCCTATAACCTGGTCTTCATTTACCTGGCAGTTATCAAGGATCAATCCTGAAATGACTGCGCCATCCAACCCGATTGTTTCAAGACGTTTTCCCGGTATTAATCCTTTAAGTCCCTTTTCGACGATAAAAATGGCGGGCTTGTTTTCAATGATTCCGGCAACAGCCGTAAAATCGGCTATCGGCCCGTTTATTACGAAATTCTTTGCCCCGGATATTTTGATAAAGCCGTTTTCCCTGACTCCGGTTGTAGCCATCGGATCATTATCTATGTTCATGGTTTTTTCCGAAAGGGCAACAGCTCCGAGCTTTTTACCGCGAAGAACCGGCGAAAGCCACTTTTTCTCCTGCTCTTCATTTCCAAATGTGCATATTATTCTTCCGAAAAGCCTCGTGCTCATTTCAACCGAAAGAAAAAGGGACGGAGAAAAGGATGATACAATTTCCATCGCACCCATCATGGCGCATAAACCCGGAATATCTTCATCCTTAACAATTCCGAGCTTTAAATAAAAGGAATTTGCAAGACGTTCCAAAGCCTCCCTGACCAGAAATTCGGCAGAAAGAGAATCTTTCTCTTCAAGAGTTCTTTCCCCGGCGAGTCCGGTCATTATATCATTTATATCTTTAAATAACTTTTTGTCCTGCTGTGTAAAGTCGAAATTCATATATGCTCCTGCAATATAGTTATTCAGGTGTTTAGGCTGAAGGCTGAAGGCCATAAATAATCTTAAAAAACTTTCAACCTTCAGTCTTCAGTCTATCAACCTTCAATCTTCAGCCTTCAGTCTTTCAACCTGATTAGTTCTTCATATCAATTTGGATATAATCATTTTCTGGATATCTGAAGTTCCACCGCCTATGGGAGCAAGCCTGCTGTCACGGAAAATTCGCTCAACATCATATTCGTGGCAATAGCCGTAACCGCCGTGTATAAGCACCGCGTCGAATGTCGGGGCCATGCTCCAGTCTCCGACATAAAGCTTGGCAATCGCCGCTTCAAGATGATTTAAGGGCCGGCCCTGATCCTTGCACCAGGCGATCCTGTAAACAAGCGAGCGGGCTGCTTCTCCGAATATCCTAATGTCCGCAAGTTTATGTTTTATTGCCTGGAACTGGGCGATCGGCCGCCCGAACTGAACGCGACCTTTGGCATACTGGGCGCATTTTTTAAGAAGATATGTAGCAGACCCTACAAATGGTGCAAGGAGCGCGCTGCGGTCCCATTCGACCGTCTGCATTGCCATCAAAAAACCGTCCCCTTCCTTTCCGAGAAGATTTTCTGCAGGGATTTCGCAATTCTGGAAAATGAGTTCAGAAGTGTGGGATGTTCTCACCCCCATCTTTATAAGGGGAGGGCCAGCTGAAAATCCTTTTGTCCCTTTTTCAACTATAAAAGCGGAAATACCTGCGTGCTGAAGTTCGGTCTGGGTTTTGGCATACACAACAGCAACGTCTGCAATGGGGCCGTTTGTGATAAACATCTTGTTTCCGTTTAATACATATTTGCCCCCTTTTTTTTCTGCCGATG
>JAABQB010000049.1 GCA_011391695.1 Desulfobacteraceae bacterium | reverse complement strand
GCCGCGTATCATTCTTTCCGTTTGATTCAACCTCCTTAATGGAAAAAGCTGTTAAAAACATCCATCCAAAAATCATGGTGCTGCTGGAATCGGAAATGTGGCCCGGGCATCTTTTTGCTCTTAAAAAATACGGATGCAAAACAGTCGTTATTAACGGGAGGATGACTGAAAAGAGCCTTAAAAAGTACCTTCTCTGGAAATCATTCTGGAATTCCATAAAACCAGATATGATATGCGCGATATCTGAAGACGATGCCGGACGATTCGGGAAAATTTTCGGAAGCGGAAATGTCAAAGTAATGCCGAACATTAAATTCGACAGATTCGGGAAAAAAGAGGCGGCAGAAGGCATTCATGATCCGGCCGGAAAAATTCTTGAAAAAGCCTCATCCTTCATAGTTCTCGGCTCAATAAGAGAAGAGGAAGAGCCTCTTGCTGAAAAAATCATATTTGATATTCTGAACCGTAAACCCGAAACTGTCATAGGCCTCTTTCCGCGGCATTTAAACAGAACAGAGCACTGGATAGATGCCCTGACCCGGATGAATATCAGATGGTCGCTCAAATCCGGCATTACAGAACCCGCCCCAAAGGGAAGCGTTATACTCTGGGATACATTCGGAGAGCTTGTAAACGCTTACAGATATGCAGGCGCGGCGTTTGTTGGTGGAAGCCTCGCGCCTCTCGGCGGCCAAAATTTTCTTGAAGCTTTAAACTGCGGAGTGATCCCGGTGACAGGTCCCTTTTGGGATAATTTTTCGTGGGTTGGCTCCGAAATTGCAAATGAAGGGCTTCTTCGTGTTGCTGTAGACTGGAAGGGAGTGTCGGATGCCCTCGTTGAAATCATGGAGAATCCCCAACCCCGCGAAAAGGTCATATCCGAAGCCGAGAAATATATCAAGAGCCGGCAGGGGGGGATAGCCTTAACCTGCAAGATAATAGAGGATTTATTACGAAGATAGGCTTCAGCCTTGTTTCCGGATCAGGAGATCTTCCATTATAAGATACTGCAGGTCCGATCCGAAAAACATGTTCAGCGCATCCTCAGGACTGCAGACCATCGGTTCTCCCCTGCGGTTCAATGAAGTATTGAGAACAACTGGTATTCCTCTCAATCTTTCAAGTTCTTTGATCAGTGCGAAATATTTAGGGTTTGTATTTTCGCTCACGACCTGGGCACGGGCTGTTCCGTCTTTATGAACCACTTCGGGAATTCTGTCCTTCCAGTGTTCGGCAACCGAAAAGGTGAAAGTCATGTATGGTGCCGGATGATCCGTCTGCAATATATCCCGTGCAGCAGAGTCAAGGATACTCGGACAGAAAGGGCGCCAGCGCTCCCTGTATTTGATCTGGGAATTTATGCGTTCGGCGATACCCGCCCTGCTCGGATCCCCGAGAATGCTCCTGTTCCCGAGGGCACGCGGCCCGAATTCCATTCGTCCTTGAAACCACGCGACGGGACTCCCTTCAGCAAGAATCTTTGCGGCGGTTTCAGGGGCATTTCCGATGATTTCCCAGGCAGGTTTTTTGGGGTGCTTTTTACAGGCTTCGATACATTCTTCTGTAGTATATGAAGGGCCTAAATAAACGTGTTCGAGTTTTTCTATTCTGTCACCTGCCTTGTTTGCGACATATGACGCCGCTCCAATCGCGGTTCCAGCATCGCTTGCGGCCGGCTGGACAAACAATTCCTTCACATACGGGAGATCAATGATTCGCTGGTTCAGCTTTACGTTGAGGGCGACACCTCCGGCAAAGCAGATTTTTCCTGTCTCCCGCAGTATATCGCCAAGATATGTTTCGATCAGTTTCAGGGAAATATCCTCAAGAAGTTTCTGCATGCCCGCCGCATAATGGACAAAAGGATCATCGATTTCATCCCCTTCCCTTTTCGGACCGAGCCACTCGACCATCTTTTTCCCGAAATAATAACCTATCCCGTCCTGTTTATAACGCCTCAGGCCGATTGTATTCACCATACCCGTATCGACTTCTATCGACTTCCCGTCACATTTTATCAGGCGCGAAAAATCGAATTTATCCGGATCCCCGTAAGGCGCCATGCCCATAACCTTGAACTCTCCGTCAAGCATTTCAAAGCCTAAATACTGGGTAAGCGCTCCATAGACGCCTCCCAGCGAATCGGGATCATATAATTCTTTTATTTTATGGATGACGCCGTTTTCACCGTATCCGAAAAAAGTTGTGGCATATTCACCTTTACCGTCGATTCCAAGAATCGCGGTTTTCCCTTCAAAACCACTCAAATGGTATGCGCTGCTTGCATGGGCGAGATGATGCTCAACAGGCACAAAAGGCGTTTTCTTTACGTCGATTCCAAGCTGATCCATCAGATTGAGGATGTTCCGTCTGTTGCGGCGGAAGTGACGGTTCCCGTTCAGAAGAGCCGACAGGGCTCTGTCCGGAGCATACCAGTATCTTTTTGCGAAATGCCATCTGTCTGGTCTCAAAAGGCTTATCGGCGCAAAAGGAAAAGCGACACAGTCAATCTCTTTGGGACTGACGCCTGCATATTCAAGGCAGAAGCGGGCAGAATGATACGGCCTTTTGTTCTTTGCATGCTTTTCTCTTATAAAACGCTCTTCTTCAGCGGCAGCAACAAGCCTGCCGTCAATAAGAAGAGCCGCTGACGGATCATGCGTAAGAGCTCCCGACAAACCCAGTATTATCATCCATTAAATCCTTATACCGAATCCCTTAAAGTTTATTCAGAATGAATTCACTGAAAGAGTTCTCATCCCGAAAACACATTTTTACACCGACAACTATAATATCAACCGGAAAATTAAATCTGCCGCCCATTCGTGCGAAATCCTTTTCGGTTGTCATGACAAGATCGGCGGTTCTATCCGTTACGGATTTCGAAATTCTTTGAATGTCGCCGGGAGTATACCTGTAATGATCCGGAAAATCGAAAAATTCCAGAAGATCGCATTTGTATTCTTCAATAGTCTTTCTGAAATGACCGTTTCCGGCAATTCCTGAAAACGCCACAACCTTTTTCCCGGCCAGGGAACTGAAATCTACAGACAATTCATCCCGAAAGTTCGAAACCGGATTCGAAACACCACCTTTTATAACCTTAAAAAAATAAGATGTATTGTCTGCATCAAAAACAGGCTGATTATTTGAAACAGCGCTTATTGTATTTCGTGCCTCCGCGTTATCTGAATAAGACCTTGTAAGAATGAATGCATCGGCTCGCTTGATTGAAGCAGTCGGCTCTCTTAAAATGCCTCTTGGGATAAGATGGAAATTACCGAAAGGACGCTTCGAGTCTAAAAGAAGAAGATCAATATCACGGAAAAGCTCGCGGTGCTGGAAACCGTCATCGAGTAGAATAATCTCAGGGTTAAAATTTCTTGTTGCAAGCAAGCCGGCATCATAACGGTTTTGCCCAACAATAACAGGAATATCTTTCAGTTTGGCGGCCATCAAAAAGGGCTCATCACCGGAAAAATCAGGCCCAACGAGTATATCTTTTCCATCACTTACAATTCCGCCCTTCTTTTCAATTTTCCCCTTGTAACCTCTGCTTACTACAACAACTTTATAGCCAAGTCCGGCTATCTTTTCGGCAAGGTAAATAGTCATGGGGGTTTTGCCTGTTCCGCCAACTGCTATATTCCCTATAGAAATGACCTTGCATTGAAGCCTTTTTTGTTTGAATATCTTTAAGTCATATAATGTATCTCTTATCCTAACTAAAACACTGCATAAAACAGAGGCAACGAGCAAAAAAGACTTTACTGAAAAAAACCGGCCTTTTTCTTCAGAATACATTGCCTTCTCAATTATTTTCCTGATTGCATTCATGAAATATGATAAAAAACATCTAAAGAATAGATCATTAATGAAAAACTAATCGGCATTAAGAATCGTAAAAATACCGAAACATAAAAATAAAAGATTCGGAACCAGCGCAGCAAGCAGAGGATTAAGCATGCCTCCTCCTCCAAGCGACAGACAGAAGCTGTAAAATACCCAGTATAAAAAAGCTGTTCCTATTCCGTAAACTATATTTACCGGCAGACTTTCTTTAGAACTTATTCTCAGCGATATGCCCGTACCTACAATACTCATTATTATACAGACAAAGGGGAAAACAATTTTTGAGTAAAAATCTACTTTGTATTTTGTTGGATCATATCCTTCAGATTCAATTTTTTTTATATAATTATAAAGCTCTATCGCGCTCATTGTTTCAGATTTAACGGCTACTCTGTTCAGCTCATCCGGAGAAAAATCGAGCTTAACGACAAGTTCCTTATGAAAAATGACACTGCCACCCTTATCAAAGTTTTGTTCCAAAATATCATATAAAAACCAATTCCCTTCTTTAAAAATACCTTTCTCACTGTCAATTCTTCTTATAACTTTGAAATTTTTATCAAAATAATTAAGAGTAATCCCCTGTATTGTTTTATCATTTGAGTTGAAATATCTTATATGAGAAATTGAATAATCACCCTTGATCCAAATATCTTTCTCTTTAAGGGTTGCGGCTGATTTTTTTTTGGCCTCTTTTGCCCATATGCTTTCAGCTTTATTTTTTGTTATGGGAACAACTGCTTCGGATAATATAATAATCACAACAAAGAAAAAAATGCCAATTCCAAGAATAGACCTTAACAGGTAAAATATGCTGACACCACTGCTCTTTAACGCCACGATCTCATTGTTTTTGTTCATGAGACCAAAAGTAACAAGAACTGACAATAAAACACAGGCCGGAATAAACTCAGCGATAGGCATTTTTGAAATAAAATAAAATAATGCTTTTGAAAAGGAAAGCCCTGATTCCAGAAAAATGTCTGTCTCGTCAAAAAAATCAACTATTATATAAATACCTATAATTGTTGCCAATATAATGCAAAAATATTTTATAACTTCCGCTGTTAAGTATCTGTCGATTATTGACATAATTGATTTTTCTTTAATAAAAGCTAATTTACTCTGGCAAAATGTGATTTAATATACGTCAGCAAGTCTGAAAGCATAAAAATTCTTACCGGAAGATCTTTGGCTGTTCTGACAAGAAGGTAAAAGCCTATACTGCCTATCACTATATTTGGAACCCACATTCCAATAACAGGTGGATAATAGGCTGTATTCACAAAAACATAACCTACTGAAAGAAGCAGATAATAAAACAAAAAAAAGGCAAGGGAAAGAACCAGTCCGTATGAACGTCCTGTTGATTTAAGTTGGGTGCCTAATGGAAGAGCCAATATTCCCAAAACAAAACAAGCAAAGGGGATTGAAAATTTTTTATGAAGTTCAATAAGAGCATCATAATAACTCGAGTTTTTATCTTTGGCATTTATTAAATAATAACGAAGTTCTGAAAGGGTCATCTCTTTTTCGTCTTTTTGTGACCACTTTCTTTTGGGGTCTGCAAGAGCGCTTTTTAAATCAAGATTAATATCATAAGTTTCAAAACTTATCGAATTGACTGACTTATTTTTGATACTTACCTGGTTGATTCTTCCGTCAAACATCCTTAACCGGAAAACAAGCTTGTCTTTCTCACTGATAAGCACTCCCCTTGGAGCCACTACGGTACTGATTATGTTTTCAGTCCGTTTATCTTCGACAAAGACATCTATAAGTTCGCCCTTTTTCGAATTAATTTCATTCACGTAAAGCATTACGTCTTTAAAACTGTCATTGAAAACTCTTTCCTTGAGTCCCAGCTCAAGATTTGATGTTGCAACATCCACCGTCAATCTTTTTATGGAAGTTTTACCCCACGGCATTCCATAAACAGCTAAAAAAAAAGTGACTATATATCCTATCAGGCAGAACATCAGTACTGGTGGAAGCAATCCGTAAATACTGACGCCGCCTGTTTTTAACGCAATAATTTCATTATCGCTTGAAAGTCGGAGAAAGGTCAAAATAACAGCCATCATAACCGACATCGGAACCACAAACACAAGGAAATAAGGAACAAAATAAACTAGCAACAGGATTACTTTAGGCAGGCTTATATTATAATTCACAACCAGATTGGTTATAAGAAGAATTTTCGCCATCAGAAAGAGGAAAGTAAAAAAAATAATGCAGATTAAAAAAGGAGGAATCATCTCTTTGAATAAATATTTATTTACAATAGAGTTGATCTTCATTTTATATCGATTGCACCGAACTGCATTTTATAAAGTTTATAATATTCTCCCTCCTTTGCAACGAGTTCTTCGTGTTTCCCTTCTTCAACTATGCGACCGTCAACAATTACCAATATTCTGTTTGCATATCCGATTGTTGATAATCTGTGGGCAATAACAAAGGTGGTTCGTCCCTTCATGAGATTTTCGAGCGCTTTTTGTACCAGTCTTTCAGATTCGGTATCAAGTGAAGAGGTGGCTTCATCTAAAATCAAAATCGGAGCATTTTTTATAAGGGCCCTGGCAATACAAATCCGCTGTTTTTCACCACCCGAAAGACGGCCTCCCAGCTCTCCAATCATGGTATCAAGTCGATCTGGAAAACCCTGGATAAAATCATAAGCGTATGCCGCTTTTGCTGCCATTTCAATTTCATCATCCGATGCTTTCAGATTTCCATAAGCTATATTGTTTCTTACCGTATCGTTAAAAAGTATTGGCTCCTGTGTAACTATCGCAATCTGATCGCGCAAAGACGATATTGAGGCCTTTCGTATATCAATGCCATCGATCAGGAGAGATCCGCTGCTGACATCATAAAACCTGGGTATAAGGTTAACAAGAGATGTCTTGCCTCCTCCGCTCATGCCTACAAGTGCGACAATCTCTCCCGATTTAACATCGAGATTTATATTTTTTAAAACCATTACATCCTTATATCTGAAAGAAACATTATCGAAAGTGACATTATGAGGACCGCGGCTTAATATAACAGGATTCTCATCCTCTTTTATATCCGATTGTCTTTCTATTATGTCGAATATCCTGTCTGTTGCCGCAAGCCCCTGCTGAAGCTGATTATTAAGCTTGCTGAGTTTCTTTACCGGATCATAAAGCATTACAACAGCGGCAAGGAATGAGACAAAAGTTCCGGTGGTATAGGTTCCTGAAATAACCCTGTATCCTCCGTACCATATGACAAAGGCTATTCCCAGTCCTCCCAGAAATTCCATTATCGGAGAAGAAAGAGACTTGGCCCTTACCTCCTTCATTTCAAGCTTAAAAAGGAGCAATGTTTTATCAAAAAAGCGTTTTTTTTCATACGCCTCCATGCCGAATGCTTTTACAATTTTATTTCCGGCAAATGTTTCATGGAGGAAGGAGCTCATGTCCGCAATCGCCTCAAGGCATTTCCTGCTGACCTTTCTAACTTTTCTCCCGAGCGCCACAATAGGATAAAAAGCGACAGGTAAAATAATAAAAGCCAATAACGCGAGATCCCAGATCTGGGTAAATATTACGATTGTCAGACCCGCAATTGTAAAGCAGTCTCTTACAGAACCGGTAACAACCGAGGAGACCATGGCTTTTATTGTATTGACGTCATTGGTGATGCGGGACATAAGGGTTCCCGTCTTTTCTTTGTGAAAAAACGAAAGGGAGAGATCCTGTATATGATTATACAGCCGGTTTCGCAGGCGTCTTATGATGTTCTGGCCTACATGGCTCATTAGATATTCCTGGCCGTATATTCCGAGGCCGCGTAAAAAATAGACTATGATGACGGCAACGGGAATAAGTTTGAGCATCCTCGCATCTTTATTTATGAATACATCATCAAGGGCAGGCTTGATTAAATATGCCGAAACAGCAGTTGTTCCGGCAACAATAAGAAGACACACCGTAGCCAGAGAAAGAGTAAACCAGCTCTCTTTTATCAACTTTATTAGTTCAACATGTCTGGGTTTAATGAATGATAACGATTGGATATTTATCCCCATTTATAATAACCTATTTTGTCGGCTTTTCATGAATCCGCCAGCATTGACATAGCTATATCTGCAACCCGTCCGGAAGCACCGGAACCACCAAGAAGATTCCGTATGCCAATAAGCTCATTTCTCATCGATTCAATTTTATCTGAATCGCCGAGAATTCTTAAAACTTCGTCTGCTATATTGGCTGGTGTAGCCCTCTCCTGAATCAGTTCAGGGACTATTTCCCTTCCTGCTATAAGATTAACAAGACAAATATTTGGAACCTTTATCATCGCTTTGCCGAATCGGTAGCTTACAGGTGAGACCTTGTATATTATAACCATCGGAACCCCTGCAATTGCAGCCTCCAGTGTAACAGTCCCCGAGGCGGCAACGACAAGAGAGCAGATTTTTAAGATCTGAGCCGCTCCACCTGAAATAATATCATAATCATAAGCGAAGTGTTTTCCTATTATCTTTTCAACGTATTCCCGTTTCACCGTCGGCGCAAGCGATACTGCTATTTTTATCCCGTTCATTTTTTTTATAATCAATGAGGCCGCTTCAAGCATAACTGGAAGATGCCTTGTAATCTCACTGTCGCGTGAACCCGGCAGCAAGCCTATTACTGGAGTATCTTTCTTTTCCTTCAAATTAACCGGCGGAAGATCGCCGTCCAGAAGAGGGTGCCCGACATATGACACAGGAACGCCATGTTTCTTAAAAAATTCTTCTTCGAAGGGTAGGATAACAACCAGATGATTTACAAGCTCTTTTATTTTCTTCACCCGTCCCTGCCTCCAAGCCCAAACCTGAGGACTTATGTAATATAGGACGGGGATGCCGAGCTTTTTTGCAGCAGCGGCAACTTTAAGATTAAAATCGGGAAAATCTATCAGTATCAGAAGACCTGGTTTTAAATTTTTTAGAAGCCTTTTTGAGCCTGCCATACCTTTAACAAGAGAAGAAACCTTTGAAAAAACCTCGGTTATCCCCACCACGGCAAGAGTAGATGCATCCTGAATAATTTTAACTCCGGCGGCTCTTAGCGCATCACCACCTATGCCGCAGAAATAAAGATCATTATTTCTACTTTTCATGGCCGAAACGAGCCTTGCCCCGTGAATATCACCTGACGCTTCACCGGCAATTATCATAACAGGTTTCCGATTAATAGGCTGACTCATACAATCAATCGCCAATAAGCTGTTTTTTTGAAGAATCGATCTGCTCCATTACGCTCAATGCCACCTTCAATGCGTCACGTCCTACCTGACCGGTAACTTCAGGGGTCTCGCGTCTGCTTACCGATTTTACAAAAGCTGTAAGCTCCTCTTTCAAGGCGTCACTCTTTTCAAAACAGATCTGTTTTATCTCCATGCCTGGTATTATGCTCTCATCTTCATCGTCTTTTTTACGTACAACGGTTATTTCATGATTCGCGAAATCAACCGATATATATGCATCCTGCTGGAACAGCCTGATTTTGCGTTCATTTTTTGTCGAAATCCTGCTTGCCGTGACATTAGCAACACATCCGTTCATAAATTCAAGGCGTGTATTTGCTATATCTGCCCGGCCTGTAATTACCGGAATCCCCGCGGCATGAATGCTCTTTATTTCAGATTTGACAAAACCGGATATTATATCTATGTCGTGTATCATTAGATCGAGCACTACACTCACATCCGTGCCTCGTTCTTTGAAAATACTTAAACGATGCGATTCAATGAACCTGGGGTTTTTTACAATGTCCTTAAGCGCAAGAATCGCGGGGTTGAATCGTTCCAGATGCCCGACCTGAATGATAAGGCCTCTTGCCTCCGAAATGCTTATCAGTTCGTCCGCCTCCTGAAGCGTTGTCGTGATCGGCTTTTCGATAAGAACATCTATGTCGTTTTCCAGAAAATCCCTGCTTATCTTGTAATGGTCTTGGGTTGGGACAACAATACTGACGGCATCTACTTTTCCTATCAGGTCGCGATGATCGCTGTAAGCATTTGTCTTCACCTTCTTAGATACTGTCTCAGCCTGCACTCTGTCCAGATCGGCTATCCCTGAAAGTTCGACATCATCCATCTGCGAATACTTTTCCGCATGGAATTTACCCAGGTAGCCGGCTCCCACAACGCCTACACGCAGTTTTTTCATTATTTTAGTTCCCCGAAATAGCGACAATGCTTATTCCGAACCTGTCGGCAAGCATCACCATCTCCTCTTTATCAAAGACCACTGCTTTTTCAGCCTCAACAGCAAGGAGCTTAACTCCCGATTCATGCATTGAACTTATCGTTTGTGAGCCCACAGCAGGCATATCGAACCTGGTATCCTGATTCGGTTTGCAGACTTTAACCATTACGGACTCTCCGTTTCCAAGCTTTCCTCCTCTTCTGATAGTGGCATCCGTGCCGTCAATAGCCTCAACGGCAAGAACAGAACCGCCGCACACGATCACACACTGGCCTATATCAAGGCGGCCTATCTCTTTTGCAATATGCCATCCGAGATCTATGTCAGCCTTTTCCGCCCTTGTCGGTTTTCGCTTTGTCCAGCAGCCCTCTTCCGCCAGAAGATCCGGAAGTAAAAAAGTCGAAGCTTTTATTATTATGCCCTCTTTTTCAAGCAACTCCGCAAACGCCCTCAAAAGTCCGTCATCGTGTGTGCTTTTCATGCGTGTCACCAGTGAAATAGCTTTGATATCGGGCCTGACATCTGAAAACATCCTTGTTTTTTTTATTGCGCC
This sequence comes from Desulfobacteraceae bacterium, assembly GCA_011391695.1. Lineage (GTDB taxonomy): Bacteria > Desulfobacterota > Desulfobacteria > Desulfobacterales > RPRI01 > RPRI01. The sequence goes on along the minus strand of JAABQB010000049.1, from coordinate 9,273 downwards.
AAGCATCACGGCTTCTTTGATTCCATTTTTTTTAAAAAAACCGATCAACCGCTTAACCTGCCCGAGATGCATCCATTCTATTGCCTCGACATGCTCCTTGAGTGCCGGCTCAGCTTCATTTACAAAAGCAGCGGCATACACAAAGAAGCCGCCCGATTTGGCTTTCCTTGAAAAAATTATGGGGAACTGGCCGCTCCCCGCAATGAGTCCGATCTTTTTTGTCATCAGATTATCGTGTAACTCCCCGCTGGGAAGCTCTAATGAAATCAATGAAATTTACGACCTCGGGAACCTGCTCGACCTCAGCCCTGACTCTTTCAATCGCCTCGTTCACGGTTAGTCCGATTCTGAATATTATTCGGTATGTTTTTTTCAGCAGAGATAATGTCGTGGGTGAAAACCCGTGACGTTTGAGACCGACTATGTTCAGGCCATGCAGTTCCGCCCTGTCTCCCGCAGCAATGACATAAGGAGGCACATCTTTAACAACCGCCGATTTGCCGCCGACAAAAGCATGCTCTCCGATTTTGACAAATTGATGTATTGCTACGAGACCTCCTATTGTTGCATGATTTCCTATTGTAATATGTCCGGCAAGAGTCGCGCTGTTTGCCATGACAACCTTGCGGCCTACCCTGCAGTCGTGCGCAATGTGCGTATAGGCCATCAAAAAATTCTCTTCCCCGACCTCGGTTATCCCACCGCCGAATCCGGTTCCCCTGTGAATAGTGACAAATTCCCTGATTATTGTCCCGTTGCCGATTTTCACATATGTTTTCTCGCCTTCGAATTTAAGCGATTGGGGAACGGCGCCGATTGCAGCATACTGGAATATCCGGCAGTTCCGGCCGATTGTTACAAAAGGGTCAATTACAACATGAGGGCCTATCACGGTCCCTGACCCTATGAATACATTATCTCCAATTATGGAATATGCGCCGATATCGACATTTGAATCGATCTCGGCCCCTGAATTAATTATAGCAGTTTCATGAATCATCATTTCCCTCCGAAAGTGGCCAAAAACTCGGCTTCAGCCACGCACTTGCCTTCAACTGTCGCAATGCCTGACATTTTGATGGCTCTTAATCTCAGATTTAAAATTTTTACTTCAAAAACAAGTTGATCCCCGGGAACGACCGGTTTCCTGAATTTTACCTTATCCATTCCCATAAAATAAACAGGTCCGCCGCGCTTTTCCTCCGGTTGGGAAAAGGCAAACAATATCCCCCCGGCTTGCGCCATTGCTTCGATAATAAGGACTCCGGGCATAATGGGGGTTCCGGGAAAATGTCCCACAAAAAAGGGCTCATTGATGGTGACATTTTTCAAAGCAATAATCCTATCCCCCTCAACAAGCTCGACAACCCTGTCAACCAGAATAAACGGATATCGGTGAGGCAATAATTTCATTATTTCTGTTATATTAAGAGTTATCTCCATTTTTTTTCTCCATTCTCTCCAGCCTCTTTTCTATTTCCAGCAGCTTCCTCCTGATATCAGGAAGTTTTGGGATAATATTTTGAACCTTAAGCCACAGTTTATGCGGAATTGCAGGCACACCAGATAAAATTTCACCGTCCTGAACTGATTTGGCAACACCTGCCTTACCTGCAACAGTAACATTATCTCCTATGGTTATATGGTCAGCAATTGCTGCCTGTCCGGCAATAATTGAATGCCTTCCTATCGATGAACTTCCACCGATGCCAGCCTGAGCTATGAGCAGAGTGTCTTCTCCAATTTTGACATTATGTGCAACGTGAACCAGATTGTCAGTTTTTACTCCCCGACATATCCATGTTTTGCCGAAGGTAGCTCTGTCAATAGTATTGCAGGCCCCTATTTCGACATCATCATCTATCCTGACAATACCGGTATGGGGAATTTTGAAATATTTTTCACCGTCAGAAGAAAAACCGAACCCATCGCTCCCAATAACAGTGCCTGAGTGAATTATTACCCTGTTTCCTATTGTGCACCTCTCGAGAACGGATACATTGGAGTAAATTTTAACATCATCACCCATGACAACACTGTTTCCGATATAGGAGCATGGACAAATCGAGACCCGGTCGCCGAGAACAACGTTGTCGCCGATCACTGCATTCGGGGCAATCGAAACATCTCTGCCACATTTAAATCCACTCCCTAAATGTGCGGATGGACTTATGCCCGATAACGGAACTGAAGGCGGATAAAACAGGTCCAAAACTTTGGCGAAAGCGACTTTAGGATTATTTACCTGTATCAGGTCTTTTGAAGATTCACTGAAATTAAGAGGAACTATAACAGCTCCGGCTACGGTCTCTTCAATTTTTTTTAAAAACCCGGCATCACCGGCAAATGTTATGTCGTATCTTTTCGCATCTTCAAAGGAGGCGGCTCCGCATATTACCGTCTTAGAGTTGCCGACAACCCTGCCACCGACAATCTCTGCTATATCGGAAAGCATTACTTCCATTATAATTTCCTACTTGTCTTTTCCGGTTTTCTGGGCAGGTTTAGCATTGTATTGCTGTATCAGTTTATCTGTAATATCCACAGAAGCCGGCGCATAAAATACGCCAGCTTCGCGCTTTTCTATTATGAGCAGATAACCCTCTTTTTTGCCAATTTCATCAGCAATGATCTGCACTTCTTTTTGAATACGCACCAGCGAATCAGATTGAGTCTTTTGTAATTCAGAACTATATTTTTTTTCAAGATTCTTGAAATCCAGATATTTTATCTGAACTTCCCGCTCTTTTTCTTCCCGCATCTCTTTGTTCCCGACCATTGCATCCTTCTCAATTTTCTTTTTCAGCTCTTCTATTTCCGCGCCCTTTTTTTCAAGATCAGCCTTCATCTTATCTGCCTGTTTTTTAATTTCAGCCTGACCCGCTTTCCCGGCATTTGATGTTTCAAGGATTTTCATAAAATCAACAATTCCTATCTTAGCAACATCTGCTGCATATGCGGAAATTCCAAGCAGAAAGAAAAGTGCTATGCCTGCTGAAAACGCTGTTTTAATTAAACGCATTACTCTGTCTCCTTTTTATATCATTATTAACTTTTCAAATATCACCTGATAAAACATTATACACATTTAAAAGACTGTGCCCACAGTAAATTCCCATTTCCCGCCTTTATTTTCATTTTTCACAGGATCAAGTATATAGCCGTATTCTATTCGCATTGGACCCATTGGTGAATACCATCTTATACCACCTCCGACACTTTCCCGCAAATTCCCCAAATCCATACTTTCATCATTATCATAAACATCTCCCGTATCGAAGAATAACACTCCCATAACACCGACCTCTTTGATTAACGGGAACAGGTATTCAAGATTAAACTGGACAAATTTATTTCCGCCAATATTTGTCAGAACACCCTCCGAATTTATCTTTTTCGGGCTTAAATCCTCCCAATCGAATCCGCGCAGTGAATTTATCCCCCCGAGGTTGAAACGTTCATAGGAAGGAAGCTTTTTCCCTGAGTTTTGGCTGACATATCCTGTTTTTGCGTGTATTGAACCGACAGTTCCTTTAAACAAAGGGACGAACCAGCCTGTCGCAAATACATATTTTGTAAAACCTATATCTCCGCCTAAACCGGCATACTGGATAGAGATGGTATGTTCTGATCCTTCGGTAGGATTAAACACTTTATCACGGGAATCGTATTTCAGTGCCGTTGTTATGCTGCTCGAAACATTGTTTCCCGCCATTTCCTTTATAGTGTCCGGAGCATCCTTTTCAATATTGGTTATATCTGCAAAATCTAAAGCATAAGTCATATAAAGTCTTGTAAATTCATAAACAGGATATCCGAATCTGACCCCGCCCCCCTTGCTGTTTTTATCAAAAGTATCATAATCATATTCCCAGCTGTATAAATCAAAACCGGCTGAAAGAGGAATATCAAACAGCCATGGCTCCGTGAAACTTAAAGTATATTTATTCGAAACACTTCCCAGCTGTGCTTTTAATGCCAGGAGCTGTCCACGACCAAAAAGATTCCTCTGTGCAATTGAAGCCATACCAAATATCTTTTCCACGCTGCTGTAACCTGCGCCAAAGCTGAAAATACCGGTTGGCTTTTCCGTAACATCAATCTTGAGAACCATTTTATCATCCGAACTTCCCTTCAACGTATCAACTTTAATATTTTCAAAGTAATCTAAACGATGCAGATTACGAATGCTTTTTTTCAGCTTTACCCCGCTGTGCAGTTCCTGTTCATATACAAGAAGCTCTCTTCTAATAACCTTATCTCTGGTCTTTGAATTTCCCCCGATAAGAATTTTTTCAAAATAGACCTGCTTGCCTTTATTAATCCTAAAATTAATATCGACCACCATTTTATCCCGGTCCTGGTCGATGCTGGGTACAATATCCGCATAGGCATAGCCTTCGTCCGAATAGATATCCGTCAACTCAAGGACATCTTTTTGCAGAACCTGCCTGTTGTAAAACTTTTCTTTCCCGATCTTGATTTTCTCAATAAGTTTCCCCTGAGGGAAAACCAGATCCCCTGTTATTTCAACTTTTCCGACTTTAAATTGCGGACCTTCATCTATTCTTATTGTAATATCAATCCAGGACTCATGGGTATCAATTTGAGGTTCCCCGACTTTGGCCTGAATAAAACCATTATTATTATAAAAAGCGGATATCTTCGCAACATCCTGATTAAGGTCTTCTCTTTTCAGATCCCCGGCTGAAGAAACCCATGAAAAAATGTTTTCTTCAGATGTCGTCATAAGCTTTTTGAGATTTGAACTTGAAAATGTCTTATTCCCTTCAAAATTAATGTTTTTAATCAAAGCTTTCGAACCTTCTGAAATTATAAATTCAAGATCAGCCTGGTTGTTATCGAATTCATGAATTTTATATTCAACCTTCATGTTATGATAATTTTTCTCTCTGTACAGGCCTTCAATCCTTTCGACATTTTTCTTAATCATAACAATGTTTAGGATAGATCCTGTCTTTATGTTTAAGATTCCTCTGATCTTTTCATCTTCATATATCCTGTTGCCTTTAATAAGGATTACCCTTATTGTTGATTTTTCTTTAACCTTGAAAGTGACCACTTTGCCCTCCGGTTTAACTTCAGATTCAATCCGGGCATCATCAAAGTACCCCATTGCATATATAGCCTTGAGGTCATCAGAAAGATTCTTAGAGGAGTAAATGCTGCCCTCTTCTGTTTTAACAACTCTTCTGATTGCGTCGGTTTCGATGCGCTTATTACCCTCAACAAATATTTTTAATACTTTCTCCTGTTTAAATATTTTCATGCTTATATCGAGAGAAATTTTCTTCAAGCTCCCTGAAAGATTTTCAATTCCCTCACCTTCAAGAACAAAGGCTTTTGGAGGCTCATTCCCAATGGTTTCAATCATCTTAACGTCAAGGCTAAAATGACGGCCTATTAATGTGATGCTTCCCCAAACAATGTTGTGGGCACCGGAGTTAACACCTATTCTCCTGATTTCATCTGCGTTTATCTCTTTTTTGGTAAGTGATGAAATAATGGCCGGGTCGGGTTCCAAAACAGCGGCACCGTTTTGTTTTAAATGATTCTTTATCACCTGAGGAATCTGATCTTGAAGATACGAAAGTTCTTCCTGTGAATTGACTTCAAATGGCAATACCAGAACATTTACCGTTTCAAGCGCATAACTGGTATTTGAAAATAAACATGCAATTGAGATCGCAATCAGGCATAAATATCTTTTCATAATAACTCCTTATACGGTTTCGACGAGCTGTCCATCTATAATTGTGACACATCTTTGCATCAGGGATGCCAGTTCCATGTTGTGCGTCACCACTATCATTGCCATATCCAGTTCCTGATTAAGCTCAATCAGCAACTCATGAACCTGTCCGCTGTTTTTTTTATCAAGATTTCCAGTCGGCTCATCTGCAAGAAGTATAACCGGTCTAAGCACAAGAGCCCTTGCAATGGCAACTCTCTGCTGTTCACCACCGGAAAGAGTATTAACCCTGTTATTCATTCTGTCTCTGAGCCCGACTCTTATCAGTATTCTTTCTCCTTCCTCTCTCGCTTTTTGTCTGTCAATCCCTTTTATGAGTGCAGGCATCATTGCATTTTCAACCGCTGAAAACTCAGATAGAAGATGATGGAACTGAAAGACAAATCCGATAGATTCATTACGGAACTTTGACAGCCGTTCCGTATCATATCGGGACACTTCATAATCCTTAAAAAAAATAGAGCCGTTATCCGGGTAATCAAGTGTACCTATTATATGTAACAGAGTGGATTTGCCGATACCGGATGCACCAACAATAGACATTGTCCCGCCTTGATTCAAATCGAAATTAATATTTTTAAGAATCTCAAGACGGGCTTCACTGCTGTTAAAGGACTTGGATATACCTATAACCTTCAACATATTCATTGAATTGTTTTCTGGACAAGTATTGTTTTTGTCGCCGATTATGCTGTCATCCATGGCGAATAGCCTCTACTGGATTAAGCTTGGATGCCTGGTGAGCCGGATACAGGGTTGCCAAAAAGCAAATAACCAGAGCTGCCGAAGCAATTAACAAGACATCAAAAGCGACAAGACGCACAGGAAGTGTCGTTATATAATAAACGTCTCCTGGAAGATCTATAAATTTGTACTTTTCAAGCAGCTTGCAAAGTAAATAACCCGCGCATACCCCGAGGCTTGTTCCAACCGAACCTATTATCATGCCTTTAAACACGAATATTCTTCTTATACTCTTATCAGTTGCGCCCATAGCTTTTAAAATAGCTATATCTCGCGTCTTCTCCATTACCATCATTATGAGGGTACTGGCTATATTAAGGGCCGCTACCAGAACTATTAGAGTTAATATGATAAACATAACTGTCTTTTCCAGCTTTAAGGCTGAAAAAAGATTTTTGTTCATTTGAGTCCAGTCTCTTGTCCAGTAAGGAAAGCCTAAATCCTTAACTATTTTTTCCGCAATTTTTCTTGCAAGGTCAATATCATCGACTCGAATCTCTATGCCGGTTATTGAGTCACCCATGCGTAAAATTTTCTGGGCATCACTTATATTGACATAAGCAAATGACCCGTCATAATCATGTATTCCTGATTCGAATAAACCTTTCACCTCAAACTGTTTCATGGAAGGTAAATGGCCGATAGGTGATATAATGCCGGTAGGTGATATAAGATACACCATATCGCCCACAGAAACACCCAGGATTCCGGCAAGCTCTTTTCCTAGTATTATTCCCGGAACAAAGTTTTGATAACCCGTATTCCGTTCGCTTATTTCATTTCTTTGCAACGAATCAGCCTTAAGATTTTTTACGATGCGGCCTGCTGACGTTGGGTCAACACCTTTTAATACGGCACCTGAAACTCCCGAAGAAGATTTAAGCATTACCTGAGTGTAAACAAAAGGAGAGGCTGCCGAAACACCTTTGACATTTTCAATTAACTTGATCAGTTCGGATTTGCCGGCAAATGGGCCTCCATGCCTCATTACAACAATATGCGATTCTACTCCAAGGATTCGGGATTTCAGGTCTGATTCAAAACCGGCCATGACGGCTATAACGACAATGAGAGCCATAACTCCTACCATCACACCCGTAATGGATAATATTGTAATAAGGGATATGAAAGCCTGCTTTTGCCTGGCTCTTAAATAGCGGGTGCCTATAAATAATTCAAAAGACATTTTTGGTATGACTCGTGATTGTTGAATAATGCTCTTACTTTTAAACTGAAACAGCGAGCGCATTCCCCGCTGATTGCAGCACAGAGCTTAAATCTTATTGAAATTGCATTATTATTGAAACAGACCGGTATCATTGTTGCTGCTTTGAACCTGCAGGTTTCATATGAGGGAAAAGGATCACTTCCCTTATTGAAGCAGCATCTGCAAAAAGCATTACCAATCTGTCTATTCCAATTCCTTCTCCGGCAGTCGGAGGCATACCATATTCCAAAGCTTCGATATAATCTTCATCCATATAATGTGATTCATCGTCACCTTCACTTCTGTCTGATACCTGCTGTAAAAATCGTGTTTCCTGATCTTCAGGATCGTTAAGTTCGGAAAAACCGTTTGCTATTTCACGACCTGCAATAAAAAGTTCGAAGCGGTCAGTTAAAGAGGGATTGCTTTCACTTCTTCTTGAAAGAGGAGAAATTTCAACAGGATATTCTGTAATAAATGTAGGCTGAATAAGCTTTGGTTGAACAAGTATATCAAATAGTTTTGCAATTACTTTGCCTATTCGGTTTGTTTTTGTAATTTTAATTCCATTTGAAAAGGCAAATTCAATAAGTTTCTCCTTGTTATTTAGAAGATCAGAATTGATCCCACCAAGCTCTTCCATGGCTGTTAACAGGCTGATCCTGTTCCATTTTCCGCTAAAATCAATAATATTTCCCTGATAACTAATTGAAGTTGATCCGGCAATCTCTTTGGATATATAGACAAACAAATCTTCTGTTAAACTCATAAGATCCTGATATGTGGCATAAGCTTCATAGAACTCAAGCATAGTAAATTCAGGATTATGCTGGGTTGAAACACCCTCGTTTCTGAAATTTCTGTTAATCTCGAAAACTCTTTCAAAACCACCCACAACAAGACGTTTAAGATACAATTCAGGAGCAATACGCAAGAACAGATCTATTCCGAGAGCATTATGATGGGTTTGAAACGGAGTAGCCTCAGCTCCCCCGGGAATTGGTTGCATCATAGGAGTTTCGACTTCAAGATAATCTCTTTCAAGAAAAAATGAACGTATTGACTGAATAATTTTACTCCGCTTTATAAAAATATCCCGAACTTCCTGATTCATTATTAAATCAAGGTAGCGCTGGCGATAACGCTTTTCAGGATCTTTTAGACCATGAAATTTCTCAGGAAGAGGCTTGATTGATTTACATAAGAGCCTTAATTCAGATGCAAGTAAAGTCCACTCACCTGTTTTTGTCTTGAATAATGTTCCTGTTATTCCAACAAAATCACCGATATCGAGTTGTTTAAAAAGACTGTAGGACTCATCGCCGATTCTATCTTTTCTTATGTATGCCTGAATTTGTCCTGTTCGGTCTTTAAATCTTATAAAGGAAGACTTTCCGAACAAATTTACAGCCATCATACGCCCCGCAGCAGAAAAAACAGTTTCATCTTCTTCCTTTGACTCCGGGAATCCATCAATCGTATTCCTGATATCTCTAACAGTATGCACAGCTTTAAAATCATTGGGAAACAAATTGATATTCTTGTTTCT